>CAZSFA010000070.1:0-14473 GCA_964606055.1 uncultured Oceaniradius sp. | reverse complement strand
ATCTGCTGCCTGCGCCCGCAAGTGCCGGGTCTGTCCGACAACATCCGCGTCAAGTCGATCGTCGGCCGGTTCCTGGAACACAGCCGCATCTACTGTTTCGGCAACGGACACGAAATGCCGTCCGAGCACGCCGTGATCTACATGGGCTCGGCCGATCTGATGCCGCGCAACCTCGATCGCCGCGTCGAAACACTGACACCGATCGAAAACGAAACGGTGCACCAGCAGGTGCTGAGCCAGATCATGCTGGCCAACCTGCTCGACAACCAGCAGAGCTTCGAGGTGCTCGAAAACGGCCGTTCGCGCCGGATGGAGCCCGAGACCGATGAAGAAGAATTTGACGCCCAGACCTATTTCATGACCAATCCCAGTCTGTCAGGCCGTGGAAAATCGTTGAAAGATTCTGCTCCGCGCTTGATCGGACACCGCAAACGAGGCCACAGCGGACTGTGATTGGGCCGCTCATGGCTCCGACGGGTGACAGGTGCGAATGGACACCGAAGACGCGCAAGGCCGATTGAAGAACCGTGCGCCGGTCGCCGTGGTCGACATCGGGTCGAACTCGGTGCGTATCGTCATCTATGAGGGTCTGGTTCGGGCGCCTTCTGTCCTGTTCAACGAGAAAGTCTCCTGCGGTCTGGGTCGCGGCATCGCGACCACCGGCCGGCTCGACGATGCGGCCGTCGAGCGGGCGCTCGCCGCGCTGCGGCGATATCGGACGCTTGCCGATCAGGCAGGCGTCACCGACGTGCATGTCCTGGCGACGGCCGCCGCGCGCGACGCCGACAACGGCGCCGATTTCGTCGCGCGTGCAAGCGACGTTCTGCGCGCGCAGATCCACATCCTGACCGGCGCCGAGGAAGCGCGCTATTCCGCCTTCGGCGTGATCTCCGCGTTTCGCGAGCCCGATGGCATTTCCGGCGATCTGGGCGGCGGCAGTCTCGAACTGGTCGATGTCGGTGCCGATGGCGTCGGCGAAGGCGTCACCCTGCCGCTCGGCGGCATCCGCCTTCAGGAGGCCGCCGGCAGCGATCCGGTCCGCGCGATCGCAATCGCGTCCGGTGCGATGGCCGCAAACCCGCTTGTTCCAACCGGACAGGGCCGTGTCTTCTATGCGATCGGCGGAACATGGCGCGCCATCGCAAAGCTGCACATCGAGCAGACCAGATATCCGCTTCGTGTCACCCACGGCTACCAGGTCAGCGCCTCGGCCATGCACAAGTTCATGGGCAGGCTCGTCAGGGGCGATGTCGAGGAGCTTGCCGGTGCGCATCTGGTCTCATCGTCGCGCCGCGCGCTGGTGCCCTATGGCGCGGCGGTGATGATGGCGCTGATCGAACAGATGAAACCGGCTTCGATCGCGTTTTCCGCGCTCGGCGTCCGCGAAGGCTACCTTTACGCCAGCCTCGACCCGGAGATCCAGCGGCGTGACGCTTTGCTCGAAGCCGCCGATGAACTTGCGGTGCTGCGCGCACGCTCGCCGCGTCACGCCCGCGAACTGGCGCGGTGGACGGGCAAGTCCTTTGCCGCGTTCGGCATTGACGAGACTGCCGACGAGGCGCGCTATCGCGACGCCGCCTGCCGGCTGGCTGACATTGGCTGGCGCGCTCATCCCGACTACCGCTCCACCCAGTCGCTGGCGATCATCGCCTATTCCAGCTTCACGCAGATCAGCCATCAGGGTCGCGCCTACATCGCGCTTGCCAACTACTTTCGCTATGAGGGCCTGAAGAACGAAAGCCTCGCGCCGGAGATCAAGAAGCTTGCGTCCGATCGTATCTGGCAGCGCGCAAAGCTGCTCGGCGCATTCCTGCGGGTGGCCTACGTCTTCACCGCCGCCATGCCCGGCGTCGTCGATCGCCTGCAATGGCGCATTGATCCGGAGGGCGTGCGCGAACTGGTCGTGCCCGCCGATCTCGCCGCCATGGTCGGGGAACGACCCGAGGCGCGCCTTGCGCAACTGGCCAAGGTCACCGGCGTCGCGGTGAACATCGTTATTGCTGATCCTGAGCCAGATCGACGGCCCGTATCCGCCGCCCGCTGAAGCTGAGCGCGATGTCGCCGTCGAGCAGCCGCAGCGCCTGATCGCCGAACAGTTCCCGACGCCAGCCCTGCATCGCCGGCACGTCGGCGGCTTCGCCGGCATTGGCGATCTTTTCCAGATGATCCGACGTGGCGAGGATTCGCTGCGCCACATTGTGCTTTTCGGCGGTCAGCTTGAGCAGAACCTTGAGCAGGTCCGTCGCCGCGCCCGAGCCCTCCGCCGCATTGGGTGACCGCGGTATCTCCGGCAGGGCCTCCCGGTCCATCGCCTCGACGTCGGCGACAACGCCCAGGATCGCCTTGCCGGCGGACGATCGTTCAACGCCCTTGTGGATCGTGCGCAGGCGGCTGAGCGCCCGCGAATCCTTTGGACGCTGCTGGGCGACTTCGTAGATGGCATCATCCTTGAGGATGCGCGACCGTGGTACATTGCGCGACCGCGCCTCGCGCTCGCGCCAGGCGGCCAGCCGCTGCATCACCGCCAGTTCGGCCGGTTTGCGCACCCGCATCTTCAGCCGCTGCCAGGCGTCCTCGGGCTTGAGGTCGTAGGTCTGCTGAGCGGTCAGCACCGCCATTTCCTCGGCCACCCAATGGCCGCGCGCGTTCTTGTCCAGCATGCGCGACAGTTCGGCGAAAACGTCACGCAGATGCGTGACGTCGGCCAGCGCATAGGTCAACTGGCGGTCGCTGAGCGGCCGCATCTTCCAGTCGGTGAAGCGGGAAGTCTTGTCGATATGCGCGCCGCTGATGCGCTTGACCAGTTGGTCATAGGCGATCGCGTCGCCGAACCCGCAGACCATCGCGGCGACCTGCGTGTCGAAGATCGGTTGCGGAATGCGTCCGCTGAGGTGGAAGAAGATCTCCACATCCTGACGCGCCGCGTGGAAGACCTTGGTCACCGCTTCATTGTCGAGGAGCGCGAACAGTGGCGCCAGATCGATGCCCTCGGCCAGCGGGTCGATGAGCACGGCCTCGTCCAGCGACGCGATCTGGACAAGGCACAGGTCCGGCCAGAAGGTTGTTTCGCGCACGAACTCGGTATCGATGGTGACGAAAGCGTGCCCGGCGAACCGCGCGCAGGCCGCTTCCAGCGCGGTCGTGTCCGTGATCGGGGAGGGGGCGTTCTGGTCTTGATCGTTCATCGGTCACGGTGCTTAGCCGAGGCCGGCCGCGTTGTCGAACCGTTTTGCCGGCCCACCCGGTGCCCGGCGCTTGACAAACCCCCGAACGCGTGCGCTTTTCCGGCCGATTTTGCAGCGCGGCGCGATCGAGCGCCATCGCCCGCCACACCACAGTCACCATCACCATGAGGACCGCCATGCACCGCTATCGCAGCCACACCTGTGGCGCACTGCGCAAATCCGACGCCGGACAAACCGCCCGGCTCTCGGGCTGGGTGCACCGCGTCCGCGACCATGGCGGCGTGTTGTTCATCGACTTGCGCGACCACTACGGCATCACGCAGATCGTCATCGATCCCGACAGCCCGTCCTTTGCGACGGCCGAGACCGTGCGCGCCGAATGGGTGTTGCGCATCGACGGCTCGGTCAAGGCGCGCGATGCCGAACTGGTCAACGCCGAACTGCCGACCGGCGAGATCGAGGTCTATGGGCGCGAGATCGAGGTTCTGTCCAAGGCAGACGAGTTGCCGCTGCCGGTGTTCGGCGAGCCCGACTATCCCGAGGACATTCGCCTGCGCTACCGCTTTCTGGATCTGCGCCGCGAGACGCTGCACGCCAACATCGTCACCCGCACCCGGGTGATCGCCGCGATGCGGCGGCTGATGGACGAGGCCGGGTTCACCGAGTACTCGACGCCCATTTTGACCGCGTCCTCGCCCGAGGGCGCGCGCGACTTTCTGGTGCCCTCGCGCATTCATCCCGGTGATTTTTACGCGCTGCCGCAGGCCCCGCAGATCTACAAGCAGTTGCTCATGGTCTCCGGCTTTGATCGCTACTTTCAGATCGCGCCGTGCTTCCGCGACGAGGACCCGCGCGCCGACCGTCTGCCCGGCGAGTTCTACCAGCTTGATCTGGAAATGAGCTTTGTCGAACAGGAGGACGTGTTCCAGACGATGGAACCGGTCATCCGTGGCGTGTTCGAGGCGTTTGCGGACGGCAAGCCGGTGACGCCGCAGTTCCGCCGCATCCCCCATGACGAAGCCATTGCCAAATACGGCAGCGACAAGCCGGACCTGCGCAACCCGATCGAGATGCAGGACGTCTCCGAGCACTTTGCCGGTTCCGGCTTCCAGGTGTTTGCCGGCATCCTTGCCAGTGATCCCAGGAACGCCGTTTGGGCGATTCCGGGCAAGGGCGGCGGCAGCCGTGCATTCTGCGATCGCATGAACAATTGGGCGCAGAAGGAAGGGCAGCCGGGGCTCGGCTATATCTTCTGGCGGCAGGAGGACGATACGGTCGCCGGCGCCGGACCCATTGCCAAGAACATCGGGCCCGAACGCACCGAGGCGATCCGCCAACAGTTGGGCCTTGGAGCGGGCGATGCCTGTTTCTTTGCGGCCGGCGACCCGCGCAAGTTCGCAGGCTTTGCCGGCGACGCGCGCACGCGGGTTGGCGAGGATCTCGATCTGGTCGACCGCGACCGCTTCGAGCTGGCGTGGATCGTCGACTTCCCGTTCTTTGAATGGGACGAGGACGAAAAGCGCATCGGGTTCGGCCACAACCCGTTCACCATGCCGCGCGGCGGCATGGAAGGGCTGGACGCCGAAGACCCGCTGTCGATCAAGGCCTGGCAGTACGATCTGGTCTGCAACGGCTATGAGATCGCGTCCGGCGGCATCCGCAACCATCTGCCCGACGTCATGGTCAAGGCGTTCGGCATGGTCGGTCTGGACGAGGCGGCTGTCGAGGAACGTTTCGGCGGTCTCTATCGCGCATTCCAGTACGGCGCGCCGCCCCATGGCGGCATGGCGGCGGGCATCGATCGCATGGTCATGCTGATCGTCGGCGCGGCGAACCTGCGCGAGGTGACGCTGTTCCCGATGAACCAGCAGGCGCAGGACCTGCTGATGGGCGCGCCGGCGCCCGCTGAACCTGCGCAACTGCGCGATCTGCATCTGCGCGTGAACCCGCAAGCGAAAGCCGAGACCTGATGGCGGGCGCATTCCGGATCGTCGACGGCTTTCCGGAATCGCTGCGTCAGGCCACGGCCCAACTCTATTTTGGCGCCTTTGCCGACAAGCTGGCCCCGGTTCTGGGCCGCGATGGCCGCAGCGTGCGGTTCTTCGCCGATATTCTCGATCCTGCCTATTGCCTGACCGCGATCAGCGATGATGCGACGCGTCTTTTGGGCTTTGTCGGCTTCAAGACCGGCGATGGTGCAATGACCGGCGGCACCATGCGCGATCTGGCCCGTCATTACGGCCGTTTCGGTTCGCTCTGGCGCGCCGCCGTTCTGGCGCTGCTCGAGCGCGACGTCGAGCCCTCGCTCTTCCTGTTGGACGGCATCGCGGTGGCAGATGACGCGCGCGGCATGGGCATCGGCACCGCGCTGCTCGATGCGGTCGAGGACAAGGCGCGACAGCGCAACTGCGATCGCGTTCGGCTCGATGTGATCGACACGAACCCGCGTGCGCGCGCGCTCTATGAGCGGCGCGGTTACATCGCAGTGGCGCAGGAACGCCTCGGGCCCCTGCGCCATGTGTTCGGCTTTGCGGCGTCGACCCGCATGGAAAAGCGGGTCGGCTGACGGCCGGTTACTGGTTGGCCGTGATGCTGACGCCGAGCATGGTGATCAGCGTCTGCGGTGAGGACATGCCTGCGGCCACCAACTGCATGACCGGAACCGGGTTTTCCGGCTCGGCCACGATGCGCAACGACTGCGGATCGTCGAGGAATGCGCTGACCGCCGCCGAGGCGGAGGCCGCGAACTGGGGCGCGCCCAGTTGCGCAAGGCCGAGCGGCAGCGCGCCCTTGGCCATTGCGACCACGTTCTGGCGGCTCAAGCCCTGCTGCTCGCCGACCAGATCGAGAATGCGGTTGGTCAGCGAGTTGTCGTTGACCTCGATGGCGACCGAGTTGACCTCGAGCTGCTGCATCAGGCCGAGCATCGCCATGTCGATCGCGTCCTGTCCCTGTTCGGCCAGGTCGACTTGCATCTGTTGCATGGCATTGACCATCTCGGTCGTGAACCCGCCCAGGCTGAATGCGATGGTCAGGTCCGCAGCCTCGTCGACGCTGAAGGTCATGTGATCGACGTCGAGATCGCCGGACCCGGTGTCCCATGCGCCCTGGCTCGTCATGGTGCCCGCAAGGCTGGAATAGCCCAGACCCGACAGCGCTTCGCGCGCTTGCGGATCGTCGAAGTTGTCGATTTCGACCACGATGTCGCGCGCTTCCATCTGGTAGTTGAGCGCGCCGCCGGGCACGTAGGCGCCGTTGATCACGCTCGCACCGCCCATCGAGAAGATCGTGCCCTGTCCGCCGGAGACGGTGAGGCTCCCGACATTGAGCGCATCGTAGAGATTGCCGCGCAGAACCGGATCGGTCGCATCGGGACCGGCAACGAAATAGCCCAGGATCTCGGCGCCTCCGAAATCGACGGTCACACCGTCGCTGGTCGTGGAACCGGCCGGCGCGGCGACACGGCCGATGATGAATGCGCCATCGTCACCAGCCTGGACATCCTCGAGCAGCACGCTTTCAAGCATCAGCGGGTCCATCTGCTGATCGAACCCGATGCCGACACCGGACAGCGCGATGTCCGTGCCGCGCGTTTCCACTTCGGCGGCGTCGATCGTGATGCCGTTCAACTGCATCTGCGCGGCAAGCTGCCCGAAGACCTGTTCGCCGTCGATGCCCTGTGCGCCGGCCATCACCGTCGAGGCGAGCAATCCCGCGGCGATCGTGGCGACGGGAACGGCGTTGCGAATGATGGTCATTGCGAAAATCCTTGCTGGAAACGTGGTGCGGTTCTCTATGTGCGATGCGGCACGCCGGCAATGTGCGCATTCGCACATCCGATCAAGCCCGTTGACGCCAGGCTAGCGGCGCAACGCGCGCGGATTGTGGCAGATCGCCCATGATTTTTGTGCGCACAACCGGTTGCGTGTGGCGTGCACTTTGAAAAATGATAGGGACAGGCAGAGCCTGACAGTGACTGGGGTGCAGCACCGATCATGACGACAAGGGGCGCTTGGCGTTGGTCCGCCGATGGGATTTCGATGCGCCTGTGCGCGGTCGTGGCGATGGCGTTGATGGCCCTCATCGCCTGGACGGGCGGCGCCGTGGCGATGAAGCTGCATGACGGCATCCGCTATGCATCCGGCCTCCAGCTGGACGTGTACGAACCCTCCGGCGGGCGCGGCGGTCTGTTCTCGCGCAAACGGCCCGTGGTCTTGTATGTGCACGGCGGCGGCTGGGTGAAGGGCGACCGCAAGCGCGTCTTCGACATGCCGCAATGGCTGACCAGTCGCGGCTATGTGTTCGTCTCCATCGATTACCGCAAGATCCCGCAGACGAACATCGACGGGCAGGTTCAAGACGTCACCCGTGCGATCGAATGGGTGCGACGCAACATCCGGCGCTACAATGGCGATCCCAATCGCGTCGTGCTGATGGGCCATTCGGCGGGCGCGCATCTGTCCGCGCTCGCCGCCGCCCAGGGCAAGGCGCAGGGGTTGCGCGGCATCATCCCCAACGACGTTCAGGCCTATGATCTGCTCGCCTATGCGACCAAGCGGGGCTCGATCGGGCCGATGTTCGGCACCGCATTCACCAACGAGCCCAAGAACTGGGTGCGCTGGTCGCCGGCCACCTACGCCGCCCGCAACGGGCGCCTGCCGCCGCACCTGATTCTTTATTCGCGCAGCCAGGGCGAAAGACGAAGCGCCATTTCAATCGGTTACGCCAATCTGCTGAAGGGCAGGGGAACGCAGGTCGAGGTCTTCCACGGCACGGCCTACTCCCATGGAGCCATTGCCGCGCGGCTTGGCGATCCCGGCGACAAGGCGAGCGCCGCGATCGAGCGGTTCCTCAAACGCGTCACGCGCTAGCGGCGCGGTCGGGCGCCAATCCCGTCAGTGCAAGGCGATGTCGGCGGACGCTTCGTCCGCATCCAGTCTCCGCGTTGCCTGCCATTGCTCGAGAACGGAGTTGACGTCGTCCAGCACGAAAAAGCGTGCGGCGTCGCGGTCATAGCCATCGTCCATCAGCGCGTCATAGTCGGTTCGCGTGTGCCGGATGTGCGCGATCATCGCCAACCAGACGGCGCGGCCGGCATCGAGCTGGCGCATGTGCGGACGCGCGACCAGTGCCTTGATCGCGTTGGCGTCCTCGAGCGGCATCATCGGCGCCAGCGCATTGAGCGCGCGGCTGACCGCGCCCTGGCGCTTGGTCGTCATCGCACTGCCCGCCGCGGGATTGTCGATTGCACGACTGTCGCAAATGATATAAACATATCTTTATGTCTCAATCGAGTGACCCGTCGACCGAAGACCAGCCCGCTCCGCGCTTTGGCGTGGATGCGATGGTCGAGCATTTGAAGTCGGCGGCCGAGCCGAGCCGATTGCGCATGCTCAATCTGCTGGCCCAGTCGGATCTGACTGTCTCCGAACTCACCACGATCCTGGGCCAGTCGCAACCGCGTGTGTCGCGGCACCTGAAACTGTTGCTGGAAGCGCAGTTGATCCATCGCCGCCAGGAGGGGTCATGGGCCCTGTTCCGGCTGGCCGGCGAAAGGCCGGCGGGTGCGATGATCGCCCGCATGCTCGAACGGCTCGATCCGTCCGATCTGGTGCTTGCCCGCGATGGCGAGAGGCTTGCCGACGTCAGGCGACGGCGCCGCAATGCGGCGTCGGCCTATTTCTCGGCCAATGCCGACAGCTGGCATTCCATACGCTCGCTGCATGTCGCCGAGGGCGAGGTCGAGGCCGCACTGCTTCGCGTCGCCGGAGACCGCACCTTCAGCGCCATGCTCGACATCGGCACCGGCACCGGCCGGATGCTGGAACTGTTCGCGCCGCGCGTGCGCTCGGCGGTGGGCATCGACAACAACCGCAACATGCTCAACGTCGCGCGCGCCAATCTGGAAGCGGCGGACCTTGATCATGCCGAGGTCCGGCTCGGCGAGGTCTACAACATGCCGGTGCCGCGCGATGGCTTCGATCTTGTGGTCATCCATCAGGTGCTGCATTTCCTCGATGATCCCGAGGCCGCCATTGCCGAGGCGGCGCGCTGCCTTGCGCCTGGCGGCCGCCTGATCATCGTCGATTTCGCGCCTCATGAGCTGGAGTTCCTGCGCGTCGAGCATCGTCACCACAGGTTGGGATTTGAAACCGACGCCATCACGGCCTGGTTCGCGTCTGCCGGGCTGGCCAATCTGCGCTCGGAAAGCCTGTCCGGCCCGCCGCCCGACAAGGAGGGCGAGACCGATCGGCTGACCGTCATGGTCTGGTCCGCCGACGATCCAAGATACCAGATTGCATCAACACAAAGCACGGAGGCGGCCTGATGGGCCATGCAGCATCGGGGCGCCGTCAGGCACTGCCGTCATCGGTGGATTTCAATGTGTCGTTCGAGTTCTTCCCGCCCAAGAACGAGGCGATGGAAAAGACACTCGCCGACACGGTGGCAAAGCTTGCGCCATTGGGCGCCGACTTCGTGTCGGTGACATACGGGGCGGGCGGTTCGACGCGCGAGCCGTCCATGCGCACGCTGGCGCATGTGCTCAAGCATGGCGGGATGGACGCTGCCGCGCATGTGACCTGCGTTGCCTCGACGCGCGCGCAGACCGATGCGGTCATCGATGAGTTCGCCGCCATGGGCATCAACCGCTTTGTGGCGCTGCGCGGCGACCCGCAGACCGGCATGGGCACACGCTATGTCCCCCATCCCGGCGGCTATGAGAATGCCGCCGCGCTGGTGGCAGGCCTGAAGGCACGCGGCACATTCGACGTTTCGGTCGCCGCCTATCCGGAAAAACACCCCGAAAGCCCTGATTTCGACGCCGACATCGACATGCTCAAGCGCAAGGTCGACAATGGCGCCGATCGCGCGATCACCCAGTTCTTCTTCGAAAACGACCTTTTCGAGCGCTATGTCGAGCGGGCGCGGGCGGCGGGCGTCACCATCCCCATCGTGCCCGGCATCCTGCCGATCCATCGCTTCAAGGCGGTCGCAAGTTTTGCCTCCAAATGCGCGGCGAGCATTCCGCCATGGCTGGCCGAGCGGTTCGAGGGGCTTGACGATGATCCCAAGACGCAAGCCCTGATTGCGTCGGCGATCGCCGCCGAACAGGTGCTCGATCTGGTCGATCGCGGGGTCCGCGATTTCCACTTCTACACGATGAACCGGCCCGACCTGGTCTTCGCCGTGTGCCGTCTGATCGGCATCAGGGAACGGACCGACACTGTCGCGGCGGCATAGCCCCGCGATCGAAACCACCTAGTGATTCAGGCCCTGCACGCCCGGTCCGCTCGCGTCGCGATGGGGCGGCATGGCGTGGAGCGCATTGCGTACAAGCGCCGAATGCAGTGCCGATGGATCGGGCCTGACGGCGTTGGCACCCTTGGGGCCGGAGAGGTGCTGCAACTCGAACATGGCATGGTCGGCGCGCAGGCCGACGCGAACGCGGCACTCAAACGGCGTCGCGCATAGCCGTATGCCCAGCGAGACGCACGGGCGTTCCTCCCAATCGATGGCAACGGACGCGTTGTCGTCATAGGCGATGAAGCCTGGCACGAAGTGCAGTTCGGCCGCCTGATCGATGATCTCGGCCACGGTGCCGGCCCTTTCGTTGACCACATGGTCGATGAAGTCGACAAGATCAACCAGCCGCAGCTCACTGACGAACGGGCGCAGCGATCGCGCGATCGCGCGTTCCAGCGTCAGGTAGTGGCGATCAGGCGACATGGCTGCGCGCTCTCGCCGGCTGCTTGTTCAGGTAGACAATGATCTCTGCGACGGCCTCGAAAAACGCCTCGGGGATCACCTGATCGACGGTGACCGCATTGTACATGGCGCGTGTCAGCTGCGGGTTCTCGTGGATGGTGACATGGTGTTCGGTGGCGATCTCGCGGATGCGCAGGGCGATCAGGTCCTGACCTTTGGCCACGACCACGGGCGCGTTGTCGTGCGGCGGCGCGTAGCGCAACGCAATCGAGTAGTGCGTCGGGTTGGCCAGCACCAGCGTCGCCTTGGGCACCGCTTCCATCATGCGCCGCCGCGCGCGTTCGCGGGCGATCGACTGGCGGCGCGCCTTCATCATCGGATCGCCTTCGGCCTGCTTGTGCTCGTCCTTGATTTCCTTGTGCGACATGCGCAGGTCCTTGCGCCAGTCGTGATCGGTCCACAGAAGATCAACCAGCGCGATCAGCGCCATCGCGGCGACCATGGTCAAGAGAAGCCCAAACAGCACCCGACCGATCTGCGCCAGAAAGACCGCCGATGCCGTAATCGGCCCCTCGGCCAGCATCGGCAGGATGCCGCCGGCGAACACGGCGATGCACGCGGCGGTGAAAACGATCTTGAACAGGACCTTGAAGAACTCGACCCAGCCCTTGGGACCGAACATCCGCTCGATGCCCTTTTTGAGCGAGACGCGCGACCATTTGGGCGCGATACGGTCGACAACCATGCGCGGCGGATTTTGCGCAAGCGACCCGGCCAGTCCGGCAAAGGCAAGGCCGATGAAGACCGGTCCCAGAATGGCGAGCGAAACCTGCCAGTAGCGCGTGCTGACGCCCATGACGTCGGCGGTCGTCTCAAGCGGCATTTGCGCCGAACGGTCCATCAGGATTTGAAGCTCGGTCTTCAACTGTGCCGTCAAGCCATTGGCGCCGAACCCCAAAACCAGCGTGATCGCCATCAGCGTGAAAAGGAGCGGCAGCTCCTTGGAGAACGATGTCTGGCCCTTTTCGACCGCATCGCGAATCTTCTTCTCGGTCGGTTCCTCGGTTTTGGAGTCCTTGTCGTCGGATTCGGACATCGGCCGTCAGCCTCTCGGTTCAGCCGCGCTTGGGCAAAGTGAGGCGGCCTTCGGCGGCCAGCTTCATCGCCAGTTGGGCGATGGACTTGCGCGCATCGGCGATCTGGGTCTGCGTTTCCTGGCCGCCGGCGGTCAGTTCCGATTCGATCATCTTGCGCGCTCGCTGGCTGATCGACGACAGAATCGCCTCCTTGAGATCGGCATCGGCGCCGCGCAGCGCGGTCACCAGCAGGTCGCTGGGCAGCCCATCCACGACAAGCGTGCGGGCGCTGTCGCCGAGCAGCACCATGTCGTCGAACCGGAACAGGCGCGATTCCAGCGCGGCAAGCTTCTTGGGGTCGATGCCCTCGCGCACCTGCTGCATCAGCGCTTCGCTGGCCTGCTTGTCCATCGCGTTGAAGATCTCGGCGACCCGGATCGGCGCGGCGTTGCTGTCGCCGGTGTCCTGGTCGAGCTTGAGATCGCGCACCAGCGCCCGCCCGACATGGGCCAGACGTTCCGCAGGCACGTCGCGGGCGGTCATCATCTTGGTGACGATCGGGCTCTGAACATCCGATGGCATGGCCTGCAGCACCGCCGCCGCCTTGGTTGGCGCCAGTTGCGCAAGCATGGCAGCCACCAGGTGCGGCGGTTCCCCCGCAAGGCGCAACGCGAGCGTGTCGGCCTCGACATCGGCGATGCGCTCCCATGGTGACACCGGCGCCGTGCCGGGGGCGGGGGGCGGCGGCTCGACCATCGCCGGATCGGCTTCATCGGGCAGCGCGTCGCCCAGGATCGCCTCGATGGCGTCGGCGGTGTCGATCAGGCCGGACCCCTCGACGAACGCCTCCTCGAACTCGCTGACCAGCAGGTCCACATCGGTCTGCGGCAAGGCGTTGAGCGTGTGTCCGGCATCGATCATGCGCCGCAACTCGTCGCTCTTGAAGTACTTGAGCAACTGTTTGGCGCGCGGCTTGCCCATCGCGATCAGCACGGCGGCGGCCTTCTGCGGCGGGGTCAATGTGTAGCGGTGTTGCATGGGCGCGGGCCTGTCCTCAGGAGCAGACGCTGATCACCTTGAAGGCGAAACGGTCCGGGTCGTCCTCGGACATCTGCATCTGGCCGGTCGCCACGCGGACGCCGTTGATGATGATGTCGACGGGATCGCCCACGCGGCTGTCGAGCGGGATCGTCGCGCCTGAACGCAGCGCGTTGAGTTGCGCGACCGACATGTCCGCCCGGCCGATCACCGCCTGAACCTCAAGCGGGATTTCGCGCAATGTGTGCGACAGCCGGCCCGCCGGCGTGGCGGCTGCGGATGCCGGCGCCGGATCGGCGGTAACGCCGTCGTCGTCCTGCGCGACCGAACGCAGTTCGTTCATCGCCTTTTCGAGCGCATCGTCGGGATCGAGCTTTCCGCCCTTGGCCGCCGGCGGCTGCGGCTGTGGTTTCTGATCAGCTTGCGCGTTCATCGGTGTCGCCCTTCTGGTTGCGGTTCTGATGGGCCTCGATCGCCGCCTTCATCGGCGCGATCGGGCCCGAAATCCGGACAGCGTGGGCGTGGCCGAGCTTGCCCAGATCGGCGGCAAACAGGTTGCGCCCGCGTGCGCGCACAACGGCCCGGCCGTCGCCGGCGGGATCGGTCTCCAGGACGTCGCCCGGCTTGAGGTTGGCCAGATCGTCCAGCGTCATCGGCGCCAGCGCCATGATGCTGTCGACGCCGATCGAGATGGCCGGCATCGTGTAGGCTTCGGTCTGCGGCGCAGGTTCGGCCGCGGCGTCGCCATCCTGCGCGCCGAGCCCGATGAGAAAATGGTGCGGAAGGTCCAGCCACAGCCAGGCGCGGCTGGCGCCGAAGCCGACCGCGAAGGTCAGTGTTGCCACCGCGCCCGGTGCCGACTGGGCCAGCGTCCGGTCATCGGCACGCACCGCGCCGACCTCGTCAAAACGCAGCAGCGTGCCGCGCGGGCGGCGCGTTTCGTCAAGGCTATGCGCCACCGAACGCAACAATCCCAGTTCGAGCGCTGTCACGTCGGCTGCGGTCGATGGTGGCGCCTCCTCGGGATCGCCGCCAAGCAGCGCATGGCCGATCAGGTCGACGGCCGCGCGGTCGCAATGCAATTGCGCGCTCGATTTCACGTCGGGCAGGCCGAACCGGAACACGACGCCATTGGCCTGGCCGGACGGCGGTTTGTCGGGCCGGTCGGCCGCGGACGCATGTACGAACCGCGCGGTCAGTTCGGGAACGAGCGTGCGCAGCGATCGCGTCAGATGCGCCTGCATCTGCCCGCCGAACCGCGCGATGACCCGCGCCAGCGCCTCCTCGCTCACGCGACGACGCAGGATGCGGTCGGCGACCTCTTTCTCGCCGGTGTCCAGATCGTAGCGACCAGCGACCATGATCAGGCGGCCTGCGCTTCGGCGGCTTGTTCCTCGACCTCTTCGAGCGAAGGCCGGTCATAGGCGGAGATGGTCTTGCGGCCGAACTCGATGGCGACCTGCGGCA
>CAZSFA010000069.1:0-14591 GCA_964606055.1 uncultured Oceaniradius sp. | reverse complement strand
CCGCATCACGGTCGGCAAAGCCGCGCGGCTGGCGCGCCTTGAGCTTTTGCGGCTTTTTCTTCTTGGTGTTTGACATGGGGAACCCGAACCGATCAGTGCGCCTTGAAAACGCGCGCTTTCCCTAGACGAGCGCTCCGGCGCCCGCAAGCGCCACAGGGTCAACGCGGCGTGCGCCGATCCCGATCGCCGCGTTGTGCCGATCTGCTCGCCGCAGCGGCGCCAAGCTCAATCACGGAACATACCGTCATTGTGAGGCGCGACGGCTCCATTCCGTGCTAGGGCGCGGCGATGGCCTTGTTCCTGCTCACCGCCCTGACCATGGTCGCCTTTGCTGCGAATTCGGTCTTTGCGCGCCTCGCGCTGGCCGACGGCGCGATCGATCCGGCCTCCTACACGCTGATCCGGCTGGCGGCCGGCGCGATCGTCCTGGTGCTGCTGGTCGGCCTGCGCGATGGCGGCGCAGGCAAGGCGCGCGGGGCCAGTTCATGGTGGTCGGCGCTGGCGTTGTTCGGCTACGCGGCGGCCTTCTCCTATGCCTATATCGCGCTCGAGACCGGCATCGGCGCGCTGATCCTGTTTGCCTGCGTGCAGGCGACAATGATCGGCTGGGCCGTCGTGCGCGGCGACCGGCCCGTGCCGCTTGAATGGTTCGGCCTTGCGGCGGCGTTCGGCGCGTTCGTCTGGCTGGTGTCGCCCGGTCTTGCCGCGCCCGATCCGCTGGGCGCCCTGCTCATGGCGGCCGCCGGCATCGCCTGGGGCGCCTACTCGCTGCGCGGGCGCACGGGCGGCGATCCGCTGGCGGGCACGGCGGGCAACTTCGTACTGGCCGTGCCGCTGGGCATCGCGCTCGCGGTGATCGGCCTTGCGGGCCTTGAAGCGAGCGCGTTCGGCATCGCCATGGCGGTGGCATCGGGCGCGATCGCGTCCGGCCTTGGCTATGCGCTTTGGTATCGCGTGCTCGGCGCGCTGACGGCGACGCAAGCGGGCATCGTGCAGCTCACCGTGCCGGTGATCGCCGCGCTCGGCGGCATCGTCTTCCTTGGCGAACCGCTGACGCTGCGGCTGGCGATCGCGTCCGTCGTCATCCTTGGCGGCGTGGCGATCGCCATTGCAGCGCGCGGCCGGCGCGGCGGCCGGCCGGCGTCATCTCATCGTGGGCGAAGCGCTCAATAGTAGGGCGACACGCACGCCTTGCGCGGGCCGTGATAGGGCTGGAACGAATTGTCCGAATGCCGATACGAGCGGTACCGGGCATCGCACCAGCGATAATGCGCGCGCGACAGGTGCACGTGGCGATAGCGCTTTTGGTAGTGCCGTTTGTAGTGGCGGCGCTGTACATAGCGATGACCATGCGGGCCGATCACGACGGTGAACGCACGGCGCGGGAAGTAGTAGCCCTTGTGGCGCTTGTAGCCGCGTTTGTAGTGGCGATAGCCGCGATGGCCGTTGAAATAGACGCTGCCGCCGCTGAAGTGGATGCCGATCCGCACGCCGCCACGACGGTGCTTCTTGTGGCCCACGTGCACGACATCGCCGCGCGCGAACTGGGCGGTTTCGAGCGGTGCCTTGAGGCTCAGGGGCGCCGCCTGCGTCGCCGGTGTCAGTCCCGTGCCGGCGAGCGCAAGCAGCGCGGCGCCGAGCAATGCATGTCTCGGTATCATGGTGATCTCCCGATAGGCGTTTCCGGTCCCTTCACCCTTAGTCTAGCATTAACCACGCCTGCCGCGCATGACACAGGTCAAATCAGGCCCTGGTGCGCTTGCGCCGGTGATAGGTGAGCGCCAGGGCGATGCAGTGCTTCACCGCCGCGGCGTCGAATTCCTGCCCGGATTTCAAGACGATCGCCCGGTTGCCTTCGAACGGCAGGCGCTCGCCGTAGATGTCTCGAAAATCGTCCACCAATCCCGTGCGGCAGATGAACATCAGCGCGACATCGCCGTTGCCGCGCTGCTGCACACGCACCGAGCTGCCGGTGTCGCGCCTTGCCGGCGTGAAGCTTGGCTCTCCCCATTTGATGCTCTCGGTGAGCGGCCCGACGCCCTCGGTCTCCCGCGCCGCCTGCTCGATCAGGCGACGTGCCATTGCCATCATGGCCGAGCGAATGCCGCACGCGCCTCTTCGACACGCGGCCGGCACCAGCAGCCCTCCAGATGATCGTTGACCAGCCCCATCGCCTGCATGAACGCATAGACCGTGGTCGGGCCGACGAACGACCAGCCGCGCTTCTTCAGATCCTTGGAGATCGCCGTCGACGTGGGCGTCTTGGCGATCTCGATCATCGTCGCATGATCGATCACGGCGGGCCGCTCCTGCGGGCCGGGCTCGTGGCGCCAGACATAGGCGGCCAGCGAGCCGAACTCCTCGCGCAGTTCCAGCGCGCGCCGGGCATTGTTGATGGTCGAGACGATCTTGCCGCGATGGCGCACGATGCCGGCATCTCCCAGGAGCCGCTCAATGTCGGTTTCGTCGAACCGGGCGACTTTCTCGTAGTCGAAACCGGCAAAGCCGGCGCGAAAGCTCTCGCGCTTGCGCAGGATGGTCAGCCAGGACAGGCCGGACTGGAAGCCCTCCAGGCACAGCTTCTCGAACAGCCGCCGGTCGTCGGCGACCGGCATGCCCCATTCCTCGTCATGATAGGCCATGTAGTCGGGCTTGCCGCCATGCCACCAGCAGCGCGTCCGGCCGTCTTCGCCTTCGATCAAGCCTTCCATCGCGGCCTCCGTTAACCGTGTTGCCTAAGCGCACATAAACCACGCCCGACAAGCGTGCGCTAACCTTGCCGAAAGGTATCGCCGCGCGGCGCGGTTTTAGCGATCGGGATTCATAATTCGCTCGGCGCGCCGAGTCATGGTCGCAGCCCAAGCCTGCTGACAGATGCGGCAGGGTGTATGTGCCAGTTTGCGAGTTCAGTATGATGAAGTGTTTCCAACCCGCCGCCGCGCTCGGCGTCCTTGCCGCGCTGATGATGGCCGCGACATCGGCCAACGCCCAGGACCGGTATGCGACGCCGCCGCCGATCGTGCTCAGCCCCGATCTGACCTCGCCATGGGTGATGCAGTTGCGCGGCCCCGGCGCGCAAGGCGTTCAGGCGACCGCGCCGCGCGTCGTCGTGCGCCGCCAGGCGAGCCAGCGCCAGGTGCACGTGCCGCAGGCGCGCGCACCGCAGCAGCATGCCGCGCTGACGACCCCGCCCCGACCGACGCCGCGCGACATCGACGCGATGTACCTGCCCCAGTCCGTCGTCTACCACGGCAGCGAGAAGGCCGGCACGATCATCATCGATACCCGCGACAAGTTCCTGTACCTGGTCAATGGCGACGGCACGGCCAAGCGATACGGCGTTGGTGTCGGCAAGCAGGGCTTTGAATGGACCGGCAGCGAAAAGATCACCCGCAAGGCGGAGTGGCCGAGCTGGCGGCCGCCGGCGGCGATGATCGCGCGTGAGGCCAAAAAGGGCCGGCACCTGCCAAGGTTCATGGCCGGCGGCCCGGAAAACCCGTTGGGCGCGCGGGCGCTCTATCTGGGGTCGACGCTCTACCGCATCCACGGCACCAACCAGCCATGGTCGATCGGCCAGGCCGTCTCCTCGGGCTGCATCCGAATGCGCAACGAGGACGTCGTCGACCTCTACGCGCGCGTCGCGGTCGGCGCGACGGTGATCGTTCGCTGACCGGCGCACGGGCCGCCTTCCGCCCACAAGAGCATCAAGACACGGCCTGGCATACCCTGTGCCAGGCCTTTTTCGCACGCGACCAATACACCCCGTCCCTGCAACGGACTGCCGGCAAAAAAAGCCGGCCGGGTGAAAAGCGAACCGCCAGACTGGACTTTGCCGCGCCCCGCTCCACATTCATCATGGGACGATATTGACGGAATTTGCCCCCGGCCGGCCGCGAAAGCGCGCGGGCCCCTTCAGGGCAATCCCGCTGTCATTGGACGTTCGTGAATCGATCAATCTTCGCCGGACCAAGAAGAGAGCCGAAGCACAATGAGCAATTTTGGCGATCTGGAAATCTTCGCCCGCGTCGTCGCCGCCGGCAGCATGTCGGCCGCCGGCCGCGAACTGGGGCTGTCGCCCGCCGTGGTGTCCAAGCGCCTGCGGCGCCTTGAGGACCGGCTGGGCACGCGCCTATTGCAGCGAACCACACGGCAGATCGCGCTGACCGAGGCCGGACAGGGGTTCTATGAGCGCGTGGTCGCCATTCTGGCCGGCATCGAAGAGGCCGAAGCCTTCGTCTCGCGCCGTTCGGCGCATGCGCGCGGCACGCTCAAGGTCTCCGCGCCGACATCGTTCGGCCGCATGCACATCGCGCCGCATTTGGTGCCGTTCATGAAGGAGAACGCCGATCTTTCGGTCAACATGCTGTTGTCGGACGATCTGGTGGACATTGTCGGCGAGGGGTTCGACGTCGCCATTCGCATCGCGGAACTGGCCGATTCGAGCCTGGTTGCGCGCAAGCTGGCGCCGGTGCGCCGCGTGCTGTGCGCGACGCCCGGCTATCTTGAAGACAACGGCGCGCCGGCAACGCTCGCCGATCTGGAAACGCACAACTGCCTGACGCATCAGACATCGGACACCTGGCGGCTCGAAGGGCCGGATGGCGCGGTCGGGGTGCGGCCGAGCGGCAACCTGATGACCAACTCGTCCGAAGTGGTACGCGAGGCGGTGCTCGCCGGCCTTGGCATCGCGTTGCGGTCGACATGGGACATCGGCAATGACCTTGCCGCCGGCCGGCTGGTGCAGATCCTGCCAGAGTATGGCGTGTCCACCAACACGGCGATCTACGCGATCTACCCGTCGCGGCAGTTCCTGCCGGTCAAGGTGCGCCTGTTCATCGATTACTTCGCCAATCTGTTCGGACCCACGCCCTATTGGGAGCAGGGCATGCCCAAGGCCGGCACGCCTGCGCGGCCGGCCGTCATATCGGCCGAAGGCGGTCAGGCGGACACGGCGTTCCGTGGCAATGGTCACGGCGGCAACGGCCATGCCGGCGCCGCCAACGGTGGCGCGGCCGCCCGCGAGTGAGCGCGGCAGGAACAGCCGGACCTATTTTTCGCTGTCCGCATTGCGCGCGCGAATGCGCCGCACGACGGTCCAGATGGTCAGCACCGTCACGGGCACGAACAGGGCCGTGAGCAGTTCCGGGCTCAGACCGGGCAGTTGCGCACCTGCTCCGTCGATCATGTAGGCCAGCAGCCCCACGACGTAGTAGGACACCGCCGCCACCGACAGGCCCTCGACGGTCTGCTGCAGGCGCAGCTGCATCCGGGCGCGGCGGTCCATCGATTCCAGAAGATCGCGGTTTTGCTTTTCGACCTGTACGTCGACGCGCGTGCGCAGCAGGTTGGCCGCGCGCGCCAGCTTGCGCGACAGATTGGCCTGTCGCTCCTCGATGGCGCGGCAGGTCCGCATCGCCGGCGCAAGGCGCCGTTCGAGGAAGGCGCGCCAGGTGTCGTAGCCCTGCAGCGGCTCTTCTTCCAACGCATTGAGGCGATCGCCGACGATCTCGTCATAGGCGCGGCTGGCGCCGAAACGATAGAGGCTGGACGCCGCATCGGCCTCCAGTTCGCCGGCCAGCGCCGTCATGTCATCGAGAAGGTAATCGGCGCCGCCGGGTTCGATGTCGCGCATGCGGTGCGTCAGTTCGGCGAGCCGGTCCTCGGCATTGCGCATGCGTGGCGACAGGCTCTGGGCGAGCGGCAGTCCGAGCATTGCCATCGTGCGGTAGATCTCGATGTCGAACAGCCGCTGGGCCAGTGCCCCGGTGCGGTAGGGCGTCAGGCCCTTGTCGAGGATCAACAGACGCGTCAGCCCGTTCTCGTCCTGGCGGAAATCGGTGCCGACCAGCGCCAGTCCGGTCTCGGTCGAGGACAGGCAAAGCGTCTGGCGGTCAAACGGTTCCAGCCATTGCTCGTAAGTGTCTTCCTCGAACGGGCGCACATCGATGCGCACGCCCGAAATCAGCGTGCCGGGCGGCGGAAAGGCATCGCCGAACGGGTGGCCCGTGAGCGGATCGCCGGCGCGCGGCGGCAGCGGCCCCTCCCACAGATAGGTCGAGGCCTCGGTGTGGCGCTCCCACAACATGCTGCCGACGCCGGTTCGGATGCGGTGATGACGGGCGTTTTCGGCGGGCGGCGCAAGGCCGTGGCGGCGCGACAGTTCGGCCAGAACGGCCTGATCGACCGCCGCGCCGCCATCGGTGATGAAGCACAGCTTGAGGAGCGCGCGCGGCGCGCGCACCGAAGGCGCCGGCCTTGCATGCACCTCGCCGGTGGCAATCGAGCGCTGCGGGTGGACGGGAAACCCGAACGCACCGGCGCGGGTGACGTCCGTTGCGCGCTCGGCAACCGGACTGCCGCCGCCGGCATCGGCTCGCGGCCTGGCGTCCTGGGGTGCGGTCTGCGGCGTCGTCACATCCATGCCCTCTCGCTTCGCCACATCGATAGTAGCGGATCGAAGGCGTTTGGCACGGAAAAACTGGGGTGGTGCCCGCGCCCGCGCGTTATGCGTTGTGCGGCCAGGCGCGGGGCGGGTCGACCAGGTTGTGGCGGCCGACATTGTCGATGTCGGTTTCGCCGGCAAGGCCCATCGTGATGTCGAGTTCCTTGCGGATGATCTCCATCGCCTTGGTCACGCCCGCCTGCCCCATCGCACCAAGGCCATAGATGTAGGCGCGGCCGACGAAGGTGGACTTGGCGCCCAGCGCGATCGCCTTGAACACGTCCTGGCCCGAGCGGATGCCGCTGTCCATGTGGATTTCGACGGCATCGCCGACCTTGTCGACGATCGGCGCCAGCACGTCGATCGACGCCGCCGCGCCGTCAAGCTGGCGGCCGCCATGGTTGGAAACGACGATGGCGTCGGCCCCGACCTTGCTGGCGATCTCGGCATCCTCGACATCGTTGATGCCTTTCAGGATCAGCTTGCCGTCCCATTGCGACTTGATCCACTCGATCGAGTCCCAGTTCAGGGTCGGATCGAACTGGCTGTGCGTCCATTCCGACAGCGAGGTCATGTTGGTGACGCCCGGCGCATGGCCGACAATGTTGCCGAAGGTGCGGTTCCTGGTGCCCAGCATGCCAAGGCACCATTGCGGGCGCAGCGCCAGGTCCGCGATCGATTTCAGCGTCGGCTTGGGCGGCGCCGAAAGGCCGTTCTTGATGTCCTTGTGGCGCTGACCGAGCACCTGCAGGTCGAGCGTGAGAACGAGCGCGTCGCAACCGGCGTTTTTGGCGCGTGCGATCATGTCGGCGACAAAGCCGCGGTCGCGCATCACGTAAAGCTGGTACCAGAAGGGCTTGGTGGTGTTTTCGGCGACCGCCTCGATCGAGCAGATGCTCATCGTCGACAGGGTGAACGGAATGCCGAAGTCCTCAGCGGCGCGCGCGGCGGCGATCTCGCCATCGGGATGCTGCATCCCGGTCAGCCCGACCGGAGCCAGCGCCACGGGCATGGCGACATCGCGGCCGATCATCGTGGTCTTGAGTGATCGCTTGTCGATGTTGCGCGCCACGCGCTGGCGGAGCTTGATGCGGCCGAAGGCATCGGTGTTGTCGCGATAGGTCGATTCGGTCCAGGCGCCGGAGTCCGCATAATCATAGAACATCTTCGGCACGCGGATTTTCGCGCGCCGCTGCAGATCGCGGATTTCTGTGACTGGTCCAAACATCGGCCGCTCCCTGGTACTGATTCAGGGCGTGATAGCGGTTTGGTGATGAACTGAAAAGAAAGGACGAAGTCGAATCTGGCGTGTCTTCAGCGATCGACCGACAGGCCCGAAGACACGCCGTAGCCATCGACCGGAACGTTGCCGGCAATCGCGCCTTCGCTGTAGACGGCAAGCCCCCAGAGGCAGATGCCGGCCAGCGCGGCCAGCGATAGCAGTGTGGCTCGGATAGTCATGACGAGTCCCCATCCCGTGTCACGATTTGAAAGCGCTTTGGACCATGTCGGTTGCAGCCATGTGACAGCGGTCGCATCGCACGCATCCGTGCCGGGCAGTTACCCGCCATGGCCAGATTTGGCCAGTGCGATTGTGCAGGTTCGCGCAAAAAAAAGCTGCGCCGGCCTTGCGCGTCGGGCCCAAACCTTGGCGCCGCGCTTGACGTGGACCCCGCCGCGCGCCATCGCGGGCACGATGCGCGCCAACTACAAACTGCAACGCCTGTTCGTCGACCGGCCGCTGGACGCGGGCATGACCCTGCCGCTCGACCGGGCGCAGGCCAACTATCTGTGCAACGTGCTGCGGATGCGCACTGGCGCCGAAGTGCTGGTCTTCAACGGCAAGGACGGGGAATGGCGCGCGGTGCTTGAAAGCGCCGGCCGCCGCACCGCAAACCTGCGCCTGACGGCGTTGGAGCGCGACCAGACGCCGCAGGGCGACCTGGTCTATGCGTTCGCCCCGCTCAAGGTCGGCCGGCTCGACTACATGGTGCAGAAGGCCGTCGAAATGGGCGCGAGCGTGCTGCAGCCCGTGATCACGCAACACACGCAGGTCACCAGGGTCAATGCCGACAAAGTACGCGCCAATGCCATCGAGGCGGCCGAGCAGTGCGGCGTTCTCGCCCTGCCCGAGTGCCGCGATGCGATCGCCCTTCCGGCGCTGCTCGATGGCTGGCAACCCGACCGTGCCCTGATCTTCTGCGATGAGGACCATCGGACCAACAATCCGATCGACCGCCTCGAATCACTCAAGGGCCGGCCGCTGGGGGTGCTGATCGGCCCCGAGGGCGGCTTTTCCGATGCCGAACGCGCGCGCCTGCGCGATCAACCTTTCGTGACGCCGATCCCGCTGGGCCCGCGAATCCTGCGCGCCGATACGGCCGCCGTTGCCGCGCTGGCGGTGGTGCAGGCGGTCGCCGGCGACTGGTGAGCGCGCGCCGGCGATCAGCAAAGCCGATACCGGCATTCAGCATTTTGAACTTGCCCGACCGCGCGCAATCGGCCAAGCCACGGCAAACTCCGACGATCCGACGCTGAGCCATGGCGCGCGACACCACCGACACCACCCCCATCGAGACCATCGAAGAGCTTGCCGCCGACTTGGCGGCGGGCTGCAAGCCGCGCGATGCTTGGCGCATCGGCACCGAGCACGAAAAGTTCCCGTTCTACGATGATGGTCACCGGCCCGTGCCCTATGAGGGCCAGCGCGGCATCGCCGCGCTGCTTGAAGGCATGGGCGGCAAGCTCGGCTGGCAGAAGATCGTCGACGACGGCAACATCATCGGACTGTACGAGCCGACCGGCATGGGCGGCGCGATCTCGCTGGAGCCGGGCGGCCAGTTCGAACTCTCCGGCGCGCCGCTGGAGACGATCCACCAGACCTGCCGCGAATCCAATGCGCATCTGGCGCAGTTGCGACAGATCGCCGATCCGCTGGGCATAAGGTTCCTGGGTCTGGGTGCCAGCCCGAAATGGTCGCTCGACGACACGCCGAAGATGCCCAAGTCGCGCTACGACATCATGCGCGCCTACATGCCGACCAAGGGCGACAGCGGGCTCGACATGATGCACCGCACGTCGACCATCCAGGTCAATCTCGATTTTTCCAGCGAAGCTGACATGCGCCGCAAGATGCAGGTCGCCTATCGCCTGCAACCGGTGGCGACCGCGCTGTTTGCCAACTCGCCGTTCACCGAGGGCAAGCCGAACGGGCTGGTCTCGTGGCGCGCAAACATCTGGCGTGATACCGACAACGACCGGTCGGGCGTGCTGCCGTTCGTCTTCGCCGACGATTTCGGCTTCATGGACTATGTGCAGTGGGCGCTCGACGTGCCGATGTATTTCGTCCTGCGAGAAGGCCGGTATGTCGACTGCACCGACATCACCTTCCGCCAGTTCATGGACGGCGCGCTGGTCGGGCGGGTGCCCGATCCCCGGCCGAACCGGGGCGACTGGACCAACCATCTGTCGACGCTGTTCCCCGAGGTGCGGCTCAAGCGCTTCCTCGAGATGCGCGGCGCCGATGGTGGCCCGTGGCGCCGCATCTGTGCGCTGCCGGCGCTGTGGGTCGGCCTTCTTTATGACGAGACGGCGCTCGATGCGGCCGAAACGCTGACGCGAAGCTGGACCTATGAGGACGTGGTGGCGCTGCGCGATGCCGTGCCGGCCGAAGGCATGGGCGCGCGCATTCACAACCGCTCGGTGCGCGATGTCGGCTACGACGTGCTGGCGATCGCCCGCGACGGGCTCAGGGCGCGCGGCAAGCTCAACGCGGACGGGTTCGACGAGACCCATTTCCTGGCACCGCTCGAAGAGATCGTCGCCCGCGGCACCACACCGGCCGAGCAGATGGTGACCAAGTACAACAGCGTCTGGGGCGGATCGGTGGAACCGGCGTTCCTGGAATACGCCTACTGAGCCACCTTCCCGGCCGCGCTCCGGCCGGGTTTCACAAGCGATCGAGCAGCGCGTACCAGCTCAGCGCGAGCGTCAGGATCGGCCGGCGGAAGCGACGTCCGCCCGGAAATGGCGGCACCGCCAGATCCCTGAACAGCGCCAGCCGGTCGCGATTGCCCGCCACCGCCTCGGCCCACATCTTGCCGGTGAAGTTGGCCAGCATGACGCCATGGCCGGAATAGCCGCCGATGGCGGTCACGCGGGGCATCACCTCGCGCACGAAGGGCCGGCGCGGCAGGGTGATGCCGACCGAGCCGCCCCAGGCATGGGTGATGGGCGTGTCCTTCAGCGCGGGGTAGATTTCCTCCATCTGCCGCCGCACGCCGGCCTCGATATTGCCCGGCGCGTCGCCGCCATAGGCTTCACGCCCGCCAAACAGCAGACGTCCGTCCCTGAGCCGGCGAAAGTAGCGCACGACAAACCGGCTGTCGTCGACGCTTTCGCGCCCCGGCAACACGGTGTCGGCGGCAGCGCCTTCGAGCGGCGCGGTGGCGCCGATGAACGAGCGGATCGGCATCACATGGCTGGCCATGACCGGTTCAAGGTCCGGTTCGCCATAGGCGTTGACGGCCAGCAGCACGCGATCGGCGGTCACCGTGCCACGCGCGGTCTCGACGTTCACGCCGCCGCCAACGGGCCGGATGGCGACGACGCGCGTGTTCTCGCACAGCCGCGCGCCGCGCCCGGCCGCCACGCGCGCCGTGCCGATCACCAGCTTGAGCGGATGGATGTGGCCGGTTCCGCTGTCATGGACGCCGCCATGATAACGCGTGGAGCCAACGATCGCCGCAGTCTCCTCGCGGTCGACGAAGCGCAGGTGCCGATAGCCGAAGCGTTCGGCCATCTGTTCGGGGTAGGCGCGGTACTCGTCCACAAGGCGCGCCTTGTGCACGACCGACAGATGGCCGGGCGTGTAGTCGACGTCGATGGCGTTGTCGGACGCAAAGCCAAGCAGATGGTGCTTGGCTTCCTCGGCGAGGTCGAACAGCGCCTTGGCGCGCTCGAACCCCAAGTCGTCTGCCTGCTCGATCGCATCGGCGCGCTGGCCGGTGTTCAACTGGCCGCCATTGCGGCCCGATGCGCCGTCGCCGAAACGATGCGCATCGACCAGCACGACCGACGCACCAAGGCGCGCTGCTTCGGCGGCCGCCGACAGCCCGGTGAAGCCGCCGCCGATGATGCAAATGTCGGCGCGGCGGGCGCCGTCGAGCGCCGGGTATTCCGGACGATCGTCAACGGAGGCTTCGTACCAGGACAGGCCGGGCGAGATCGGGCTGCGATGGGTCACGGGCGCGGGCCGGTCAGACATTGAGCAGCAGGAACTCCCGCTCCCACGGGCTGATCACCTGCATGAAGGTCTCGAACTCGCCGCGCTTGACGCCGGCATAGTTGGCGATGAACTCGCGGCCCAGCACGCCGTCGAACGCATGCTCGGCCTCAAGCAGCGATACCGCCTCGAGCAGGCCGCGCGGCAGGTCGATTTCGCCCTCATTGGCCGTCTCGGCGGTCGGATCGGTCGGCACCAGGCCGTAGACCATGCCCAGATAGCCGCAGGCGAGCGAGGCGGACAGCGCCAGATAGGGGTTTGAATCCGACGACGGCAGGCGGTTTTCCACGCGCCGGGCTTTCGGATCGGAGTTGGGAATGCGGAACGCGGTCGTCCGGTTGTCGTATCCCCAGGCGGTGTTGACGGGCGCGGCGATCGACTGGGTGAGCCGGCGATAGGAGTTGACGTAGGGCGCGGTCATCACCAGCGCCCTTGGCATGTAATGCTGCATGCCGCCGATGAACGAACGGAACAGCGCGGTCTCGTTGCCCTGCGCGTCCGAGAAGATGTTGTCGCCCGTTTTGGCGTCGACCACCGACTGGTGGATGTGCATGGCGTTGCCCGGCGCGCCCTGGATCGGCTTGGCCATGAAGGTCGCATACATGTCGTGCTTGAGCGCAGCCTCGCGGATCGTGCGCTTGAACAGGAACACCTGGTCGGCCAGCGCCAGCGGATCGCCATGGCGCAGGTTGATCTCAAGCTGGCTGGGCCCCTCCTCATGGATCAGCGTATCGATCTCAAGGCCCTGCGCCTCGCAGAAATGGTAGATGTCGTCGATCAGTTCATCGAACTCGTTGATGCCGGCGATCGAATAGCTTTGCCCGCCGGAGATCGGGCGACCCGACCGCCCGGTCGGCGGCTGCAGCGGATAATCGGGATCGGGGTTCTTGGCCACCAGATAGAACTCGATCTCCGGTGCGACGACGGGGCGCCAGCCGCGTTCGGCATATGCGCCGATCACACGCTTGAGCACCTGCCGCGGTGTGAACCAGGCGGGCTCGCCCGTCTTCTGGTCGACGAGGTCGCAGACCACCTGCCCGGTTGGATCGGACTCCCATGGCACGGCCGAGAGCGTTGCCAGATCGGGCACCAGCCGCAAGTCGCCGTCGCGCGGATCATAGCGGAACTCGCCGGTCTCCTCGGGATACTCGCCCGAAATCGTCTGCCGGAACAGCGCCGAGGGCAGCGCCAGCGACGTCTTGGACGTGAACTTGGAGGACGGCATCATCTTGCCGCGCGGCACGCCGGCCAGATCGGGCGTGATGCATTCGATGTCCTCGATCGAGCGCGCGGCAAGCCAGGGGCCGGCCTGGCTCCAATCGTCGACCCCATGCACGTTGTCGACATAGGCCGGCGGCTTGGGCGCCTTTTCGGCTCTTGCGCGCGCGCTGCCGCGTGCTGCGGTCTTGGTCGTTGTCGGCATCGGACACCTTGCTGATGCAACCGTCTTATCGCACGGGCACCGCATCGGTGAAGTCCCAACCGCGCAAAGCCGCAAAAAGGCGCCGGTTCGCAAACCGACGCCTTTCGATCATGGGTGCCGTGTCAGCCGACGCTAGCGGCGGATGAAGCTCTTGTAGATGAACCCGCGCTGGCCCTCATAGTCGACCTCGCACCAGTGCCGGCATTCGGCTGGCGCCCGAAACTCGGCATCGGCGGGCAGGACCGCAAGGATGGCCGCATCGTTGTCGGGGGCGGCGCGCATGTTGACGTATTCGGTCGCCCAGGCGGGCAACAGGCCGTCGATCTCATCGGCAACAAGGCTGTCGGTGGTGTCGGAGACCGGCTGCGCAGAGGCATAAGGCGACGCGCGTTCGGGCGGCAGTTCGAAATAGGCCGCGCCGACCGACGCCAGGCGTTCCTCGATGGCGATCGCCTGTTCCTCGGTCTCGGCCACCTCGACATCGCCGGGCGGCAGCAGGAGGAGCGCGAACGGATCGGCCGCCGACGCTGTGGCGATGTCCGCCGGCACGACCACCGGGGTCACGCGTTGGGGCGGCACCGGACGAGCAACAACGGGTCCGACGGGCACGGTCTGAGCGGGCAAGGACCGGGCCGGCGCTGTCACGTCCGGCAGAGGCCGGCTGCCGGCGGCCACTGTCCGGGCCTTGCCAATCATCGCCGGCGGCTGGACCGCTGCCGGTTCGGCGGCGATCTGCGGTGAGCGTTCGGCGACGGTCACCGGCGCCGGCGCTGTTTCGACCGGGATCGGCTCGGGTTCGGCAGGCACCGGCACCCGGTCGCCGGCCGATGCGACCTCAAGGCCCTGGGCCACGCTGCCGGCCTGCATGGTGGCGACCGGTTTGAGGGCGTCGGGCAGCTGGGCCTGGAAGATCATCACGCCGATCGCCACGCCCGTGGTCAGGGCGACGGCGGACACCGCGGTCAAGGCCAGAATGCGGCCGGTGGCAGCACTCGCTTTGCTTGGCATGTCATTTTCTCCATGGGTCAACTCAACACGCGACGGACCCTTGCGCGCCCGGGTGATGCACATGGCGATGCATGATGTGCGGACACCCGGAACACACCGCCACACGGTGTGGCAATTACGCCGCATTGTCGGCGGAAAATGGGAGAGGCGACCGGTTATCCGGTCAAATATCGTGACGGCGCGGCACGCGCCGTGACGGCCGTCGCCAGGTCAGGAGTGCCGGACCTTTTCCGGCAGGATGCCGCGCGGCGCAAAGCGCAGGAACATCAGCAGGACAAAACCCATCACGAACAGGCGGAACGGGGCGGCGATGTCCTGCAAATGGCGATAGAGTTCGGTCGTCGGGTCCATGCCGGCGCTGATCTGCGCGACGATCCAGGCGCCGGCCGGCTCGGCCTGCACCCAGGTGAACCAGACGATGAACCCGCCGAGCA
>CAZSFA010000068.1:0-14593 GCA_964606055.1 uncultured Oceaniradius sp. | reverse complement strand
CCAGCGATCGCTCGACGAGGGCGGCCGCTCGGGCCTGGAGGAAGAGCGGCGGCTTGCCTATGTCGGCCTCACCCGCGCCAAGCGCCACTGCCATGTTTGGTTTGCCTCCAACCGCCGCATTCACGGGCTGTGGCAATCGACCATTCCCTCGCGCTTTGTCGATGAACTGCCCGAGGCGCATGTCGAGGTTGCCGAACCGTCGGCCGCCGGCGGTTATGGCGGCATGGGTGGCCATGGCGGCTACGGCGCATCGCGCTTCGACCGGCCCGAAACATTCGCCAGCAAGCGCGAATCGCCGGGCTGGCGACGCGCCCAGGCCAACCAGACATCGGCGACGCGGGAGAACTGGGGTTCGCGTTCGGGCATCGGGCTGGAGCGGATCGGCTATGGCGAAACCGATTCAGGCTTCGGTGCCGGCAAGGGCTCGGTCAAGGGCCGCACGATCGAGGGCGAACTGATCGCCAAATCGGTCGCCGAAACCCCGTCCGCCTTCGCGGTCGGCGACCGTGTGTTTCACATGAAGTTCGGCAACGGCAACATCACCGCCATCGAGGGCAACAAGCTGACCATCGCCTTCGACAAGGCCGGCGAGAAAAAGGTGCTGGAAGGATTTGTCGAGCGAGCGTGAGCGTTCGCCCTATCCCAGTTCCAGCGTTGCCACCGCGCGGATCATGCGGCCGGTCTGCGGTGCCGGTCCCCGATACATGCGGGCGGTCGTGAACGGAACAGTCATGCCCAACCCGGCGCAATAACCGGCCATCTCAACCATGTCCGACGGCCAGTCGATCATGATCGGCTCACCGCCGGCAAACCGCGCCGCCGCGTGCATCAGTGCCTTGGCCTGTGCGGCGGTATGGGCGACCAGCGGTCCGATCTTGCTGCCCTGCCGGCACCTTCGGATGGTGGCAAAGCCGGACACCTCGCCACCTTCTTCGAAAACGAGCGTCTTGCGCGTTTGCGTGTCGTTGAGCCAGCGCGCCAGAAAACGCCCCTTGCCATAACCGTTGGCAATCGCGTCCTGACTGACAAGGACGATGCCGTCCTGCGGCCGGATCGGCCGGACAGCATGATGGTCGCGGGGTTCGATCGCGCCGACATGGCGTGCCGTTCGGCCGACAGGCGCAAAGCCCGACCGGGCATAATTGGCTTGCTGGGCTGGCACGCCATCAAGACCCACGACCCGGTTTCCCGCATGGGCAAGCGCGTGCTGCCAAAGCGCGTAGCCCACACCCTGCCCCCGGTGTTCGGGGCGGCAGATGTAGAGCCCGAGAAAGGCAAACTCCTCCGAGTGGTTGACGACCGATATCGCCGCCGCCGGTCGCCCGTCGATCTCGGCGGCAAAAAACCCCTTCGGATCGGCGTCGAAGAAGGCGGGCGCATCCTCCTCGCCGGGGTTCCACCCCTCATCGCGCGCCCAGTCGAGGACAAGGGGAAGCTCGTCTGCGGTGAGGTGCCGGAGCTTCAAGAGGCGCCGCCGGCCGCCGCACGCTGCATCCTAGACCACCGCCTTCTTGTAGATATGCCAGGTCGCATGGCCGAGCACCGGCAGGACGATCAGCAGGCCCAGGAACGCCGGCAGCATGGCCGCGATCAGCGCGACGGTCACGATCAGACCCCAGCCGAGCATGACGGTGGGGCTGGCAACCACCGCCTTGACCGAGGTGATCATCGCCGTGACGAAGTCGACCGTGCGGTCCAGCAGCAGTGGGATGGAGACCACCGTCAGCGTGAACAGCACCAGCGCCAGCACCGCGCCGACGATGTGCCCGATCGCCAGGAACGTCCAGCCCTGCGCGGTGCCGAACAGCGTGTCGGTGAAGCTCTCCCAGGTGGCAAATGACAGCCGCCCCAGCACCAGCGCGATCAACAGGCGCACCTGGTACATCCAGATCCAGAAGACGAACAGGACGACGAACGCCATGAAGGTCAGTTCACGCCGCGATTGCTGGCGGATGACCGAGATAACCTCGTTCCAGGCCAGCGGCTCGCCCGTTTGCAACCGGCGGCTGACCTCATAAAGGCCCACCGCCGCAAACGGACCGATCAGCGGAAATCCGATCGCCACCGGATAGATCATCCACGGCAGCTCCCATACGAACAGCGACTGCACGATCAACAGCCCGCCGGCCACATAGACCGCCGCAAAGAACAGGCCGAACAGCGGCGCACGCCGGAAATCCGACCAGCCTTCGCGCAGCGCGTCGCGAATATCGTCCGCCGTCAGCGCGTTGACGGCCGGCATCTGGCTGGCTGCGGGCGCAACCGCGGCGCCGCCATTGCCGTTGTCGGTGTCGGTGTTTGCCATCGTTCCCTCCCTGCCTGCCGCAGCATGCGTCAGTTTCAGGCAATAATGGCAAGTATCTTTCACCAAGATCAAGCGAAATACCATTGGCGCACCGGCCAAAACCGCGCCCGCTGTGGCCAGATCGCACGATCCGGACTATGGTGCGACGATGACCGGGACGACCACGATCACCCCATCGCAACTTGCGCCGCTGGCGCTGACCGGCGCGGTCCTCGCCGCCGGCGGGCTCGGCGTCTATCTGTTCGCCGAACAGGGCCCGAACCTGTTCGTGGCGATGATCGAAAGCGGCATGGCGTGGTGTTTCTGACCTTGCCGCGACGCTGAACCGCCGGGCGATCATCACAACGGCGTGAGTGCGCGCAAATGCGCAGGCGCCTGCGGGCATCGCTTTGGGTAATCTGCGCCCAAAATCCTGTCCCAACCAAGCACTGGATCCATGCGCTACCTGTTTGCCGCCCTGGTCGTCGCGCTCGGCGTCGGCATTTTCGCCCTCAGCTTCTCCATCTTCAACCCGCAGGACCGGGAAGCGGCCTATGGCGTGCCGTTCGAACTGGTCGACCACGATGGCGCGCCGATCACCCAGGACGCGTTCAGGGGCCAGCCGACCGCGCTGTTCTTCGGCTTCACCCATTGCCCGGAAATTTGCCCGACCACGCTTTATGAACTGGACGGCTGGTTCGCCGCGCTCGGCGATGAGGCCGACAACATCGACGCCTTCTTCATTACCATAGATCCCGAGCGCGACACGCCGCAGCTTCTGGGCGACTATGTCTTGTCGGTCACCGACCGGGTGCGCGGCATCACCGGCGATCCCGAGGCGGTGCGTGAGATGGCGCGCGGCTTCGGCGTGTTCTTCAACCGCATCGAACTGGACGATGGCGACTACACGATGGACCACACCGCCTCGATCTTCCTGCTCGATTCCAACGGCGCGTTCCGCAAGACCATCTCCTATGGCGAGAACCCCGACACGGCGATGGAAAAACTGCGCGATCTGGCGCGTTCGTAGCGACGCGCGCCACCCGCGGGCGGTGATCGCCGGCAAGCGCCGGCCGCCGGCGTCGACAAACGCCATGGCAACGCGCTAGGGGTGGGGGGAACTCTGCGCCGCCACAGACGCGGCCCGAACCAGCGCCATGCCCCAGACACGCCTCTACCTGACCGTTCCCAAGGCCGATGCCGACGCCCTGTTCGCCACCATCGAGGCCGAACTTGAGGAGGACGGTTTTCCCCTTGCCCTTGGCGGGACCGACGAGGACAGCACGGCCACCGAACTGTCGGTCTATCTGGACGCCGACGACGCGCTGATCGAGCAGACCAGGGCCCGCATCCTCAACGTCATCGGGAGCGCCACCGGCCGGTTCGGCGTTGAGCGCCTGCCCGACATCGACTGGGTCGCCAAGTCTCTCGAAGGTCTCAAACCGGTGCGCGCCGGCCGCTTCATGGTCCATGGCGCGCATGATCGCGATGCGGTGGCACCGGGCACCATCGGCATCGAGATCGAGGCCGGTCAGGCGTTCGGCACCGGCCATCACGGCACCACCAGCGGCTGCCTGATCATGCTGGACAGGCTCATCGGCCGCAGACGGCCCGCGCGCAGCCTTGATCTTGGCGCCGGCAGCGCCGTGCTCGCCATCGCCATCGCCAAACGCGCCCGCAGGCCGGTGCTGGCGACCGACATCGACCCGGTCGCGACCCGCATCGGCATGGCCAATGCGCGGCACAACGGCATGCATCGTCACGTGCACACCGTGACGGCGACGGGCTTTGCCCATCGCGCCTTTGCCGATCACGGCCCGTTCGATCTGATTGTCGCCAACATCCTCGCGCGGCCGCTGATGGCCATGGCACCGGACATCGCGCAGCATCTGGCGCGCGGTGGCGATGTTGTCCTGTCGGGGATCTTGGCCGAACAGCGCTGGCGCGTGCTCGCGGCGTATCGCAGCGCCGGGCTGGCGCATTGCAGGACCATCTGGCGCCAGGGTTGGGTCACGATCCACCTGCGCCGACAGGTCCGGCCGGCACCGCACCGATGAGGCGCAATGCCGGCGAGGGTCAGTGTACCGGCGTCTGGTACCGGTGCTTCTTCAGCGAGGCGCGGTCATAGCCATGCGCCTTCAGCGTTTCATCGTCGAGCGTCAGCAGATAGCCGTTGACGTATCGTGCGGCCTGCCGGGTGCGCGCCTGGACCATTGCGTCCAGAACACCGCGCAAGAGGCCCTTGCGGTTCGATGCGGTCATGCCAGATCTCCTTTCGAGGGATTGGACGATGGTATGATGGGGCGCGATGTGGCCGCCGGGTAGTCCACCGCGCGCAGACCGGCCATGCGCTCCGGTCATGGGAGCCGTCACGCGCGCAAGTCTTGGGCGCAAGTCTTGGGCAGAAGTCTCGGGCGGAAGTCATGGGCGCCGGTCGATGCCCCCGTGCCGCCAAAACGCGAAAGCCGACCGCCCAAGCGCCATCGGCGTTGAACCGGCCGGCCGCCGCCGCTACACCGGGCCGATGTTCCAGACCTTTGAAGCCACGTCCGATCCCTCGACCGGAAAACCGCGCCTGGCCGCGCTGCGCGACCGCATGGCGACGATGCAACTCGACGCGTTCATCGTCCCCCATGCCGATGCCCACCAGAACGAGTACCTGCCCGAGAACGCCGAACGCCTTGGCTGGCTGACCGGCTTCACCGGATCGGCGGGCACCGCGATCATCCTGATGGACGAGGCCCATGTGTTCGTCGACGGCCGCTACGCGCTGCAGGTGCGCAAACAGGCCGATACCGACATGTTCACGCCGCAGGATCTGATGGCGACGCCGCCGCACCAATGGCTGGCCGAAAACGCGCGCAAGGGCGCGCGGATCGGCATTGACCCCTGGCTCCACACCGTCGGCGAGGTGGCGCGCCTGCAAGCGGCCTGCGACAGCGCCGGCGCGACGCTCGTGCGCTGCGCCAGCAACCCGGTCGACGCCGCCTGGCAGGATGCGCCCTTGCCGCCGGTGACACCGGTGGCCGTGCAGCAGGCCGCCCATGCCGGCCGCGGTGCGCGTGCCAAACTGCGCGACATGGCCGCCGACGTGCGCGCCAAAGGCGCTTCGGCCACTGTGCTGACCGATCCCGCATCGGTATGCTGGGCATTCAACATTCGCGGCAACGATGTCGCCCACACCCCGCTCGTGCTCGCTTGGGCGCTCGTGCCGGCGCGCGGACGGCCGCAACTGTTCGTCGATCCGCGCAAGCTCGATGCCGACGCGCGCGCCCATCTCAACGCCCTTGCCGATCTGCACGAACCGGCCGATTTCGAGGCCGCGTTGGCTGAGTTGGGCGCCAAAGCCGGCAAACCGGTCATGCTCGATCCGGCACGCGCCAACACGGCCATTGCCGGCATCATCGAAAAGGCCGGCGGCGCCATCGTGCACGGCCAGGACCCGGCGGTGATGCCCCGCGCGCGCAAGAACCGCGCCGAACGTCGCGGCGCGATCGACGCGCAACGGCGCGACGGCGTCGCAATGGTGACCTTCCTTGCCTGGCTCGACGCGCAGGACCCCGCCTCGCTCGATGAGATCGCGATCGTCAGGCGGCTCGAAGACATCCGCCGGCAGACCGGCGAGCGCCTCGGCATGCCGTTGCGCGATGTGTCGTTCGACACGATCTGCGGCTCCGGCCCCAACGGTGCGATCGTGCATTACCGGGTCGACGAGGCCAGCAACCGCACCATCGCCCCTGGCGACCTGATCCTCGTCGATTCGGGCGCGCAATACGAAGACGGCACCACCGACATCACCCGCACCATGGCGACCGGCACGCCAACCGACGCGCATCGCCGCCATTTCACGCTGGTTCTCAAGGGCATGATCGCCATTTCCATGGCGCGTTTTCCCGCCGGCACGCGCGGTGTCGACATCGACGTGCTGGCCCGCCGCGCGCTGTGGCAGGCCGGCCTCGACTATGGCCATGGCACAGGCCACGGCGTGGGCGCCTATCTGGCGGTCCACGAAGGCCCGCAATCGATCTCGCGGCGCGGCATGGCAGCGCTTGAAGAGGGCATGATCATCTCCAACGAGCCGGGCTATTACGTCGAAGGTAGCCACGGCATCCGCATCGAGAACCTGGTGATAGTCGAGCCGGCCAGGACGCCAAAGGACGGCGATGTGCCGATGCACGCCTTCCGCACGCTGACGCTGTGCCCGATCGATCGCCGGCTGATTGCGCCCAAACTGCTCAGCGGCGAAGAGCGGCGCTGGCTGAACCTTTACCACGCGCGTGTGCGCCGCGAGCTTTCGCCGCTGATCGACGATCAGGCGGTGCTCGACTGGCTGAATGCGGCCACCGCCACCATCAAGCGTTGATGCGGGCGACCGGGCGAGGCGCGAAGGCCGCAGCCATGGCGGCTCAGCCGAACTGCCGCGCTGCCAATATCAGCGCCCAGCCGATGGCAAGCATCGGGATGATCGGCAGCCGCAACGACAGGGCGGCCGCGATGGCAAGCACCACCGCCTCCGACACCGTGCCATAGACGGCATAGGGCGCAACCAGCGCGGTCAGCACCGCCGCCGGCACCGCATCGAGCGCGGCCTCCACCCGGGGGTGAATGCGCGAAAAGCGCGACAGCACCAGATGTCCCGAAACGCGGGTCAGATAGGTCAGGACGGCCCCGACCAGGATGATCCACATCGTCTCGGTCATCGCCCGGCCATGCTCCCCTCGCCCGACGGTTCGCTGGTGCCGCCCGCGGGGTCGGCATCATCGCCGCGCCGTGGCCCCAGCGCCGCCGCCACCAGAACGCCGGCGACCGCGCCGAAGCTGACATGCCAGGGCGATCCGACGAAATGGAAGGCGAGCGCCGCCACCACGCCGCTGGCAAGCACCACCGGCAGCCAGTTCGCGCGAGCGCGAAAGGCCATGACCAGGCCCAGGAAATAGAGCGGCAACAGGAAGTCGATGCCGAAGGCGCGCGGGTCGTCGATCAGGCTGCCGAAGACAGCACCGATCGCCGAACTTGCGACCCAGATCACGTAGCACGGCAGCGCCACGGCAAGGTACCACACGAAATCGGCGCGATGGCCGCGCTCAGCGTGCTGCTCCGTGACGGCGAACTGCGGGTCGGTCATCAGGAAAAAGGCGATCGCCTTCTGCCCGCCCGAATAGCCGGCGATCGTCTTGCCGAGCGCGGCCGAGTAGAGCAGGTGCCGGATGTTGACCACCACGATCGACATCACGACCACCCAGGGTGCGATGTCGGCGCCGAACAGTTCGATGCCGACCATCTGGCTGGCGCCGGCATACATCAACAGGCTCATCAGCGTCGCCTCGAACGCCGTGATGCCGTTGTCGACGGCCAGCGCGCCGAACAACAGCCCGAACGGCAGGATGGAAGCGGCAATGGGCAACGCGGCCCGCAGGCCGTGCCCGATCCGGGACGAAGACGACGACATCAGGAGAACTCCACCATTCCCCATAGCCGATGGGCCGGCGCTGTCACGTCAAAAAACGTGCATGCCCGGTTCAGCGCGCGGCAGCGCCCAAAATGCGGCGAAATGTCCGGGTCTAGAGGCCCTCGACGCGCTCGAACCAGGCGTCCTCGTCGATCACCTCGATGCCCAGCTCCTGCGCCTTTTTCAGCTTGGAGCCGGCGCCCGGCCCCGCCACTACCAGATCGGTCCTGGCGGACACCGAACCGGCCGCCTTTGCGCCGAGCCGCAACGCCATCGCCTTGGCCTCGTCGCGGCTCATGCGTTCGAGCGAACCGGTGAAGACGATCGTCTGACCCGCAAACGGCGATTGGGTTGCGGGCCGCTCGGCATCGAGCGGCGTGATCTGCTCCAAAAGGTCATCGACCATTTGCAGGTTGTGCGCCTCGCCGAAGTAGCGGGCGATGGCCTCGATCACCGCCGGTCCGATATCGTCCAGCGCCTGCATCTCCTCGCGCGCTGCTTCATCGCCAGCGGCGATCCTGCGCGCCGCCGCGTCGAACGCCGACCAACTGCCATGGGCGTTGGCGAGCGTGCGGGCCGTGGTCTCACCGACATGGCGGATGCCCAGCCCGAAGATTGCCCGCTCGAGCGCAATCGAACGGCGCGCCTCGATCGCGTCGAACAGGTTGCGCGCCGAGGTCTCGCCGTAACCGTCACGGTTCTTCAGCTTTTTCAACGGGTTGGACGTATCGCGTGATTCAAGGGTGAAGATGTCCGCCGGCGCGCGGATCGGCAGGTCGTCGTCGTCGTAGAAGAACTCGATCTGCTTGTCGCCGATCCCGTCAATGTCGAAGGCGCGGCGGGAAACGAACAGCTTCAAATGCTCCTTGCGCTGGAAGGGACAGGCGAACTCGCCCGAACAGCGCCGCACCACGCCTTCCGCGCCACCGGCGGTTGCCTCACGCACGACAGGGGTTTTCAGCGGACATGGACAGACATCGGGGAACACGATGTCGCGCGCATCTGTGGGCCGTTTTTCCGGCACGAAGCCCAGAACCTGCGGGATCACATCGCCGGCCCGCTGGACGGTGACGGTATCGCCGATCTTGATGCCAAGGCGCTCGATCTCCTCAGCATTGTGCAGCGTCGCGTTTTCGACCACGACACCGCCGACGGTGACCGGCTCCAGCCGCGCGACCGGCGTGAGCGCGCCCGTGCGGCCGACCTGGATGTCGACATCGTTCAGCACCGTCATCGCCTTTTCGGCCGGGAACTTGTGCGCGATCGCCCAGCGCGGCGAGCGCGAAACGAACCCCAGCCGTTGCTGCAAGGCCAGATCGTCGACCTTGTAGACCACGCCATCGATGTCATAGGGCAGCGACGCCCGCTCGGTCTCGATGCGGTGATAGTGGTCGAGCAGGGGCGCGATGGCATCAAACACCGCCATCAGCGGATTGGTCTTGAAACCATAGGCGGCAAGTTGGTCGACCATGCCGCTTTGCGTGTCTGCCGGCATGGCGCTGACCTCGCCCCAGGCATAGGCGAAGAACTTGAGCGGCCGGCTGGCGGTGATCGCAGCATCGAGTTGGCGCAGCGCGCCCGCCGCCGTGTTGCGCGGGTTGACGTAAGTCGGCTTGCCGGCCTCGACCTGGCTGCGGTTGAGATCGGCGAAATCGTCCTTGGTCATGTAGACCTCGCCGCGCACCTCAAGCACATCGGGCGGATCGCCCGTCAGACTCGTCGGCACGTCGTCGAGCGTGCGGGCATTGGCGGTCACGTTCTCGCCGACCTGGCCGTTGCCGCGCGTTGCCGCCGACACCAGCCGGCCCGCCTCGTATCGCAGCGAGAGCGACAGGCCGTCGATCTTCGGTTCGGCCGTCAGCGTGAGCGGCGCATCGTCGGCCAGTTTGAGGAACCGCCGGATGCGGGCGGCGAAATCATGCACGTCCTGATCGTTGAACGCATTGTCGAGCGACAGCATCGGCACGCGATGGGCGATCTTGTCGAACTTTTCCGATATCGGCGCGCCGACCCGCTCGCTCGGGCTGTCCGCCCGTTTCAGATCAGGAAAACGGTCCTCGATCGCCAGATTGCGCTGCTTGAGGGCATCATAGTCGGCATCGCTGATCTCGGGCGCGTCATCGGTGTGATAGGCCGCATCGTGGCGGGCGATCTCGGCGGCCAGCCGCGCAAGCTCGGCTTCGGCCTGCGCCTTGGTGAGCGCGTCAACGCGCTGGGTGTCGGGTGACGTGTTGGCCATGGGCAAATCGTGCAAGGCTGAAACCGGACCCGTTTAGCGCCTTTGGCGCGCGCCGCAAACCCGCCCGCTCGCCGCTGCCGACACGGCCCGTCAGGCGTCGGCGTCGAGCAGCCGGTCGGCCGCCGCGCGCGCTTCGTCGGTGATCGTCGCACCGGCCAGCATCCGCGCGATTTCCTCGCGGCGTGCCCCGCTGTCGATCTCGGTGACCGATGTCGCCACCGCCTCCTCGCCATTGGCGCCGGACTTGGCGATGAGGAAATGGTGCGCGGCGCGCGCGGCGACCTGCGGCGCGTGTGTCACCGACAATACCTGCACGGTGCCTGAAAGGCGCGACAACCGCATACCGATGGCATCGGCCACCGATCCGCCAACGCCGGTGTCGATCTCGTCAAAGACCAGCGTCGGCGCCGAACCACGATCGGCCAGCGCCACCTTGAGCGCCAGAAGGAACCGCGACAGCTCACCGCCCGATGCCACCTTCATGATCGGCCCGGCCCGCGTGCCCGGGTTGGTGCGCACCCAGAACGCCACCGTGTCGATGCCCGACGCGGTGCGGTTTCCCGCATCGGTCTCGCAATGGACCATGAAGGCCGCCTTTTCGAGCTTGAGTGCGGGCAGTTCCGCCATCACCTGTTCGGCCAGCGCGGCGCCTGTTTCAAGGCGCGCCTCCGACAGCGCCTCGGCGGCCGTGTCATAGGCGGCGAGCGCCTGCCGCGCGGTCGTCTCCAGTTCTGCAAGGCGCGTCTCGCCGGCATCCAGTTCGGCCAACCGGTCGGCCATCCGCACCGCAAGATCGGCCAGATCGTCGACCATCACATCATGCTTGCGGGCGGCCGCGCGCAAGGCAAACAGCCGTTCCTCGGCCCGCTCCAGCGCGTGCGGATCATGATCGCTCGCCGCGATCGCCTGTTCGATGACCTGCTGCGCCTCGGCAAGGTGATCGAGCGCCTGGCCCAGATGCGTGTTGACGTCTTCGAGGAGACCCGGCGCCTCGGCCGCCTTGCGCTCCAGCCGGCGCAGCAGCCCGGCGATGTCGGGTACCGGCGAATGAGCGCCGGCGAGCACGTCATGGGCGTCGTTGAGATCGCCGGCCACCTTTTCGGACTGCATCAGCGCCGAGCGGGTTTCGGCGAGCTGCTCCTCCTCGCCCGGCTCCGGCGCCAGCGCGGAGAGTTCCTCGACGGAGGCGCGCAGGAAATCGGCCTCGCGGCCCGCCTCTTCGACCCGCGCGCGATGATCGGAAAGCGCCGTCTCGGCGTCGCGCCAGGCGCGATGCAGCCGGCCGACATGGCCGACATCCGCGCCCAATGCGCCGAACGCATCGAGCAGGTCGCGGTGCGAGGCGGCGTCAACAAGCGCCCGGTCGTCGTGCTGGCCATGGATTTCGACAAGCAGCCGCCCGATGCGATGCAGCAGCGACACGCTCACCGGCTGGTCGTTGACGAAGGCCCGGCTGCGCCCATCGGACGATTGCTGTCGGCGCACGATCAATGCTTCACCCGGATCGAGACGAACACCGGCTTCATCGAGCAGGTCGCGGATGTCATGCGCCGGCGGCAGGTCGAACACCGCGCTCACCTGCCCGTCGCGCGCGCCATGCCGAACCAGCCCGGCATCGCCCCGCGCCCCCAGCGCCAGCGACAAGGCATCAAGCAGAATGGATTTGCCGGCGCCGGTTTCGCCGGTCAGCACCGCAAGGCCCGCCTCGAACCGGATCGTCAGCGCCTCGATCAGGACAATGTCGCGAATCGAGAGCTGTGTCAGCATGTGCTTACATAAGAGGCGACAGCCGCCGCGGGATCAGGAGCCGAAGATGCCGGACGTTGCACGCGACAGCCATGAACCGCTGTTCTGACGCGGCTCCAATCCACCCGACTGCAGCAGGCTGTAGGATTCGGCATACCATTCACTGTCGGGGAAATTGTGGCCCAGGATGGCGGCCGCGGTCTGCGCTTCGGAAACAAGGCCCATCGCAAGATAGGTCTCGGTCAGCCGCGCCAGCGCCTCCTCGACATGACGGGTGTTGGCGTAACTCTCGACGACGTTGCGGAAACGGGTCACCGAGGCCGCATATTCGCGGCGCTCCAGATAGTAGCGGCCAACCTGCATTTCCTTGCCGGCAAGCTGATCGCGCGCGACGCGGATCTTGGCCTGCGCATCGTCCTCGTAGATCGAACCCGGATAGGTCTCCAGAAGCCGGTTGAAGTTCTGGATCGCAAGGCGCGTGTCGCGCTGGTCGCGCGTGATCTCGGGCATCTGGTTGAAGTAGGAAAGGCCGATGATGTACTGCGCGTAGGCGGCGTCCTCATGCGTCGGATAAAGCGACAGGAAGCGGCGCGATGCCGTGATCGCCTCGTCGAAATCACCCAGCCGGTAGGATGTGAACGCCGCCATCACATTGGCCTTGCGGGCAAATTCCGAATAGGGGTGTTGACGGTCCACCGCCTCGAACTTGCGCGCAGCCTCGCGCAGCCGGCCCGAGTTCAGGTTCGCCAGCCCCTGATTGTAAAGAACATCCGCCGGCTCGATCGTGTCGACATAGCTGGTCAGATCGAAGTTCTCGTCATCGCCCGTCGCGCATCCCGCAAGGCCGAAGGCGACGAGCGCCACGGCCAGCGCGGTCGCGCCGGCGCGGATGGGGTGGGACTGGACGTCAAGGTCAGGGCGCATGAAACCGATCATCTCCGGCGTTTCGACCACATCGCGCAGAATTGACAGGCAATCACCGCGCCGTGCGAAGCGGACGAAGCACCAAAGACCGCAACCGCCATCGGCCGTCTCTAGCGCGATCCCCCGCACGCGACAACATGTGCCCACCAATTCGCACGATTTTGTGGCGCCGCCGCCACGGCGGCAAAGGTCCCGTCAGACCGACCAGGGCGCGTAGACCTGTCCGGTCACGGCCACGAACTCGCCGGCGAATACCATCGGGCGCGGCTCCGGCGTTTCCACGATTTCATAGGCGGCCGCGTCGGCCAGCAGCGCCCGCAGCGCTTTCGCGTTCAGCTTGTGGCCGCCGCGATAGGACGAAAAGCACCCGATGAAATTGGCGCCCGCAAGCGCCAGGTCACCGACCGCATCCAGTGTCTTGTGGCGCACGAACTCGTCGCCGAACCGCAGCCCCTCGCAGTTGATGACATGGTCGTCGTCGCCGATCACCACCGAGTTGCCCAGCGAGGAGCCAAGCGCATGGCCCGAGGCCCACAGGAACTCGACATCCTTCATGAAGCCGAACGTGCGCGCATCGGCCAGTTCGTCGCAGAACACGTCGCCGTCGACCTCGCCCCGGAACTCCTGGCGGCCGATCGCGGCGCTGTCGAAGTCGATCACCACCTCAAAGCGCGTACCGTCATGGGGGCGGAACTCGGCCCAGCTTGCGCCGTCTTCCACGCGCACCGTCTCGCACACGCGGATGTAGCGTCGCTTGACCAGATGATGCTCGATGCCGGCTTCCTGGATCGCCGCGATGAACACGCGCGCGCTGCCATCCATGATCGGCACTTCCGAGCCGTCAATGTCGACGATGACATTGTCGAGGCCCATCGCGGAAAACGCGGCCATGATGTGTTCGATGGTGGAAACGTGGACGCCGGAGGGATCGCCGAGCATGGTGCAGAGATCGGTCGCACCGACCTGGGAGACGACAGCGGGGAAGGTGACCGTGGACCCGTTGCCCAAGTGCCGGCGGAAGACAACGCCGGTATTGGGTTCGGCCGGGTGGAGCGTTATCGAAACTTCGACGCCGGTATGAACGCCGATCCCCGAAAGGCTCACCGCTTTTCGCAGCGACGCCTGATAAGCCCGCAAGTCAGTCCCCATGAATGCGTCCCGCTCTTATCTGTTTGCGCTCATATGACCGTTGCGCCGATTATGACGGTCTGCCTGGCCTGATATGAAGCGGCGCCCCTCCCCTTCGTGCCGCACATTAGGCGTGAGTCGCCGCGCACTCCAAATCACGGATCGTAACCAAGTGTAACGCGATTTCAATCCCTGATTGCATTTGCTCGGAGACGCAACCGTCGCTCGCCAAGACGCGAAAAAGGGGCCGGCATGCCGGCCCCCCAAAGTCATGCCAAAGCCCGGCAATTACTGCGCCTGACGACGCAAAAAGGCCGGTATTTCAAGCTGATCGTCCGGATCGGACGAGGGCTGAGCCGGCGCCCTGCCATGCGGGTCGAGTTGACCGCTCCGCGGCGCATAAAGCGCCGCTTCCTGGCCGAGCTGACGGCGCGGCTGCGCCATGTCGGGGTCAAAGCCCGGATCGGCGGGACGCAGGCGCGGTGCCGCCGGCAGCTCCTCGCCATCCTCCTTGCGCGACAGCCCGTGGGTCAGGCGCTTGAGCAGTCCAAGCGGGCCGCGATCGTCGTGCGGATCCTCGCCATGACGGGCTTCCTCATGCGCCTGCATCTCGGCCTGCGCGACCGGCGGGAAGTCCTCGACCTGCGGCATCCGCGGCGCGGCCGGTTGGGCGGCGTAGCCGGGCTGCATGTCGGGCGCCATCGCGGCGGCCGGCGCTGCCTGCTCATAATCCATGGGCGCGGGCGCCGTGTCCTGCTGGCTCAACGGCTGGCGCGGCGCGGGCGCCGGCTCGGCCATGCGTGCGGCTGCGGCGGCGGCCGGC
>CAZSFA010000067.1:0-14611 GCA_964606055.1 uncultured Oceaniradius sp. | reverse complement strand
CGGGCCGCATGGCGGGCCGCGCATGCACGAAAGGGGCAAGATCCCGATGCCCAAGGCGCTGCTCAAGCACGGGCACAGCGACATGGTGCGGCTGTCCGATGCGCGCATGTCGGGCACCTCGTTCGGCGCGTGCGTGCTGCATGTGGCGCCCGAGGCCTATGTCGGCGGCCCGCTGGCGCTGATCCGGACCGGCGACACGATCGCGCTCGACATTCCCAACCGCAGGCTCGACGTCGAGATCACCGACGCGGAGATGGCCGCGCGCCGCGCCGCATGGACGCCGCCGCCGCCGCGCTATGGGCGCGGCTATGGCTGGATGTTCCTCAAGCACATCGAGCAGGCCGACAAGGGGTGCGACTTCGACTTCCTGCGCACCGGGTTCGGCGCGCCGGCGCCCGAGCCGGAGATCAACTGACCATCGCCGGCGCTCGCCGGACGCGCACTGCCAGAGGAGACATGGATGTCCGATCACGGATTTGACGAGGAAACGCGGCGCAAGCTCGAACAGGTCTCCGTCGCCACGCTGGCGACCGCGCTTTTCAAGCGTGGCCTGCGCAACCAGGTGGTCCAGGACGTGCATCCGATCGCGCGCAAGGGCCGCAACATGGTGGGTCCGGCATTCACGCTGCGCTACATGCCCGCGCGCGAGGACCGCAACCACGTCTCCGAGTTTCGCAATCCCAAACACCCGCAGCGGCATGCCATCGAGACCTGCCCTCCCGGCCACGTGCTGATCATGGACAGCCGCAAGGACGCGCGCGCCGCCTCCGGCGGAGATATCCTGCTGACGCGACTGATGGTGCGCGGCGCGGCGGGCGCGGTCACCGATGGCGGGTTTCGCGATGCCATGAACATCGGCGAACTGGACATGCCCGCCTACCATCATCGACCGTCCAGCCCGACCAACCTGACCACCAACGAGGCAATCGACATCAACGTCCCCATCGGTTGCGGCGACGCGCCTGTCTTCCCCGGCGACATCGTCGTCGGCGATGATGACAGCGTCATCATCATCCCCGCTCATCTTGCGGCAGAGATTGCGGACGAGGCGGTCGAGATGACGGTCTATGAGGACTTCGTGGCCGAGCGCGTGCGCGGCGGCGAGACGATCATCGGCCTCTACCCGCCGACCAAGGACGAGAACCTGGCGCTTTTCGCGCAATGGCGGGAGAAGCACGGCCGCTGACACCCTCAACGGGGACGCAGCACGGAGCTGGCGCGGGTGCCAACCGGGCGCTGAACACGGCTTGATCCCCGATTGACCAACGTGCAACGAGGTCGCGCCGGTCGCCTCTCCAATCCAATCCGTCGGGGCGACCGGCCGCGGCATGACGGCCCTTGGAACGGGCGGTATTTTTGGGAGGACGCTCGATGCCACTGAACGCCAAGCAACGCACTGCCAGGCTGGTCGAACGGACGGACGAGTTGTCGGCCTGGAGCGTGCGTGCGCACGTCGCGCTGACGGACTGGCGGTTCGACGGCGAGGCGATCGCGCCGGGCGCGGCGTGGCCGCGCCGCGATGGCATCGTCGCGCTGGCGCACGGTTCGGTCCGGGTGCCCGATGACTGGCCGCTCGAGCAGACCTTGCTGGCGCTTGATCTGGGCGGCGAGGGTCTTGTCCGCATCCGCACCGAGGATGGTCAGGACGATGCCTTCGGCCATGATCCGCATCATCGCCGGTATCCGCTGCGATCGCGCACGTTTTCGGTTGCGGCTGAATGCGTGGCCCGCTCGCTGTTCGGCGTGCCGGCGCGCGATGCGGCGTTGCGCGAAGCGCGGATCGTGCTGGTCGACGAGCCGGTCGAGCAGCTTGTCCGCCTTTTGACGCTGATCGCCGAAACGGCCGAGCAACTGGCCGGCGACGACGTCGTCGACCCCCTGCTGGCTGCAGCGGAGCGTGCCTGCCATGCGATCGTGCTGCCGACGGCGACCGGGCCTTACGTGTCGCGCATCAGCGGCAGCGCCCGCATGCAGCGCATCTGGCAGTTGCCCGGGGGGCTGGACGATGATCCACCCGGCCTGACACCCGCGCAGAGCCAGGCGATCGCCGCCATCGTCGATGGTCTGCGCGCCGATCTTGCCGCGCTCAAGGAGCGCCATCCGCAGACGGGCGCGCTCGCCCTGACCGGGCACGCCCATATCGACCTTGCATGGCTGTGGCCGATGGACGAGACGCGGCGCAAGGCGCGGCGCACGTTCTCGTCGATGACCGATCTGGTCGATCGCTACCCCGATTTCCTGTTCAACCAGTCAACCGCCCAGATCTACGCGTTCCTGGAAGAAGACGATCCGGTCCTGCTCGAGCGCATCAAAGGGCAGGCCGCTGCCGGCCGCTGGGAGACGCTCGGCGGCACCTGGGTCGAGATGGACACCAACATGCCGTGCGGGGAGTCGTTTGCCCGGCAGATCCTTTACGGCCAGCGTTACTTCGAGCGGCATTTCGGCACGCGGCACCGGGTGCACTGGCTGCCCGACTGTTTCGGCTTTTCGCCGGCGCTGCCGCAATTGCTGCGCCAGGGCGGCATGGACAGCTTCTTCACCATCAAGGTGACATGGTCCGAGACCAATCCCATGCCGCACGATGTGTTCTGGTGGGAAGGGCTCGACGGCAGCCGTGTCCTCACGCACACCTACAACAACCCCGATGGCGGCTATAATGCGCACGTCCGGCCCGCCTCGCTGGTGCCGACCTGGCGCAACTATCGCGGCAAGCATGCGCACCCGGAAAGCCTGATGTGCATCGGCATCGGCGATGGCGGCGGCGGCACGAGCATCGAGATGCTGGAGAACCAAAAAGCGCTCGCCGATTTCCCCGCCTTGCCATCGCTGCGGCCGGTGCGCGCGCACGACTTCTTTGCCGACCTGCACGAGACCGCCGGCGAGACGGCACTGCCCGTCTGGGTGGGTGAGATGTATCTGGAGTACCATCGCGGCACGCTGACGTCGCAGGCGCGCACCAAATACCTGCACCGGCACGCCGAGCGGGCCCTGGTGACGGCCGAGGTGCTGGGCGCGATGGCGACGCTGGCCGGCCAGCCGCGTGCCGGTTCCTTGGAACCGCACTGGCATGTTCTGTTGCGCAACCAGTTCCACGATATCCTGCCGGGTTCCTCGATCCACGAGGTCCATGTGGTGGCCGAGCGGGAGCTGGGCGCGGTGATCGAAGCGGGCCGGACCGAGATGGACGCACAGTTCGAGCGGCTCGTGTCGGCGACCGTCGAGGCCGGGCCGCTTGAAGCCGTACTGGCCGTCAACCCGGATCTGTCGCCGCGCCCTTATCGGGTGCATTGCGACGGCGCGATCGCCGGGGGCCAGCAGGTCGCCGATGGTTGGGTCGCCTGTTCCGGCGAAGCGATCGACCCGCTGAGCGCGGCGGTCGTGGTCGATGCCGCGCCGCCGGCGGGGCTGTCGGTATCATCCGATCATCTGGAGAACGCCTTCGTGCGCGTCGAGATCGGCGCCGATGGCACGCTGACGCGGGTGTTCGACAAGAAGGCGCAACGGGACGTGCTCGATGGTCGCGGCAACCAGATCTGGGTCTATCGCGACCGCCCGCGCGTCTATGACGCCTGGGAGTTGGAGGACGACACCGAGTTGCAGGGCGACGAGTTGATCGCTTCGTCGTCGGCCGAGGTCGTCGAACAGGGTCCGCATCGTGCTGCCGTCCGTATCACACGCTCGATTGGCGACAGCACGATCACGCAGACGCTGCGGCTGTGGGCGAACGGGCCACGGCTGGACATTGCGACCGACATCGACTGGCACGATCGCAAGCTGCTGGTCAAAGCGCTGTTCCCGCTCGCGGTTCGCACCGATCGGGTGCTCTATGAGTGCGCGTTTGGCGTCCATGCGCGCCCCACGCACCGCAACACCTCGTGGGACGCGGCCAAGTTCGAGGTGGCGGGTCACCGGTTCGCGGTGATGGCCGAGCACGGCTACGGTGTCGCGCTGATCAACGACGGCAAGTACGGCCACCACGCGCATGGCAATGTGCTCGGCCTGTCGCTGCTGCGCTCGGCGGTCTACCCGGATCCGATGGCCGACGAAGGGCGGCACAGCTTCACCTATGCGCTCTATCCGCACAGCGGCGACTGGCTGTCGGGCGGGGTTCTGGCCGAGGCCGAAGACGTCAACCAGCCGCTGCTGGCGCGACCGGTCAAGGCGGCGTCGGCAACCACGTGGCAGGCCGTTTCGGTGAACGGTCTCCGACTGGGCCTTGGCGGCATCAAACCCGCCGAGGACGGCGCCGGCCTGATCATGCGGACCTATGAGCCGGCAGGCGCGCGTGGTGCGGTCGGAATCGGTCTGCCCGAGGGTTGGCGGGTCGACCGAACGGTGAACCTGCTCGAGGACGATCTGGGTGCGCCCGATTTCGGCTTCACGCCGTTTCAGGTGCGAAGCTGGCTGCTGAAACCGGATGGGGCTTAGTCGCAACGCTCACCGATCGGGCATGTTCTCGCGGAACAGCACCTGAAGGCGCGGCGGATGGATTGCCGCTTCCTCGCCGCATACCGCCGCCTTGAGCAGATTGATGACCTCGCGCGCCTCAACGCGCGGGTACTGGTCGATCAGCGCATCGATGGTACCGTCGACCAGGTACCGCCGATGCCCGGCCGTGAGGTCGTGCGCGATGAAGACGACCTGGCGGTCGCGCTTGAGTTCCTTGAGCGCCTGGCAGATACCGTCCGTACCCGCGCCGATATTGTAGATCGCGCTGATGTCGGTGTGCTCTGACAGCATGGCCATTGCCGCCTCATAGGCCCGGTCGCGGTCGTCCTCGACCTCCACGAGGCGGGCGATCTCCATCTCATCGAACTCGGTCGAGACGATGTGGCGGAAGCCCATTTCGCGCTCCTGATGGCCGCGATAAGCGAGCGATCCGGCGAGCAGCCCGATCCGGTGTTGCCGCGCCGGCGGCAGGAAACGGCCCATGATGTAGCCGGCGAGGCGCCCCGCCGCGCGATTGTCGATGCCGACATAACCCGCCTTGGGCACATGGGTGACATCGGAAACGAGCGTTGCCACGCGCACGCCGCCCGTGGCGAGATCGCGGATCGCCTCGCGCACCAGCGGATGGTCAATGGCGACGACACCGACGCCCTGGGTGCGGCCGACCAGACCGCGCAGGCGGTCGGCCAGCGATTCGGGCCTGAACCCGTCAACGGTGTGCACGGTGACGTCGATGTCGGCACGCGCCTCGCCGAAATGGCGCAGATGCTCTTCGAGCAGAAGCATGAACGGGTTCGTGCCCGCCGGCAGCACGAAGTCGAGCGCAACGGTGACCGGTTCGGTGCCGTCGGGTTCGGCATCGGGCAGGTAGCCAAGGCGATGCGCCGCGCCGAGCACGATCTGGCGGGTCCGCGCCTTGACGCCCGGACGGTCGTTGATCACGCGATCGACGGTTGCGGCCGATACGCGGGCCTCGCGTGCGACGTCGCTGATCGTGGGGCGCATGGCAACTCCGGCGTTTGACCCTGTTGGTCAACCATGATCGCCGGACATGACATCGATGTAAAGCAATCAAAACACATCATAATTTCAGACTGCGTCTGCTCTGAAGCGAATTGTGGCGTTCGTTCAGGCGATCGTGGCCCGAATGATTGGTTTTGAAGGTGGCGCGTGTTGACAGTCGGTCAGCCCATGGGGCAGCGTCATGCCGCATCGTCGTTGATCACCGTCGCTGCCATCGGGAGGACACCGCCATGGCGCACATCGCACCCTCGCTTGCCGGAAAGCACGTGCTCTACACGGGCGCTGCCGGCGGCCTTGGCGCCGATGCGACGCTGGCGTTCGTTGCGGCGGGCATGCGGGTCACGGTGATCGACAACGATCCCGCCAAGGTCGAGGCGCTGGCCGTGCGGGCGGATGAGGCGGGCCTTTCGGGCCTTGCGATCATGCCAATCGATCTGGCCGACCACGGGCGGCTGGCGCGCGAACTGGCCACGACCAGCGAGGCGTCGGGCGGTTTTGACATCGTCATCAACAATGCCGCCATCTACCCGTCGCGGCCGTTCGAGGACTATTCGCTCGAAGACCATCAGATGGTGCAGCGCGTCAATGTCGATGCCGCGATCGTCTGCGTGCAGGCGGCGCTGCCGCACATGCGGGAGCAGGGCTGGGGCCGGATCATCAACATCTCGTCGATCACCGCGTTCGGCGGCTGGGAGCATTTGTCGCCCTATGTGCAGTCCAAGGGCGCGCTGATCGGCCTGACACGCGCCTGGGCGCGCGAGTTCGGCAAGTACGGCATCACCGTGAACGCGATCGCGCCGGGCGCGTTTCCCACCGACGCCGAGAAGATCCATCCTGATCCGGAAGGCTATGTCCGCTTCGTTCTGGATCATCAGGCGGTCAAGCGCCGCGGCACGCCAACCGACATCGCCGCCGCGCTGGCGTTCTTGGCATCGCCCGAAGCGGGCTTCATCACCGGCCAGACGCTCAACGTCGATGGCGGTTGGGTGATGCAATAGGAGTTGTTGTCTTGGGAATCCTGACCGGGTACCGCGTGCTTGATTGTTCGATCGCGATGGCAGGGCCGTTTGCCGCCCAGAGGCTCGGCGACATGGGCGCCGATGTCATCAAGATCGAACCGGTGGGCGGCGAATGGCAGCGCCATGTTTCGGCGGGCGGCGTTTCGGGCAATCAGATCAACGTGTCGTTCCTGTCGCTCAACCGCAACAAGCGGTCGGTGGCCATCAACCTCAAATCGCCCGAGGGCAGGCGGGTGCTCTATGATCTGGTGCGCGGGGCGGACGTGTTCCTGCAGAACTATCGCCCGGGCGTCGCCGGGCGGCTGGGTGTCGACTACGACACGCTGTCCGGCCTCAATCCGGGCCTGATCTATGTCTCCATGTCCGGCTATGGCGAGAGCGGGCCCTATGTCGACCGGCCCGGCCAGGACCTTCTGCTGCAGGCGATGTCCGGCGCGATGCTTTCGGCGGGCAGCGCCAACGAACCGCCCGTCGCGGCGGGCCAGTACACCGTCGATGCGATCACAGCCTACACGGCATTCGAGGGCGCGCTGGCCGCGCTCCTGCACCGCGAGCGCACCGGCGAGGGCCAGTTGGTCGAGGTCAACATGCTCGACGCGATCACCGCGCTGCAGATGCAGGAGTTGTCGGTCTATACCGTCGGCGGCAAGCCGCAGGAGCGCAGCGCCGAACCGCACGCCCATGTCTACATCCGCGCACCCTACGGCACGTTCGAGACATCGGACGGCTATCTGGCGCTGGCATTTCCGCCGCTGAAGACGCTGGGCGAGATCATCGGCGAGCCGAGCTTTGCCGCCATGGAAGACGAGGTCGACGGCTGGTCGAAGCGTGATGAAATCCATGCCCGGACGCGCGAACACCTGCTGACCAAACCCACCCGGCACTGGCTGGACGCGTTCGAGGCGGCCGGCATCTGGGCCGGGCCGGTCTATCGCTATGCCGATCTCGTCGACGACCCGCAGATCGCGCACAACGGCACGTTCGTCGAGTATGACCACCCGACCGAAGGCCGGGTGAAGACGCCGGGTTTCGCGATCCGCTTCTCGAAAACGCCGTCCACGGTCGCGCGCGGCGCGCCGCTGGCGGGCGAGCACACATCCGAAATCCTGGCCGAGGCCGGCTACGACGCACAACGCATCGACGCGCTCGTCGCCGCCGGCGCGATCGGCGTCAGCGGAGAGGCGACATGACCGACGATGTGATCTTCGACGTGGATGGGGCGGTTGCGACGATCACGCTGAACCGCCCGGCCAAGCTCAATGCGGTCACGCCCGGCATGTCGGACGCCATCGTTGCGGCGGCCAAGACCGTCAACGACAGCGAGACCATCCGCTGTGTGATCGTCACGGGCGCGGGCGAACGTGCCTTTTGCGCCGGCTCCGACATCAAGGAACTCGATACCTACGACACGCCGTGGCAGTTCCGGAACCGGCCTGACTATTGCGATGCAATCAAGGGCCTGCGCAAGCCGACGATCGCGGCCGTCAACGGCTATGCGTTCGGCGGCGGTCTTGAGACGGCGATGTCCTGCGACATTCGCATTGCCTCCGACAACGCCCAGTTTGCCTCGCCTGAAATCAAGCTGGGCTGGATCGGCGGGGGCGGCATGTGTGCGTTTCTCGCCCAGTCGGCCGGAGCGTCCAACGCCGCGCTGATGGTGATGACGGGCGATGCGATCGATGCGCAAAAGGCGCTGCAATGGCACCTGATCTCCGAGGTCGTGCCGCAAGCGGACCTTCATGCACGGGCGCGCGCGATTGCCGAGACGATCGCGACGCGTGCGCCGATCGCCGCCGAAACGGCCAAGCTGAACCTGAAGGCCGCGATCTCGATGCCGATCGACAAGGCCATCGAATATGAGCGCGACCTGCAAACGATCTGCTTTGCGACCGAGGACGCGGCCGAGGGTCGCGCCGCGTTCAAGGAAAAGCGCGAGCCTGTGTTCCGACGGCGCTGAGCGCGACCCGGCGGGCGTGGCGCCCGCCGATTGCGTCAACCGATGCTGACGCCGTAGATCCGCTCGGCGTTGGCATGTGCGATGGCGCGGGCCTCGTCATCGGACAACCCGTCCAGTATCTGCCGCGTGATGCTGATCCAGGCGGGCAGGTCGGCGGTCATGTTCACCACCGGCCAGTCGCTGCCCCAGACCATGCGGGCAGGGCCGAACGCTTCCAGCACGTGATCCACATAGGGCCGGATCGTCTCAAGCGTCGCCGTGCCGGGCGCGCAGTAGGCCAGAATGCCCGACAGCTTGCAGGTCACGTTGGGCAGGGCGGCGAGCGCGGTCATGTGTTCGCGCCACGGGTCAAAACCGCCGCCGGCAATGTCGGGCACGCCGCAATGGTCGAGCACCATTGTCGTGTTGTCGCAGGCACTGGCCAGTTCGGCGGCCAGTGGCAGTTGGCGGGCCGAGAAGCACATGTCGAACACCTTGCCCGCGTCGCCGATCTTGCGGACGTTTGCCTTGAAGCCGGCCGGCTGAGACATCGAATCGTCGACCACATGCAGGATGCGGCGATAGCCGACCACACCATGCGCATCGGCTTTTTCCAGTTCGGCGTCGAAGGTCGCATCGTCTTCGGGGCGGATCGTCGCGATGATGCCGATAATGCCCTTCGCCGGATCCTTGGCGACACCGGCGATGAACGGCGTTTCGCGCTGCCAGTCGGCATCGTCGACACCCGCCTCCATGAACAGCGTGCCGCCGACGCCCAGCCCGTCGGTCAGGCGGTTGTAGTCATCGACCGTGAACGCGGTGTGGGCCAGCGGCGGGATGCCATCGGTCCAGCCATAGCCGATCGCGTCGGGGTAGATCAGATGCTGGTGTGTGTCGAGCAGCGGTATCATCGTGTCCTCCCTGCGGCCGGGGCCGCTTCGCCGGTTTACATGTTGCTCCAGCCACCATCGATCACATGGGCGATGCCGGTGGTGTAAGCCGATTCATCGGACGCCAGATAAACGACGAGCGCGGCGATCTCGTCGGGCTGTCCGATGCGCCCGATCGGCTGGCGGGCGATGAAGTCGGCGCGGGCGGCGTCATAGTCGCCCGTTGCCGCAAGCCGCTCATCGAGCGATGGCGACTGCACGGTGCCGGGGCAGATGGCGTTGCAGCGGATGCCGCTCTTGATGAAGTCGGCGGCGACCGATTTGGTCATGCCGATCACGCCGGCCTTGGTGGCGCCGTAGACGAACCGGTTGGGCGCGGCGATCACCGTCGAGGCGACGGACGCCATGTTGATGATCGAGCCGCCGCCATTGTCGATCATCGGCGGCAGGAACGCGCTGAGCATGCGGTACATGGCCGTCATGTTCAGTTCGACCGAAAATGCCCATTGCTCCTCGTCGCAGTCCAGGATCGTGCCGGCCGCCACATAGCCCGCGCAGTTGAACAGCACGTCGACCGCCCCGGCGTCTGCCGCCGTCGCCTTGATGGCATCGGGGTCGCGTACGTCGAGCAGATGCGTTTCTATGCCCTGGCCGGCGAGGTCCGCAAGCGCATCGGCGTTGATATCGGTGGCGATGACGTGCGCACCCTCGGCCTTCATCGCCAGCGCGGATGCGCGTCCGATGCCTTGGCCGGCGGCGGTGACGAAACAGCGTTTGCCTTCAAGGCGTGCCATTGGCTGATCCTTTTTTCGCTACAGCTTGGCGAACGTCGTATTGTCGATCAGGTCCCAGTCAAGGTCGATTCCCAGCCCGGGTGCCTGCGGCATGGTCGCGATGCCGTCCTTGATCGGCAAATCCTCGGCAAGGCCGAAGTTGAACGTTTCGGTCGGCCATAAAAGCTCGAAATAGGACGAGTTGGCGATCGCGCCGTTGAGGTGCAGGTTGACCAGTTCCAGCGGGTGCAGGATGCAGGTGTGCAGTTCGCAATTGGCGTGGAAGCTCTCGGCGAGATGCGCCGTCTTGAGCGTGCCGGTGATGCCGCCGGTCCAGCTTGCATCGGCCCGCACCGCATCGACAACGCGCGTGGCAAGGCATTCGGCGACCGAATAGGGGTGCTTGGCCAGAACCTCGGTGCCGACGACGGGAATGTCGAGCACGCGGGTGAGTTCGCGCAGCGCGCCGAAGGCTTCGTCCGGCAGCGGCTCTTCGAGCCATTTGTAGCCGAGCTTTTCGAGTTCGCGCCCGAAACGGACCGCCTCTTCGAGCGTATAGGGCTGAACGGGATCGGCCATCAGCGTGAAATCGTCACCGACGGCGGCGCGCACGGCGCGGTGGATCTCGATGTCCTCATCGACCGAGCGGCCGGGCGGATGGGTCTTGTAGGCCTTCATGCCGGCCGCTTTGACGGTGGCGGCCTCTGCCGCGTAGGCATCGGCATCTGGCAGCACCATGGATGAGCAATAGACCGGCACCTGGTCGCGCACGCCGCCCATGTAGCGCCACAGCGGCTGGCCGGCGTCCTGGGCTCCGAGGATCCAAAGGCAGCAATCGACCGGGCCGTAGTTGTAGATCGGCAGATGGTGCCACCAGCGGTCGGCGGTGCGCCAGTCCTGCCAGGCCTGTTCGCGGTCGAGCGCGTTGCGACCGACGAAGAACTCGCGCAGCGAGGCGGCCGCCAGATGGCCGGCGCCGAGCGCCGATCGGCCGGCGAAACCGAACATCGAGGCCGACTGGCCGTCCTCGGTGTTCAGCGTATAGACGAGGAACTCCATCGCATCCTGGGACTGGCCGTCGCGCATCGAGGCGCCCGGCACGGAAGACCCCTCATGGCGGCAGCAACGGATGTCGAGGCTTTCGATCTTCATGGGTCAGAACTTTCCGTATTTCAGGTAGGCTTCCTGCGGGTCTGTGCCTTCGAGGATGGCCTTGCGCACGAGGCTTTCGGTCTGCATGGCGGTGATCGCCGCATCGGTGACCTCATCGAGGATTTCGTGGGGAATGCGCACCATGCCGTCGCGGTCGCCATGCAGCCAGTCGCCGGGCCGGATCAGCACGTCGCCGATCATGATGTCGACATCGGTGCCGGTGGGCAGCCACATGCCGACAACGTCGCGCGGCGTGTGATGGGTGCGCCAGCAGGGGAAACCAAGCTTCAGAATGAAGTCGGCATCGCGCAGTGCGCCGTCGATGACGCAGCCCAGAACGCCCTTGGCATGCAGCGTTTCAGCCGACAATTCGCCCATTTGCGCGATCAGGTGATTGTGCGGCTGACTGCACCAGATGTGGCCCGGTTTGGCCTTGGAAAGCAGCCCCGTCCACTGCAGGAGCGTTTCATGGGGATCGGCGCTCTCCTCAATCCGGCCTTCGATGGTGAAGGCGGGGCCGGCCAACGTGATGTCGGGCTGCATGGGCGTGATGCGCGGCGGCAGGGTGAAGTTGCGCTGGCCCATGGCGCGCATGACATCATGCACAACCCCGGAGTAGCACGATGCGAGTCGCTCGACGCGCGGGTCAGTCATGGTGGAAAACCTCTTCCATCATCGCCCACCATTCGCCGTCCTTGCGCGTTTCGAGCGGCTCCTGCATCGGCATGCAGATGTCCCACCATTCCTGGGTGCGCGGGTCGGCCGCCATCCTGGCGGCATCGGCGGCGAAATCGGTGCCGGTGTATTCCCAGTAGCCGAACAGCAGGTTCTCCGGCTCCTTGAGAAAGATCGAATAGTTGGTGATGTTGCACTTGGAGATCATGTCCAGAATGTCCGGCCAGACCTCGGCGTGCAGCCTCTTGTACTCGGCGATTTGTTCAGGCTTGAGCCCGATCAGCATGCCCATGCGCTGCATGTGACCCTCCCTTGTCGATGATGTGATGGGTGCCCGGCACGATCTGGGCGCGGATCGCTGGCCAGTCCCAGTCGATGCCCAGGCCGGGAGTGTCCGGTGGATGTGCGTGTCCGTTGCGGATATCGAGCCGCGACGTGGTGATCGCGTCGAGCTGCGGAATGTACTCGACCATCGGCGCGTTCGGCACGGCGCACACCAGGCTCGCATGCAGCTCCATCAGGAAATGCGGGCAGACCGGAACGCCGAAGCCCTCGGCCATGTGCGCGGTCTTGAGCCATGGCGTGATCCCGCCGATACGGGCGACATCGGCCTGAACGACGCTGGTCGCGCCAAGCTGCAGATAGTCCTTGAACTGGGACAGCGCGTACATGCTTTCGCCAACCGCGATCGGAACGCGGGACTTGCGCGCGAGTTCGACATGCGCACCGACGTTGTCGGCCGGCATCGGCTCCTCGAACCAGTGCACGTCATGGTCAGCGAGCATGTCTGCGCGTCGCATCGCCTCGGCCAGATCGAAGGCCTGGTTGGCGTCGACCATGATGCGAAAGTCGTCGCCGACCGCGTCGCGGACGGCCCTCAGCCGCGCCCGGTCTTCCCAGACCGATGGCTTGCCGATCTTCACCTTCGCGCCTGCAAAACCCTTCGCCTTCATCTCGGCGGCATCGGAAGCGAGCGCCTCAGGCGACAGGTGCAGCCATCCGCCCTCGGTCGAGTAGAGCGGCACCTCGGCCTTCGACCCGCCCGCGAGCCGCCAGAGCGGCAAACCCGCACGCTTGCAGCGCAGATCCCACAAGGCGGTGTCGATGGCCGCCAGCGCCAGCGAGGTCAGTGCCCCGACCGCCGTTGCATGGGTGGAGAACAGAAGATCCTGCCAGATGCCGTCGATCTCTTCGGCCTCGCGGCCGATCAGGCGCGGCGCGAGCGTCTGGGCCAAAAGGCTGATGACCGCCGGGCCGCCGGTACCGATGGTGTAGGCATAGCCGACGCCTTGCGCCCCCTCGGCATCGGTGATGCGCACGATCGGGGTTTCCTGGCTCTCGAACGACTGGATCGCATCGACCCGCTTCACTGCGGGCGGCAGGTCCACCATCAGCAGCTCGATTTCGCAGATCTGCGCCATCAGTGCGGCCTCACCGAGCGGCCGGTCTGGCGGTCGAACAGGTGCAGCTTGTCGAGCGCGACGCGGAAATCGAGGGTCTCGCCCTCGGACACATCGCGCGGGTCGAACATCTTGCCCTGCACCTCGTGGCCGGCAAGGCGCGTGTAGATCAGCGTTTCTGTGCCCAGGAGTTCGGCCAGTTCCACGGTCAGCTTCAGGTCGGCCATCTCGTCGGCCTCGTGAATGCCGTGCCCGATCGGCGTCATGTCGTCGGGGCGGATGCCGACCGTGACCTCGATCCCGTCGCGGACATGATCGGCAAGACGGCTCGGTACCGGCAGCGCGATCTCGTCCGACAGCACCACGCGATCGCCGGCGATGCGCCCGGGGATCAGGTTCATCGGCGGTGAGCCGATGAAGCCGGCAACGAACGTGTTGACCGGGTGGCTGAAGACCTCCATCGGCGTGCCGACCTGCTCGATATGGCCATCCTTCATGATGACGATCCGGTCGGCGAGCGTCATCGCCTCGACCTGGTCGTGGGTGACGTAGACGACGGTGGTGCGCACCTTGTTGTGCAGCTTCTTGATCTCGGTGCGCATCTGCACGCGCAGCTTGGCGTCGAGATTGGACAGCGGCTCGTCGAAAAGGAACGCATCGGGGTGGCGCACGATGGCGCGGCCCATGGCGACCCGCTGGCGCTGGCCGCCGGACAGTTCGGCCGGGATGCGGTCGAGCAGTTCGGCGATGCCGAGGATTTCGGCGGCCTCCATCACCCGCTCCTCGACCAGACTGGCCGGCTGGCCGGCGATCTTCAGGCCGAAACCGAGATTGTCGCGCACGTTCATGTGCGGATAGAGCGCGTAGTTCTGGAACACCATCGAGATGTTGCGCTTGCGGGGCGGCAGATCGTTGACCACGCGATCGCCGATATGGATGTCGCCATCGGTGATGTCCTCAAGGCCTGCGATCATGCGCAGGGTCGTCGACTTGCCGCAGCCAGAAGGGCCGACCAGCACGACGAACTCATTGTGGTCGATCTCCAGGTTGATGCCGTGCACGACCTCGAGCTTGCCGTAGGCCTTGACCACGTTTTTGAGCGAAATGGCGGACATGGATTAGCCTTTCACGCCACCGAACGTCAGTCCGGAGATCAGGTGTTTCTGAACGAGGAAGGTCAGGATCAGCGCCGGCACGATGATGATCACGGCCATGGCGCACATGCCGGCCCAGTCGATCGTGAACTGGGCGGTGAAGTCCATCAGGCCGACCGGCAGGGTCTTTGAGTCCGTCG
>CAZSFA010000066.1:0-15127 GCA_964606055.1 uncultured Oceaniradius sp. | reverse complement strand
CCGGCCATCCGGTGCCGACCGGTACGCTGGGCAACATCGTCGTCAAGCTGCCGCTGCCGCCATCGTGCCTGCCGACGCTTTGGAACGCGGACGACCGGTTCAGGTCGGCCTATCTCGACGAGTTCCCCGGCTACTACAAAACCGCCGATGCCGGTTACATCGATGACGACGGCTATGTGTTCATCATGGCCAGGACCGATGACATCATCAACGTCGCGGGCCATCGCCTGTCGACCGGCGGCATGGAGGAGGTGATCGGCATGCACCCCGATGTCGCCGAATGCGCCGTCATCGGCATCGCCGACAGTCTCAAGGGCCAACTGCCGGTCGGTTTTCTCGTTCTCAACGCGGGCGTTGAAAAGGACGATGCGACGATCGAGCGCGAAGTCGTGCGGCTGGTCCGCGAGGAGATCGGGCCGGTGGCGGCCTTCAAGCTGGCGGTCACCGTCAAGCGCCTGCCCAAGACCCGGTCCGGCAAAATCCTGCGCGGTACCATGCAGAAGATCGCCGACGGTTTGGAAGCAAAGATGCCGGCGACGATTGACGATCCGGCCATTCTCGACGAGATCACACAGGCAATGAAGGCGCGTGGCATCGGCTCGTTTGCGGCCGTGCCGGCCTGATGCGGTCGACGAGCGTCAAAACCCGTAGTCGAGCTTGGACGTCGCGATTGCCGTTTCAAGCGCCAGCTGACCCGAAACCGCCAGCGGCAGCCTGTGCCGATAGGTCTTGGCTGCCATCACCGTCGCCCGCGCCAGCGCTGCCGGGGACTGTCCGATGGTGCACTGGCTGCCGTCGAGGCAGGTCCGCGACTGCTCCCACAGCATCATCAGAAGCGTTTGCGGCGGTATCTCCGGATAGTAGCGCGCATCGACCGAATAGTCGGGATAGGTTGGCGAGTTGATCGCCATGAAGTTGTGCTGGAGCATCGTGTTGATGCGCGGCAGCCAGTCCGCGCCCGCACCGATCATGTTCGGAACCAGCGCGGCCGCATAGCTTGGGCCTGTCATGTCGTGGACATAGCGGTCGACATGCGGCGACACCGCAACGCCATCGCGGCGTACCGATGGTGGCACCAGAAAGTCATCGGCGATGGTGCCCGCAAGGATCTGCCGGCGCACGATCCAGCGGGCGCCATGGCCGGCCAGCGCGCCAAATGCCGTCACGAAACTGGCCGGGTCCACACCGTGGGGACCTTCGAGCGATGATGACACAAGCTGAAACAACTGGACCGCAAGGCCATCGGTGCCGGCCATCGGATTGCGGCCGGTTGTGCGCCAGTCGGCCCGCTTGGCCACATGCCCGACCGGGACCCTTGGGGCCTTGTTTTCCGCCATTTGTGCGGCTTGGTGCGTTTGTGCCGCCAATTGTCCGCTCCCGTCCTTGGGCGTGAAAACCTAGCAAAAACAGCGCAATCGTCCGCTAAGCGGTTGTTTAGAATTTGATGGAAAAATTTTGCGCGCTGGCAATCAGATCGCGGCGGGGCGGTCGGCCAGGTGTGGCGGGGCGGTGCGATGAACTTCTTTGTGCGAATGATCGACAGATGGACCGAGGCTTTGACCCCGGAACACATGCGCGCGGACATTCAGGTCTACAAGCGCGTGCGCATGTTCCTGATCAGCCACATGTTCGGGCCGTTCCTGGGCCATCCGATCACGATCTATCTTTTCCTGAACGACCCCCAGCCATGGCCGCATGTCTATATTCTGGGCCTGTCGGTGACGCTGTTCTGGTTCTTCCCGCTCGCGCTGCAGCTTTGGCCGCGCCGCTATGAGTTGCTGGCAATCTTGTCGGTGATGAACCTCAACTTTGCGATCCTCATCACATCGTACCATTTCGGCGGGGCAAGTTCGCCGTTCCTGATGTGGTTCCTGGTCGTGCCCTTGCTGGCCTTCTTCTACCTGGGTTCGGGGATGCGCACGTCGATCGCCATCTTCACCCAGATTGTCGTCGGCCTTGGCGCGTTCTATGCGGTCTACGCCGCCGACCAGTCCTTCCCGCAGCACATTCCGCTCGAGGACATGGTCAGCGTGACGATGATCTCGGCGCTGTGCGCGTCGATGTATATCTTCTTCATGTCCAGCTATTACGCCTCGGTCGTCGACTCGCAGTCCGAACTGCTCAAGGAGATCGACCGGCACCAATCGACGATGAACGACCTGACGCTTGCCAAGGAAGAAGCCGAACGGGCGCGCGAGGAAGCCGAAAAAGCCCGCGAGGAGGCCGAGCGTGCCAATGGCGCCAAGTCGGAGTTTCTGGCCAAGATGAGCCATGAACTGCGCACACCGCTCAACGCCGTGCTCGGCTACAGCGAAATCCTGCTCGAAGATGCAGAGCTGGAAGGCGATGGCGAGCAGATTGCCGATCTCGAAAAGATCAGCGCCGCCGGCAAGCATTTGTTGTCGATGGTCAACGACATTCTCGACATCTCCAAGATCGAGGCCGGCAAGACCGAGCTCTATCTGGAAGACGTCGACATGGACGATCTCATCGACGAGATCGAGATCACCGCGCGCCCGCTCGCGGCCAAGAACACGAACGTGTTCGAGGTGATCAAACCGCAATCGATCGGCACTGCCCACATCGACCTGACCAAGCTGCGTCAGGCGATCTTCAACCTGCTGAGCAATGCCGCCAAGTTCTGCCAGAACGGCAAAATCACGCTGGAGGTCAACGCGATCGACGGCAACGGCGGACCGGACATGATCTCGATCGCCGTCCATGACACCGGGGTCGGCATTTCCCGGCAAGCGCTGTCTGCTCTCTTCACCAGCTTCACCCAGGCGCATGCCTCAATCAACGCCAAGTTCGGCGGCACGGGCCTTGGTCTTTCGCTCAGCAAGAACCTCTGCCAGTTGATGGGCGGCGATATCGAAGTCGCTTCCACACTCGGCGAGGGTTCGACATTCACGATCCTGGTTCCGGTGAACGTGCGGGAGCCGTCAGCGGTCGAGGCGGGCGATGGTCTCGACGACACATTGCGCCAGGCGGCCGCCGATCTGCGCCGGTTCAGCGATGCGGAAGCAAGCCCGGCCGTTCCGGCATCGCCGGCGACCGCCAGCCGTGGCGCCGTTCTGGTCATCGATGACGACCCCGAGTACCTGGAGATCATGGACCGGATGCTGCGCAAGGAGGGCCTTGTCCCCGTGCTCAGCACCGATCCGGGCTCGGCCGTGCAACTGGCACGCACGGTCAAGCCGGTGATCATGCTGATCGACGTGCTGATGCCCGACGTTGACGGCTGGGAAGTCGTCAAGTCGATGAAGGCCGATCCGGTCACCGCAAACGTGCCGGTGATCATGGTCTCGATCATGGATGACCCGAAAGCCAGTGCGCCGCACGGCGCTGACGACTTCCTGAGCAAACCGGTCGACACCACGCGCTTGCGCAAGATGATCGATCGGCATCTGGACCGTTCGGCCGCCGCCTGAGTTCCAATCCGGGGTAACGACCATGACCACTGTCCTCATTGTTGAAGACCATCCGGTCAATCGCGACATCATCGGCCGTCGGCTCGGCAAGCGCGGGTTCACGATCCGCTTTGCGGTCGATGGCCTGTCGGCGGTGGAAGCCGCTCACGCGACCAAGCCCGACATCATTCTGATGGACATCGGCCTGGGCGACGGCATTGACGGCTGCGAAGCGACCAAGCGGATCAAGGCCGCGCCGGAGACGGCCCACATTCCGGTGATCGCGCTCACCGCCAGCGCCTTTGAGACCGACCGGCAGAACGCGCTATCGGCCGGTTGTTCGGACTTCGACACCAAGCCGATCGATCTGCGCCGCCTTTTGGGCAAGATGAACCAGATCCTGCACAGCGAACTGACCTGAGCAATCATCGCCCGACGCAGTCAGCGGACCGGAGTGCATTCCGCCCCTGAACGCGCGGAGGTTCGGAACTCAGGCCGCGTTGAGGATATCGCGCGACGTCAAAAGACTGCGCAACAACGCAACATCGATTGGCTTTTGCAGCGCGTGCGGCGCGTCCAGATCGAGCGCCAACGCCCGTTGCCGTGTCGATTCCAGCACGTCCGGTTGCTGACCGCTGACGATCAGGATTCGGCCGCCATAGCTGGCCGCCGACAGCAGTTCGAACAGGTCATACGCATCCAGGTTGGGCATGCAGATGTCGATCGACAGGATGTCCGGGTGCAGCGCGGAGGCAAGGTTCATGACCCCGCGCGAATCGGACGTGGCGAACGCCTCGTAGCGGCACCGTTCGGCGATCCGTACGATCAGTTCGGCCGACGACACGTCATCGTCGATGGCCAGCAGTCGACGTGGTCGTTCCGATACCATCATGCCGCATCCCGGATTCCGTCCGCGGCTTGCGCGGCGCTGCGCTGGTTCTTCATCAATTCGGGGTGGGCATCGCAAAGCGCCAGATACTCGACTTCCGCGCTGCGCATCGCCTTCAGCATCAACTCGACCAGGCGATCGACATCGTCGAAACTGTGATCGCTCATCACCTGGACGCGAAAACGGGCGCCCCCCTGCGGCACGGCCGGGTACTCAACGAGGTTGGCGATCGCGCCCAAGGTGTTCAGATTGCGCGAGGCGATGCGCGCCAGCCCTTCGGCGCCCACCCTGACGGGCACGATCGCCGAAGGATCGCCCAGGGTTTCGAGCCCGACGCTCGTCATCTGCGAGCGCATGTAGAGGATGTTGTCCATCAGCTTGCGCCGACGCAGGCGCCCCTCGTCGGAATCGACAATGTCGAAGGCGGCCAGCACGACGGCCGCCTGCACGGGCGATAGCGCGTTTGAGAACGTCTGGGTCGCCGAATAGTACTTCAGATACTCAGCCGCCGCGCGCTCCCTGACCGAGATGAACCCGCCATTGGACGCGAAGGTCTTCGAGAAGCTGCCGATGATGATGTCGACATCGTCGAGCACGTTCTGAAGGCTCATGTGGCCGCGCCCGTCATCGGCGATCGCGCCCATGTCGTGCGCGCAGTCGACCAGCAGAAGCGCATTGTACTGATCGCAAAGGGCGACCATGGCGCCGATGTCCGGCGTATCCGAGTGCATCGAAAACAGGCTCTCGGTGACGAGCAGGATGCCGTTCTCGGTGTCATTGGCCCGGATCTTCTGGAGCCGGCGCTCCATCGCCCTGAGATTGAGGTGGCCGTGAAAGTGTATGTTGCGCGTTGAGGCGCGCGCGCCCTCCTGAAGACACGAATGCGCCAGAACGTCCATCACGACATGGTCGTCGGGACGCACGAACCCCTGGATCGCGGCGAAGCCCGCCGACCAGCCGGTCGGATAAAGGACCGTCTGGCGGCCGTTGAGGAAGTCCGTGATGCGCTCTTCGAGCAGCAGCGAATGGCGCGTGTTGCCGAGCAGCGCCGCCGATCCGGCGCTGTGCACGCCATACTCGTGCACGGCATCGATCGCGGCCTGCTTGACCGCCGGATGCGAAGACAGGCTCAGATAGTCCTGGCTTGCGAAGTTGACGCCTTCGATCTCGCCGCCCGCATCGCTCTTGGCCGTGCAGTGCGTCTTCGGCGCCGTTGCTGTCGACTTGGCGTAAGGCCACAGGTCAGCGCGCCGTCGCTGGTCCTGCCAGTTGAAAAAGCCGTCGGTGCGGCTCAGCAAGTTGGCGCCGCGTTCGCAGCGGAAATCGCGCAGGCTTCCTGTCAATGCCTCAAATGAAATGCTCTCGGTATTCGTGTCGTCACAGTAATGCACCATTGCCCGCCCCCGGTTCTTGGTTGTCTAGGGCTGATACATCGATGCAAGTGAAAGCTCGTTTAAGTTGCACGGTAAACGGCATCTAAGGGTATTGGATCAATTGCCAACTGGGCATACTGCAAACGCAACCCGTGAATTGTCGCAATTGGAACAATTGCTTAACGGAATGCTCCTACCCTCGCCGGAGCAGGGGTGCACATGATGTTGGCTTCACGATTTGCGATGGTCTTCCGATCGCTGCTGGTGCCTGCCGGCAGCCGCGCGATCAGTCGCGATCTTCAACTTGAAGTCCGCGCGGCGCAGATTGTCGATATCGGTCAGCGCAGCCCGTTCATGGCGATGCTCTCGGCGTTCGCCGCCTGGGCGATGCTCCAGGCGACAGCAGACGCAGCGCACATGCCGCTGATGGCGGGTCTGCTGGCGGCGTTGATCGCGCTCTACGCCGCGACCGGCCTGGGCGTCTGGCTGTTCGGCAAGACGGTACGGGGGCGCACCGAGCCCATTCCTCTCGCCGTGTCCGGCGTTGTGGCTGTTGCGGCCGTGATCGGCTGCATTTGGGGCGTGTTGTCGATCATCTTGCTGAACACGGCGGCCGCCGACGGGCTCTTGCTGCTGACGGCGATGCTGACCGGCGGCGTGCTGGTGACGACCTTTCACTTCGCAACGCTCCTGCCGGCCATGCTTGCCTTTTCCGCCGTCGCCAGCGCGCTCGCGGGATATGGCATATGGATGCGGGCCGATCCCGAACACCTGCCGACCGGCATGGCGCTCGTCGCATTCTACGCGCTGTTCGTGCCCTGGTACGGAGCGATGCACGCGCGTGGGTTTATCGAGCATGCCACAAATGAGGTGCAGCATGGTCGCAAGGCCCGCCACGTCAGCAGTCTGCTCGACCAGTATCAGGAGACCTCGTCCGAGTGGTATTGGGAGGTCGACCGCAATGGCTGCACCCGACGCATCTCGCCGCGCATGTGCGAAACCCTGGGCATCCCGCATGACGCGGTGGTCGGCGCCGATTTCGTCCAGTTCCTGACAAGCCGCGCGGTGACCGGCGACTCCAGCCTGGTCAGGTTTGCCCATCTCACTCGACGCGGCCGCGCCTTCTCCGGGCTTGAAGCGGCCTTCTCGGTCAAGGGTGAAAAGCGCTGGTGGCGCATGTCGGGCAGGCCGCGGATCGTCGGCGGTGCGCATGCCGGCTTCATCGGCACGTGTCTGGACATCACGGCGGAAAAACATGCCGAACTGAAGATCACCGCGCTCGCGCACAGCGATGCGCTGACCGGGCTCTACAATCGCGCCAGTTTCTCCAACCGGCTCGAGGCATCGGTGCGCACGCTCGAACGGTTCGGCACCGCGTTCACGCTGCTGTTTCTCGATCTGGACAAGTTCAAGCTCGTCAACGACACGCACGGCCATCCGGTCGGCGACAAGCTGCTGGTCGAAGTCGCCAAACGGATCCGCAACGAGGTGCGCGCCGACGATTGCGTGGCGCGTCTGGGCGGCGACGAGTTCGCAATCATCGTCGATGGCAATGACGATGCGGTCTTTGTGGCAAAGCTCGCCTCGCGCCTGATCGCCAGCGTCATGGAGCCTTACCATATCGACGGCGAGATGATGTGGATCGGTGTGAGCGTCGGCATCGCGCTCGCGCCGCAGCACGGCACGCAGCCCGAACAAATCCTGCGCAACGCCGATCTTGCGCTCTATCGCGCCAAGGAGGACGGCCGCGGCGTCTTCCGCTATTTTGAAGCGCACATGGACTTTGAGCAGCGCGAGCGCCGGGTGCTGGAGCGTGAAATGCACCAGGCCTTGACCAACGGCGAGTTCCGCCTTTGCTATCAGCCGGTGGTGAGCACCGCCAGGAAGCGCATCGTCGGCGTTGAAGCGCTGATCCGCTGGGATCATCCCATCCGCGGCGAGATCGCACCCGATGAGTTCATCCACATCGCCGAACAGTCCAACCTGATCATCGACATCGGCAAATGGACGTTGCACGAGGCATGCAGCGCCGCGCTCGACTGGCCCGACGACATCAGCGTGTCGGTCAACATCGCGGCAACCCACTTCATGCGTTCGGACATCGTCGCCGACATCGGGGCCATCATCGACGAAGTCGGCTTCGATCCGCGTCGGCTGGAAATCGAGATCACCGAAAGCATCCTGATCGAGGATGGAGATGAGGTGTTCGGCAAGCTTGCGGCGCTGAAGCGGATCGGCTGCTCGATCGTGATGGACGACTTCGGCACCGGCTATTCAAGCCTGTCATACCTGTTGCGGTTTCCCTTCGACCGTCTGAAGATCGACCGGTCCTTCATTCTGGACATGGAGAGCAAGCCCGGCTCCAAGGCCATCCTGCAGGCCGTCGCCTCGTTGGGCGAGAACCTGGGCATCGACGTCACCGCTGAAGGCGTCGAGACCGCCGCGCAGTTGGCGTTCGTCGCCTCGATTGCCTGCGACCGCGTGCAGGGCTTTTATTTCGCGCGGCCCATGCGCCGCGAAAAGATCAACGCCGCCCTGCTGCAGGACGTTGCAGACCGCATGGCCATGGTGGAGACCGGCGGACCTGCGGCGCAAAACGCCGATCGGATGAGCATCGCCGGCCATTGATGGCAAGCTCAGGCACGCAACGCCGTTTACGGGATGGAAACCATATCCGCTTACCATGATCGCGTAAGCTGGTGGCGGAGTTTGGAAATATGCGTGTTCTGCTGGTCGGAGCGATGGTGCTTGGCGCCATGGCGGGAACAACCCTGTCGGTGGACAGGGCATACGCCCAAGAGCGCTGGACGGGCGCGCAGCTGGGTGTCCTTTACGGATACAGCTGGATGAACGACTACAACAATGCACTGCGCCTTGCCGCCGAAGGCGAGGGCGACGTCTACGGCCTTTATGCGGCCGTGACCAAGCAGCATGGCGCGATTGTTGGCGGAGCTGAAGTCACCTACGCCGTTCACGAAAACATGTTCACCGATGGATCCGGCGTGGTCGTCGAGGACGTCTTTGCGGCCAAGCTGCGCGCCGGTGTCGCCATCGATCGTGTCAGCGTCTACGGGATCGCCGGCGTCACATACGGCCGCACCAACCTCGCAGGCGACGATTGGGGCAGCGTGTTCGGCCTGGGCGTCGATGTTCTGGTCACCGACAGATTGGTCGCCGGTCTCCAGTACAACTATTTCAGCTACGAAGACTTCAACGCGACGACGATCGATGCGCAGCTGTCCGAGCTGACCGCGCGCGTCGGCGTCAAGTTCTAAACGCGACACGCCGTCGACGGTCCGGTTTGCGCCGGCGCATGGCCTGCATGCCATGCGCCGGCGATTGCCATCTAGCCGTAGGCAACCGACGGCAGCCAGGTTGCGATCTGCGGCAGGGTGAACACCAGCACCAGCGCGAAAAGCTGGATGATGATGAACGGCACCACGCCGCGATAGACGTCGGTCACGCGGATCTCCGGCGGCGCGACGCCCTTGATGTAGAAGAGCGCAAAACCGACCGGCGGTGTCAGGAATGATGTCTGAAGGCACATCGCAAACAGGATCGTGAACCAGACGAGGTCAAACTCGAGCACCTGAACGACCGGTGCGACCAGCGGCAGGATGATCAACGTGATCTCCACCCAGTCGAGGAAGAAGCCCAGAAGAAACACCGCAAACAGGATCGCGATGATGATGCCCGATGGCGGGAACGGCAGGTTCAGGAGCGCGCTCTCGATCACCTCGTCGCCACCAAGACCGCGCAGCACGACCGAAAATGCGGTCGCACCCAGAAAGATCGCGAAGATGAAGGCCGAGGTGCGCGTCGTCTGGTAGAGGCTGTCGCTCAGCACCTTCAGATTGAGCCGACCGGACATCAGTGCCAGCAACAGCGCGCCCGTCGCGCCGACGCCCGAGGCCTCCGTAGGCGTCGCGATGCCGGCAAAGATCGATCCCAGAACGCCCAGGATCAGCGCGGCGGTGGGAATGACCGCAACGACAATGTCCCAGACGACCTTCATGTCGATCCTGGGCAGGTCGTCCGGCACCGGCGCGATCGATGGCTGCAAGGCGGGGCGGATCAGGGCGTAGGCGACGTAAAGCGCGCCCAGCATCAGGCCGGGGAAGAATGCGCCCATGAAAAGGTCGCCGACCGATGCTTCGGGCACGGCCAGGCGGTCGGCCATCAGCACCAGCATGATCGAGGGCGGAATGAGAATGCCGAGCGTGCCCGTGGCGCAGGCCGTGCCGACGGCAAACCCCTTGTCGTATTTGTGCTGCATCATCACCGGCAGCGACAGCATGCCCAGAAGGACGACCGATGCGCCGATGATGCCGGTGGTCGCGGCCAGAAGGACACCGATCACGATGACGGTGACCGCATAGCCGCCGCGCACCGCGCCAAACAGCTTGACCATGTTGTTCATCAGCCGTTCGGCAATGCCCGACTGGTCGAGCATGATCCCCATGAAGATGAACATCGGCAGGGCGACAAGCGTGCTTGATTCAACGATGCCCCACGATCGCTCGGGGACGAGCGCAAGCGACGATCCGTAGTCGAACCACAGGTCGGCACCGAAGTTCTCGACCGCGATGACGCCGATGACCGTCCAGATGACCGCAGTCCCGGCGAGCACCCAGGCAACGGGGAAGCCGGTCATCAGCAGCACGCCGAACGTGACGAACATGCCGACGACGAAATAGGGCTCAAGGTTCATGATTGCGCCTCCCGCGCGACCGATATCGGTCGGGGAAAGCCGAACAGCAGCGCGGTCACCCGGCTCAAACGCGCGATCGTGCCCAGCAACAGGAGCAGGAACGATGTGGCCAGGATGGCCTTGAGGATCCAGCGGTTGGGCAGGCCGGCCGGTGCCTGGCTGCGTTCGCCCTGCTGGAACGATGCCATCGCATAGGGCAGGGCTTCCATGAAGGCGACGACCAGGAACGGAATGAGCAGGAACACGAGCCCGAGCAACTCCACCCAGCCGCGCGTCTTCAGCGACATGCGCTCGTGGATCACGTCGACCCGGACATGGTCATCGACGGCATATGTGTAGGCGATGCCGATGAGCCAGGCAGCACCGGCAACGTGCCAGGACATTTCTTCAAGTGTGATCGTGCCCTGTTCGAAGGCGTAACGACCGACCACGGCGTAGATGATGACACCGACGACGGCGAGCCACAGCCATGACGCGGCCTTGCCGATGATGATCAGCCCCGCATCGATCGGCTTGCTGATGACGGTTCGTGGGAATTCGTCGTGATGGTGGAGAAACTCGTCGGCGTTGGCGACGTTCGTTTGTACATCGGTCTGGCGACCATCGGGCTGCTCCGACATCGCTCACTCCTCCCCGCCCAAGGCAATCAAGTATGGCCGCGCGCCGCCCTGTGCGGCGCGCGGGACGTCAACGGGCGGGTCTATTCGCCAAGATCGGCGGGCAGATAGGCCCGCTCGTCCCAGACCTTGTATGTCTCCTGGAACGCAAGCTGGCTTTCGTAGACCCGCTTGAAGTCCTCGTCGGCAGCGGCTTCCTCGGCCAGCACCTCGTCGGTGATCTTCTTCAACTCGCGCAGGATCTCGATCGGGATCTGGTTGGCATTGACCCCCTGTTCCTGGAAGTTGGCGAGGATTTCTCCGTTCTTGTACTCGCCTTCGGCGAGCGCGCGGGTCACGGCTGCCGTGCAGACCGCATCGACGAGCGCCTTCTGCGCGTCCGTCATCTTGTCCCATTCATCGCCATTGACCAGCAGGTACTGCGCCGTGAAGGGCTGGTGCCAACCGGGGAACAGGTTGAACTTGACCACTTCGTCAAAGCCCAGGATCTGGTCGATGACCGGCATCGAGAACTCGGTCGCGTCGATCGTGCCCGTTTCAAGCGCCTGGAAGATCTCGCCGGACGGCAGCATCGTCACCGACGCGCCAAGCCGTTCCAGAACCTTGCCGCCAAGACCGGCAAAGCGAATGTTCATGCCTTCATAGTCGCCAAGACCTTCGATCGGTTCGGCGTACCAGCCGGCGGTCTCCGGCCCGATGATGCCGCACAACTGGGCATGCACGTTGAAGCCCTTGTTGGCGTAGACCTCCTGCAGCATGTCGTGCCCGCCGCCGAAATAGTACCAGCCGGTGTAGGCCCAGGGCTTGAGGCCGAACGGCACGGCGGCGAACAGCGGAATGGCCGGGATCGTGCCCTGATCGTAACCGGCCCAGGTGTAGCCGGCCTGCACATTGCCGTCCGACACCGCCTGAAGCACGCCGAAGGCGGGCACACGTTCGCCCGGTTCCTGAATGCGCACGCGGATCGAGCCATCCGATGCCGATTCGAGCATGTCGGCGACCCAGGGCGCGGGAGAGCCAAGCCCCGGCAGGTTCGACCCGAACCCCAGCGGCATGATCCAGCGCAGGTCTTCGGCATGGGCGGTTCCCACGGTCAGCGACAGCACGCTGGCGGAGATGAGGGCGGCTTTTGTGAACTTCATGGATGACTCCTCCTTCTGTGAAATGAGTGCGGCCGGACAACGGCCCGCACGGGCGCCCAGCGCCCGGAATACCTTTCTTTCATAGCCCGACTTGGGGTTGCTTGATATGACACCATCGTTGCCCAAGGCGGCGCCGGAGGATGCGCCGCATGGCCGACATGGCGTTCGCGATCAGCGGACGAGCGCGCGCAGATCGAGCGGCCTGTTCTCGACGATGGCTTCCATCGTGAAGATGCCGGACACCGTTTCGATGTCGAAATCGGCAATCAGCGCCTGGTAGAAACGGTCATAACCGGCCATGCCGGCGGTCACCGCCTTGATCATGTAGTCCCAACTGCCGCCGATACGGTAGAACTCGGTCACCTCCGGCAGCGATTCCACATGCGACCGGAAGCTGTCGGACCACTCGCGCGCGTGGTGACGCGTCTTGATCATCACGAAGACGGTCAGATCGAGGCCAAGCGCCGTGTAGTCGGCATGCTTGCGCGCCCCGCCGACAAGGCCATCGGCTTCCAGCCGTTTCAGGCGTCGCCAGCACGCGTTCTGCGACAGGCCCACCCGTTCGGCGAGATCGCGCTGCGAAAGGTCGCCATCGCGCTCAAGTGTTTCGATGATTGCCAGATCGATTTGATCGAATGACACAGGTTTCTTCATTCATTTGACCCATCATAGAGGTGAAAGCGAGTGCGATTGGAGGCGAACTCGCGGAAACGGTCAAGTATCCTGATTTGAGACGAGGATTCGCCAGGAACGCACCGATCATGCCCGCAGACGATCTGTTTTCGCAGTTTGAGACGACCTTGCGGGCATCGGGTCGGGCCGCAATCGGCCATGGCCTCATCGGCAAGGATGCGCGCATCGTCGGTCCATGGGGCGAGCGGGCCATGATTTATGCCGACTACGTCGCGTCCGGACGCGCGCTGATGCAGGTCGAGCAGGCGATCCTTGAGCACGTGCTGCCCTATTACGCCAACAGCCACACCCGTGCCTCGCATTGCGGCTCGACCATGACGCACCTGCGCGATCGGGCGCGCGCCTACATCGCGCGGTGCTGTGGTGCTTCCAATGATGAACATGCCGTGATCTTTGGCGGGTCGGGCGCGACCGCCGGCATCAACCGCCTGGTGCATTTGCTGGGCGTGAGAAAGGCCGTTGCACAGGGCCGGCCCGTCCGGGTGGTCATCGGGCCATATGAACATCATTCCAACATTCTGCCCTGGCGGGAAAGCGGGGCGGAGGTCATCGAGATTGCCGAAGCGGCGCGCGGCGGCCCGGACCTCGATGCGCTTGACCGTGCATTGGCCGGCGCGCCGGACGAGGCGCTGTTGCTGGGCGCGTTCTCGGCGGCATCGAATGTCACCGGCATCCTGACCGATGTCGGCGCAGTGACGGCCGCGCTCAAACGCCATGGTGCGCTGGCTGTCTGGGACTATGCCGGTGGCGGCCCCTATCTGCCGATCGCCATGCAGCCGCAAGGCGGTGTGGCGATCGATGCCGTCGTCATCTCGCCGCACAAGTTCATCGGTGGCCCCGGTGCCAGCGGCGTCACCATCGTGCGCCGCAAGGCCTGCGTCGGCGGTTCGCCGAGCCAGGCGGGCGGGGGGACGGTGCAGTTCGTCTCGCCATGGGGCCACGACTACAGCGACCGGCTGGAAGCGCGTGAGGAGGCGGGCACCCCCAATGTCATCGGCGACATCCGGGCCGCGCTCGCATTCGCCGTCAAGTCGGCGATCGGACAGGCAGTCCAGTCCGAACGCGGTGACGCACTCGTCGCGCGGGCGCTGGCCGCCTGGTCCGGCGAAGAGACCATCGAAGTGCTGGGATCGCCCGATGCGCGCCGCCTGCCGATCTTCTCGTTCCGCATTCGCGATGGCCGTGGCGGGTATGTCCACCACCAGTTGATCACCCGCCTGCTTTCGGATCGCCACGGCATTCAGGCGCGGGGCGGCTGCGCCTGTGCGGGCCCCTATGTGCACCGGCTGCTCGGCCTCGACCGGCAGGCATCCGAAGCGTTGCGCAACAGCATTCTCGACGGCCGCGAACTCGAAAAGCCCGGTTTCATCCGCCTCAACCTCAGCGTGCTCATGCACGACACGGACGTCGATTTCGTGCTGGACTCCGTCCGGCAGTTGTCACGCGACGCGCCACGCATCGCACACTTCTACCGCCCGGATCAGGCCTCCGCCGTGTTCGTGCCCAACGCGCCGGACCTGACCGGCGTCCGCGAACCCGGCGTCACGGCCTGACCGGCGCTTGTTTTCTGTGCAGGCGGTTGCAACTGATTACAAATCGAGCAAATCCCGCTTGATCGCCTGATTGCGCCGATGCTGATCGAGCCGATCGGCGCAGCCTCAAGCCCCCGTTTTCTTTTGCATTGCAGCAATCTGGCGGCGCTCCGTGTCCAATTGGCACGGCGGTTGCACCCATGGGTTCGTTTGAATTCATAACGTGGAGCGATCATCGTGCCCAAAACCACATTGTCCCTGTCCTCCCTTCTCGCCTGCCAATTGCTTGCGGCAACCGCGCTTGTCGGTGCCGCACACGCGCAGGATGCGCCGATCAAGGTCGGCGTCCTGCATTCGCTGTCCGGAACGATGGCGATTTCGGAGACGACCCTCAAAGACACCGTCGAGATGCTCGTCGATCAGCAGAACGAAGCCGGCGGCCTGCTCGGTCGCCCGCTCGAGGCGGTCGTCGTCGATCCGGCATCGGATTGGCCGCTGTTCGCTGAGAAGGCCCGCGAACTGCTGACCGTCGAGGAAGTCGACGTCATCTTCGGCTCGTGGACGTCGGTCAGCCGCAAATCGGTGCTGCCGGTGCTCGAAGAGCTCAACGGCCTGATGTTCTACCCCGTCCAGTACGAGGGTGAGGAAAGCTCGCTCAACGTCTTCTACACCGGTGCCGCGCCCAACCAGCAGGCGATCCCGGCGGTCGACTACTTCCTTGAAGAGCTCGGCGTCGAAACCTTCGCGCTCCTGGGCACCG
>CAZSFA010000065.1:0-15650 GCA_964606055.1 uncultured Oceaniradius sp. | reverse complement strand
CCGGCCGATGCCGAATCCGCACCGGCCGAAGATGCGGAAGCGCCGGCCGAATAGCAGCAGCGCTGACACAAATGTGAGACGGCAGGCCGGGACGACGCGCCCGGCCGTCGTTTTAAGGCTTTGAATCGCCGCAAACGGCCCTAATCTGAAGCATGACCGTGTTTGCTCAGAGGTGCCGATGAAGTTCATGATCGCCAGCGCGGTGTGCGCGCTCACGCTCGCCCTGCCCCTCAACGCCGGCGCCCAGGAAGCCAGCGGCTGGGTGACGACCAGTTCGCTGATGGGTCAGAGCAAGTATGGCGACGACTTCCCGCACTATGACCATGTAAATCCCGACGCGCCCAAGGGCGGCACGCTCAACATGGCCGTGCAGGGCACGTTCGACAGTTTCAACCCATACATCATCCGCGGCACGTCGGCGGTCGGACTGGCCGGATTTGGCGGTGGTCTCCTCTACGACACGCTGATGGCGCAAGCGATCGATGAGCCGTCGACCAGCCACCCGCTCGTCGCGGCGGCTTTCACCTATCCCGACGACTACTCGTTCGTGATCTACCGGCTCAACCCGGCGGCCCGCTTCCATGACGGCGCGCCGATCACGACAGAAGATGTCGTTTGGAGCTTCGAGGTGCTGACCGAGCACAGCCAACTCTACAGCCAGTACTACAAGAACATCACCGACGTCGAAGTTCTCAACGACACCGACGTCCGGTTCGCCTTTGACCAGACGGGCAACCGTGAACTGCCGCAGATCATCGGCGACATGCCGGTCTTGCCCAAACACTGGTGGCAAGGCACCGACGCCGACGGCAATCAACGCGACATCACGCAGCCGACGCTTGAGCCGCCTCTGGGCTCGGGGCCCTACCGCATCGCCGAGTTCCGTGCGGGCGACGCCATCACCTGGGAGTTGGTCGACGACTACTGGGGTGCCGATCAGCCGGTGAATGTGGGCCGCCACAATTTTGGTCGCATCTCCTACACCTATTTCCGCGACGCGACGCCGATCTGGGAAGCGTTCAAGAAGGGTGGCGTCCAGGACTTCCGCTCCGAGTTCCGCTCGGCCCGCTGGGCCGGCGAATACAACTTTCCTGCCTTTGAGGACGGCGCGGTGAAGAAGCGCGCCTTTCCGACGACCAGCCCGCAGCCCATGCAGGGCTTTGCCATGAACATGCGGCGCGACAGGTTCCAGGATCGCCGCGTGCGGCAGGCGCTGCTGCATCTGTTCGATTTCGAGAGCATCAACCGGCTGCAGCTTTCGGGGCTGCGCACGCGCACCGACAGTTTCTTCGAGGGCGGCGCGTTGCAATCGTCGGGCCTGCCGGAGGGTCGTGAACTGGCCATTTTGGACCAGTTCCGCGACCAGTTGCCCGCAGAGCTGTTCACCGAGCCTTACCGGAACCCGGTCGGCGGCGACCGCACCCGCAATCGCGACAATCAGCGCATCGCCGCCGGGCTGATGCGCGAGGCGGGATGGGAGCCGCGCGATGGCCGCTGGGTCAACGCCGAAACAGGCGAGACGTTCACCATCGAGATCCTGGGCGGGTCGGAAACCACCAACATCATCGCCGGCCAGTTCTCAGAGGACCTGCGCCGGTTCGGCATCGAGGCGCAGATTCGCATCGTCGATCCCAGCCAGTACATTGCGCGCCTTGAAGAGTTCAACTTCGACATGACCACGGTTCGGCTTGCCCAGTCGCTCTCGCCGGGCAACGAACAGCGCGACTTCTGGTCGTCGGCGGCGGCCGACAGTTCGGACTCGCGCAACATGTCGGGCATCCGCAATCCGGTCGTCGATGCGCTGATCGACCTGGTCGTCTTTGCCGAGGACCGCGACGAACTGGTCGCCGCGACCAAGGCGCTCGACCGCGTGCTCCTGTGGAATTTCTACTACATCCCGCAATGGCATTCGCCCGAAGACTGGATCGCATGGTGGGACAAGTTCGACTTCGTCGATGAGCAGCCGACCTATGCCGGGATCGATCTGCAATCATGGTGGGTCAAGCCGGAGGCAATGCCATGATCGTGGACCGCAGGCGGTTTCTTGCCATGTCGGCCGGCGGGTTCGTGGCCTCGGCGGCCTTTCCCAAGCTGTCGCTGGCGGCCAACCCGACAGGCATTGCGCGCCACGGCCTGTCCGCCTTCGGCGACTTGAAGTATCCAGAAGGCTTCGACGCGTTCGATTACGCGCGTCCGAACGTCGTTCCGGGCGGCACGTTCAACTTTCAGGCAGGCTACTGGTACTACAATCAGAACGTACAGACGTTCAACACCTTCAACTCCTTCGTGCGGCGAGGCGATGCACCACCGCGCATGGAGATGTGCTTTGACGGGCTGATGGCATCGGCGCATGACGAGCCCGATGCCGTCTACTGCCACGTTGCCGAGTCGGTCACCATCTCCGAGGACGGCAATCGCTTCACCTTCCGGCTGCGCGACATCGCCCGTTTCCACGACGGTACGCCGATCACCGCGGCCGACGTCAAGTTCTCCTACGACACCACCAAGGCGGCCGGTCACCCGCAATTGGCGCTGCCGCTCGCGCCGCTGAGCGAGGTGATCGCCCAGGACGACCGCACCGTGGTTCTGGTGTTCGACGGCACCCAGTCGGCCCAGGCAATCCTGTCGGTCGCAACAAGCCAGCCGATCTTCTCGGCCGCCTACTATGCCGACAGGACCTTTGACGATTCCACGCTCGACGTGCCCTTGTCGTCGGGGCCCTACCGCATCGGACGCTTCAACCAGGGCAGCTTCATCGAGTATGAGCGGGTCGAGGACTACTGGGGCCGGGCGATCGGCACCGGCAACGGCATCGGCCATTTCCAGACGATCCGGATCGAGTTCTTCACAGAGCGGCAGGCGGGTTTTGAGGCCTTCAAGAAAGGCGATGTGCACTGGCGGCGCGAGTTCACGTCCAAGACCTGGGCGACCGAATACACCTTCCCGGCGGTGACCGAGAAAAGGGTCCTGCAGCGCGAGTTTCCGGACCTGAAACGTCCGGGTATGCAGGCTTGGGCGCTCAACCAGCGCCTTGAACGGTTTCGGGACCGCCGCGTGCGCGATGCGATCGCGCTGTGCTTTGATTTCGAATGGACCAATCGCACGCAGTTCTTCGGCATCTACGTCAAGAGCCAGTCGATCTTTGCCGGGTCTCAGTACGAAGCGTTCGGCGTGCCAGATGCGGCCGAACTGGCGCTGATCGAAACGCTGGAGGCCGACCACGGGTTTCCCGACGGCATCCGCGATGCCGCCTTCACCTATGCTCCGGCGGACGGGTCAGGCCGCGACCGTGCCCGACTGCGCGAAGCGACGCGGCTGCTCAACGAGGCGGGCTGGACGAGCGGCGCTGGCGGCCTTTTGCGCAATGCGGCGGGCGAAAGCCTCGATGTCGAGTTCCTGATCCGTGCATCGGTGTTCGAGCGCATCTACGGGCCTTTCATCGAAGTGATGCGCATGGTCGGCATCAACGCCGGCCTCCGCCTGGTCGATCCGGCGCAGTATCAGGCGCGCCAGAGCGATTTCGAGTTCGACATGATCGGCATGGCGCTCACCTGGACGGCGACACCCGTCGAAAGCGGACTTGATGGCGTTCTGGGGTCGCCATCGGCGGACCTGCCCGGCTCACGCAATCTGCCGGGCATATCCGATCCGCTCATCGATGCGCTGATCGCAACTGTCGGCGCGGCGACAAACCGGCAGGAGCATCGGACAGCCATGCGCGTCCTCGACCGGGTCTTGCGTTTGCGGCGAGACTGGATTCCAACGTGGCAAGCGCCGACTCAACTGGTCGCCTATTGGGACATGTTCGGGTTCGACGAAACGCCGCCGGACTATTTCTGGCCGGTCGAGGTGTTGTGGTGGTACGACGCGGAGAAGGCTGAGGCGATTGGCAGGGCTTAGCCCATACAGGCATATGCGCCATTCGGGCAGGGAGGGCTGACGCGTGGGTGCCTACATCGCACGGCGCCTTCTTCTGATGATCCCGACGATCTTCGGGATCATGGCCATCTCGTTCGTCATCGTGCAGTTCGCCCCGGGCGGACCGGTCGAGCAGGTGATCGCGCAGTTGACCGGCCAGGCCGGCGATGCAACCGATCGCTTCACCGGGGGCGGTGGTGATCTGGGCGGCGAAGAGTTCGGATCGACCATTGACGGCGGCCAGACGTCGGGTCGCTATCGCGGCGCGCAGGGGCTCGATCCGGCCTTCATCGCCGATCTCGAACGCCAGTTCGGCTTTGACCGGCCGCCGCTCGAACGGTTCGGGATGATGCTGTGGAACTATCTGCGCTTCGACTTCGGCGAGAGCTATTTCCGCGACATTTCCGTCATCGACCTGATCATCGAGAAGCTGCCGGTCTCGGTGTCGCTGGGTCTGTGGATCACGCTGATCTCCTATGCCATCTCGATCCCGCTTGGCATTCGCAAGGCGGTGTCGGACGGTTCGCGCTTTGATGTGTGGACCTCCGGGGTCATCATCGTCGCCTATGCCATTCCGGGCTTCTTGTTTGCGATCCTGCTGATCGTCCTGTTCGCCGGCGGCTCGTTCTATGACTGGTTCCCGCTACGCGGCCTTGTGTCCGACAACTGGGCGGACCTGTCATGGCCGGAGCGGATCGTCGACTATTTCTGGCACCTGACGCTGCCGCTGACGGCGATGGTTCTGTCGGCCTTTGCGACGACGACGCTTCTGACCAAGAACTCGTTCCTCGACGAGATCCGCAAGCAATACGTGGTCACCGCGCGCGCCAAGGGCCTGACCGATCGCCAGGTGCTGTACGGCCACGTGTTCCGCAATGCGATGCTGATCATCATCGCGGGCTTTCCGGCCGCCTTCATCTCCGCGTTCTTCACCGGCTCGCTGCTGATCGAGACGATCTTCTCGCTGGATGGCCTTGGCCTTCTGGGCTTCACCTCGGTCGTCAACCGCGACTACCCGGTGGTGTTCGCAACGCTCTACATCTTCTCGCTGATGGGGCTGATGGTCAGCCTCCTGTCGGACCTGATGTACACATGGATCGATCCGCGCATCGATTTCGAGCGGCGCGAGGTCTAGGGCGATGGACCAACGCGTCGCCGACCAGTTGCAGCAGACGGGCGCGGTCAGCCATGACCACATGCCCGGGCCGGGCCGGCGGCCGCTCCTGTCGCCGCTCAACCAGCGGCGCTGGCAGAACTTCAAGGCCAACCGGCGGGGCTACTGGTCGCTGTGGGTGTTCCTCGTGCTGTTCGTCCTGTCGCTCGGCGCCGAGTTCATCGCCAACGACCGGCCGATCCTGGTCTCCTACAAGGGCGAACTGCTGACGCCGGTGTTCGTCAACTACCCCGAGGAGAAGTTCGGCGGTTTCCTGGCGCGCACCGATTACACCGATCCCTTCATCCAGGACGAGATCAACGCCAATGGCTGGATGATGTGGCCGCCGATCCGCTACTCCTACCGCACCGTCAACAAGGAGGTTCCGACCACTGCCCCGTCGCGGCCCGCCTTCATGTTCGACAGCCGGGAAGAGTTGTGCACGCGATACCCGGGCGGCATCGACGACCCCAACTGCCACTGGGGCAACTTCAACTGGCTGGGCACCGACGATCAGGCGCGCGACGTGCTCGCCCGCGTGATCTACGGCTTTCGCATTTCGGTGCTGTTCGGCCTGATCCTGACCGCCGCCTCGGCGGTGATCGGCGTCGCGGCCGGCGCCATCCAGGGCTACTTCGGCGGCTGGACCGATCTGATCTTCCAGCGCGTCATCGAAATCTGGTCATCGATCCCGGTGCTCTACATCCTGTTGATCATGGCGGCCGTTCTGCCGCCCGGGTTCTGGGTGCTGCTCGGCATCATGCTGATCTTCTCGTGGGTCGGCTTTGTCGGCGTGGTGCGGGCCGAGTTCCTGCGCGCGCGCAACTTCGAGTACGTGAACGCCGCGCGGGCGCTGGGCGTGCCCAACCGGACCATCATGTTCCGGCACCTCCTGCCCAACGCCATGGTGGCGACGCTCACCTTCCTGCCCTTCATCCTGAACGGCTCGATCACCACGCTCACCTCGCTCGACTTCCTCGGCTTCGGCCTGCCGCCGGGTTCGGCGTCGCTCGGTGAACTGATCCTTCAGGGCAAGAACAATCTGCAGGCACCGTGGCTGGGCTTTTCCGGCTTCATCGTGATCTCGCTCATGCTGTCGCTGCTGATCTTCATCGGCGAGGCAACGCGCGATGCGTTCGATCCCAGAAAGACGTTCGGATGAGCGCGCCGCTTCTGTCCGTCCGCGACCTTTCGGTCGATTTCACGCAAGGCGGCGAGACGACCCATGCGGTGCGCTCGATCTCGTTCGATATCGCCGCGCGCGAGACCGTCGCGCTGGTCGGCGAAAGCGGGTCGGGCAAATCGGTCTCGGCGCTCTCGGTGCTCAAATTGCTGCAGTACCCGCCCGCATCGCATCCGGGCGGCGCGATCGTGTTCGACGACCAGGACCTGCTGTCGATGTCCGAGGCCGACTTGCGCCATGTCCGCGGCAACGACATATCGATGATCTTCCAGGAGCCGATGACATCGCTGAACCCGCTGCACACGATCGAGAAGCAGGTCGGCGAGGTTCTCAGGCTGCATCAGGGCTTGGACGAAGCGGCAGGGCGCGGGCGCACGCTCGAACTGCTGCACCAGGTGGGCATTCGCGAACCCGAGCGGCGGCTGGGCGCCTACCCGCACCAATTGTCCGGTGGCCAGCGCCAGCGCGTGATGATCGCCATGGCGCTCGCCAACACGCCCAAGCTGCTGATCGCCGATGAGCCGACCACCGCGCTCGATGTCACGGTGCAGGCGCAAATCCTGGAACTGCTCGATCAGCTCAAGCGCGAGCAGCAGATGTCGATGCTGTTCATCACCCATGATCTGGGCATCGTGCGGCGCATTGCCGACCGCGTTTGCGTGATGACGGAAGGTGAGATCGTCGAAGCGGGACCGACCGAGGCGATCTTCACCGATCCGCAGCATGCCTATACGCGCCATCTTCTGGCCGCCGAGCCCAAGGGACAGCCGCCGGCGGCCGACCTGACCGCCCCGATCGTCGTCGAAGGCGATCAGGTCAAGGTGTGGTTCCCGATCCGAAAGGGCTTCCTGCGCCGGGTGGTCGACAACGTCAAAGCGGTCGACGGCATCGACGTTGCCGTCCGCGCCGGGCAGACGCTCGGAGTCGTCGGCGAAAGCGGCTCGGGCAAGACCACGCTCGGTCTGGCGCTGACCCGGCTGATCTCGTCGCAGGGACGCATCACCTTCGATGGCGAGGCGATCGACACCCGGTCGTTCCAGCAGATGCGGACCCTGCGCCGCGACATCCAGATCGTCTTTCAGGATCCCTATGGCTCGCTCAGCCCGCGCTTGTCAGTGGCCGAAATCGTTGCCGAAGGGCTGGGCATCCACGAGCCTCATCTGTCGCCCGATGAACGCGATGCCCGCGTGGTTGCGGCGCTCGAAGAGGTCGGGCTCGATCCGGCGACCCGGTTCCGCTATCCGCACGAGTTCTCCGGTGGCCAGCGGCAACGCATCGCGATCGCGCGCGCCATGGTGTTGAAGCCGAAATTCCTGATGCTCGACGAGCCGACATCGGCGCTCGACATGAGCGTTCAGGCCCAGGTGGTCGACCTGTTGCGCGAACTGCAGGCGCGGCACAACCTGGCCTATCTGTTCATCAGCCACGACCTGAAAGTGGTGCGGGCGCTCGCCAATGATGTCATCGTCATGCGCGAGGGCAGAATTGTCGAGGCCGGTTCGGCCGACGCCATTTTCGACGCGCCCAAGGCGGACTATACCAAGGCGCTGATGACGGCCGCCTTCGACATCAAGACCGCAGCCGAAGGCACCGTCAGCCAGTAACACGACACGATCTTCCCAAAGACGAGGGTACCGCCATGGCCGCGACCGGCACAATTTTGCTGTCCATGACCGGGTTCGACCCGGCGATCTGGCGCGAGGCGCTCCAACGCCACGCTCCGGGCCGCCGCATCGTGACCGAACCGGCCATGCCCGGCGATCCCGACATCCGCTATGCGGTGGCCTGGCATCCGAACACGGGCGCCTTCGCGGACCTGCCCAACCTGGCGGCGATCTTCTCCGCCGGCGCCGGCGTCGACCATGTGTTCGCCGATAGGAAACTGCCCGCCGGCGTGCCGATCGTTCGATCGGTCGCGGACGATCTGACCGAGCGCATGAGCGAGTATGTCGTCTGGCAGGTGCTCGATCATCATCGCAAGGGCGCGCGCTACCGGCGCCAGCAGGCTGAGCGCGTCTGGAACGAGGACCGCATGCAGCCGGCGGCGCGCGATGTAACGGTCGGGATCATGGGCTTGGGCGTTCTGGGCCTCGATGCGGCGCGCAAGCTGGAAACGCTCGGGTTCAAGCTGGCCGGATGGAGCCGCACGCGCAAGACAATCGCCGGTGTTGCGACCTTTCACGGAGAGGACGAACTGGAGGCCTTTCTCAAGGTCAGCGACATCGTCGTGTGCCTTTTGCCGCTGACGCCGGACACGCGCGGCATTCTGTCCAAACCGCTGTTTGCCCGGATGAAGCGGCGCGGACCGCTCGGCCCGGCAACATTGATCAATGCAGGACGCGGCGGGCTGCAAAACGAAGCCGACATCATCGCCGCGCTCGACAATGGCTGGCTGGGCGCTGCGTCGCTGGACGTGTTTGCGACCGAACCGTTGCCCGAGCAAAGCCCGCTCTGGACCCATCCGCGCGTGACGATCACCCCGCATGCGGCCGCGACCTCCATGCCCGACACCCTTGTGCCGCCGATGATCGCGCAGATGGACGCGTTCGAACGCGGACAGCCCTTCACCAACGTGGTCGATCGGGAAGCGGGCTACTGATCGGCAGGCCGCCGGTAACGCGTCGGCGGGCCATAGACCGGCGCGATACGGGTGATCGCCCGCTCGAGCGGCTCGATCGTCACAGCCATGTCGGTGCCGTTGGCGTGCAGCAGCCTGTCCGCGTCGCACATGATGCCGACATGGCCTTTCCAGAACACCAGATCGCCGCGCGCCAGACCGTCCGCCGGATCGATCGCCGTGCCGATCGTTGTCTCCTGCATGTCGGTGTCACGCAGCACCGTCCGCCCGGCCATGCGCATGGCAAGCTGAACGAGCCCCGAACAGTCAACGCCAGCGCCTGACGTGCCGCCCCACAGATAAGGCACATGCACGAGTTGCTCGGCGACGGCGACATAGTCGGAGGCACGATCGGACCGGGCACCCAGATGCACGGACGCGCAGAACAGGCCATTGGCCAGTCGCGCATAGGCAGTGCCGCGCGTCGTGGCCGTGTCGACAACATGCACCGTCGAGCCCATGGACAGCCAGCCGCCCACAGGACGCTTCAAATCCGGTTCGACGTAAAGGAACGTGCGCGGCGCGATCACCCGATGCGGCGTGCCGCCGGGGTCGTCGCCGGCAGTCAGCGCGTTCGCGCCCAGATAGCCGACATAGCCGTCGCGTTCGGCCTGCGCCCAAGCCCAGCCTTCGGCGACGTCGAAGACGCGCACCATGTCGCCATGCAGCACCTGTGTGTCGGTGCCCGCATCGCCGCGCGGCGCCCGGCGCAGATCGGCCACCGGGTCGATCACGCGGTGCAAAACGCCTTCAACGAAGCGATCGGCGGCAATCCGGCCCTTGAGCCGGAGATCGGCCAGATCGGGCCGAAACGCGTGAAGGCGAGGATCGAGCGGTTTACTCATGCCGGCAGTTCGGCCGCTCGGGCGATGATCACATCGGCGAAGCGCTCCAGATACAAGGCACCCTCAACCGTGCGCGCGATCACGACGTTGCGCCGGTCGCGCGGATCGCGGTGCCGCGTGACCAGTTTCATCGTGCCCATCGTGTCGAGGGCCCGCGTGATCACAGGCTTGGTCACGCCCAGATGCGCCGCAAGGCCGCGCACCGTGTGCGGCGGCGGGTCCAGATAGATCGTCAGGAGAATCGCAGCCTGGCGCGTCGTCAGGTCGGGAGCGCTGTCGCGCACCTCGCTGAGCGAGACCTTGTGCCACAGCGACAATGCCTGGCTGGGTTTGAGGGTGACCGCCATCGGCTGACAGGACCACAGAAACGTTTCGGAACCGTTTCAATATGGAGCATTGGAGCGGTCGGGCGCAAGCGCCGGACGCCGATGTTCCATCAGCGGGCCGGGTAGCGTTCGGCGATCATTGCAAAAAGCGCGCGGATTGCCTGCGCCTCTCCGCCGACCGGCGCATGGGGTTTGGCGGTCGGGTTCCAGGCAAACAGATCGCAATGCACCCAGCGCGTCGGGTCGTCGACGAACCTGGCGAGGAACAGCGCCGCCGTCACCGAGCCGGCAAAGCCGTCGGTGGTCACGTTGCAGCAGTCGGCAACGGTCGAGGACAGGTTCGCCTCGTAGCCGCGCCACAAGGGCAGCCTCCACATCGGATCGCGGGACGCCGCGGAAGCCGACGCAATCGCGCCGGCAAGGTCGTCGCCATCGGTGTAGAACGGTGCGATCGCCGGCCCGAGCGCGACGCGGGCAGCGCCCGTCAGCGTTGCCATGTCGACGATCAGGTCCGGCTTCTCCTCGCCGGCCAGCGTCAGGGCATCGGCCAGAATCAGCCGTCCTTCGGCATCGGTGTGGCCGATCTCGACGGTAACGCCCTTGCGCGTGGGATAGACATCGCCGGGCCGAAAGGCGTTGCCGGCGATGGCGTTCTCGACAGCCGGTATGAGAACGCGCAGGCGCACATCCAGCCCGGCATCCATGATCATCCGCGCCAGCCCCAGAACGTTGGCGGCGCCACCCATGTCCTTCTTCATGTTGCGCATGGCGCTGGCCGGCTTGATGTCGACGCCGCCGGTATCGAACGCGACGCCCTTGCCGACGAGCGTGACCCTGGGCGCCGTGTCGTTGCCCCACGTCATGTCGATCAGGCGCGGGGCGATGGCCGATGCGCGCCCAACCGCGTGAACCATGGGGAAATTGTGTTCGAGGAGCGCGTCGCCCTCGATCACGTCGATCGCGGCGTTGCCGCGTGCGGCGATGGCCCGCGCCGCCGCTTCGATGGCGTCCGGCCCCATGTCGTTGGTGGGGGTGTTGACCAGGTCGCGGGTCATCCACACCGCTTCCGCCGCCGCGATCAGGGCCGGCCCGTCAACCCGCCCGTCCATAACGAGCCGGACGCCGCGCACCGGGTGGTCGCGATACCGATCGAACCGGTAGGCTCCAAGGCAGAAACCGAGCGTCGCCAACGCGATGTCGGTTGCATCGGGATTGGCGATGAACCAGTCGCCGGCCGGAAGCTTCGTTGCCAGCGCGCCGCATGCCAGCGGGTCGGGCGTCTTGCCGAGCGCGACGAGTGCGGCCGCCGGCGCGCGACCATCGTCATTGGGAACAATCAGCACCGATCCGGAATCGGCCTTGAAGCCGACGGCATCGGCCCAGGCGCTGACGGCGTCCGGCACACCGTCCCCGCCGTGCACCCAGACCGGGCGGGCGGACGATGTGTGGTCGGGCTGGATGAGCAGATCGCCGTCGATCTTCGGCGAGGCGGAGGGAGAAGAGTTAACCATGCGTTAGGGTTAACAGAATATTGCCTGACGGGAGAAACGATTGCGGTGGCGCGCGCCCTTTTTCAACACCAATGGCCGCGCCCGATTGGGAGCGCGCATGAACGGGTCGGGCAAAGACGGGGCAGCCAGCAACCATTCAGGCGAGCACCGCTCGAACCTGTACCCCGCATCCTCACCGCGACCAGCTGCACGGCCCCGCATCGGCCTCAAACTGGCCGTCGTCGCCCTTGCGGCCTCGGCTGCCGTGGGCTGCGCCACCGACAACATGAGCACCGGTTCGGTGAGCGCCAACGCGCCGATCGCGCAGATGAGCGCACCCGAACTGCGCCAGGCCATGGCCAGTTACGGCCAAAGCTATGATCGCAATCCCGAAGACCGGGACGTCGCGATGGCCTACGCCACCATCCTTGGCATGAACGGCTACAATGAGCAGGCGCTTGCGGTGATGCGCAAGGCGGCCATCCAGCATCCCGAGGACAGGCAGGTGCTCGCCGCGTTCGGCAAGGCGCTGGCCGGCGCCGGCCAGTTCACCGCGGCGCTGGATGCGATCCAGCGCGCGCAGGACCCGACGCGGCCGGACTGGCGTCTGTTGTCGGCCGAAGGGGCGATCTACGACCAGACCGGACGGCCCGATCAGGCCCGTGAGCGCTACGGCAAAGCGCTCGATCTGGCGCCGGGAGAACCCACGATCCTGTCGAACATGGCGATGAGCCACATCCTGCAGGGCGAACTGCCCGCAGCCGAGCAATACCTGCGATCGGCCGTGCAGCATCCGCGTGCCGACAGCAGGGTTCGGCAGAACCTGGCGCTGTCGGTCGGGCTGCAGGGCCGGTTCGACGAGGCCGAAGCCATTGCCCGGCGCGAGTTGTCGCCGCAGCAGGCCGAGGCCAATGTCGCCTATCTGCGGCAGATGCTGTCGCAGCAGAACGCCTGGAGCCAGTTGGAGCAGGAAGACGACGCCGGCTGAGCGCGCTTTCCGCCCTCCCCGCACTTCGCTCTTCCCGCGCCCGCATTCACCCTTCAGGACGGCGCGCGTCCGGCGACGGTCCTTGGATCGTTCAGATCGCCAATAATGGGTGTAGCTTACCGGCCGACGGCGAGGCGCGCGTGCCGGCCGTCAGGCCGGTCGCGCGGTACGGCAGATCAAATCGCGATCACCCGAAGATGCCGCCCTGCGCCGAGACCTGAATGCCGGCGGGTCCGAGGATCACGCCGAACAGGACCGGCAGGAAGAACAAGATCATCGGCACGGTGAGTTTCGGCGGCAGCGCGGCTGCCTTCTTCTCGGCGGCGGTCATGCGCTGCTCACGGCTTTCGGCTGCGAGCACGCGCAGCGCCGCACCGATCGGCGTGCCGTAACGCTCGGCCTGAATGAGCGCCTGTGACACCGCCTGCACCGATTCAAGGCCGGTTCGCTTGGTCAGGTTGTCATAGGCCTGGCGGCGTTGCGACAGGTAGGACAATTCGGCACCGACCAGCACCATCTCCTCGGCCAACGGAATCGACTGGGCGCCGATTTCCTCGGAAACGCGCCGGAACGCCGCTTCGATCGACATGCCCGCCTCCACGCAGATCAACATCAGATCGAGCGCGTCCGGCCAGGCCTTGCGGATTGAGTCCTTGCGCTTGCTGGCAAGGTTGCTGACGTAGAGGTTGGGCATGTAAAAGCCCGCATAGGCGCAAGCGATGCAGACGAAAACGCGCATGAACGTCGAGTGCTCGGCCATGTTGCCAAGGCCGAAAACGTAGATCACGCCGCCGGTGAGGAACACGAACGGCAGGATGAAGCGGGCGAACAGAAAGATCGTCAGCGGCTGCTGACCGCGATAGCCGGCCATGCGCAGCTTGGCGACGGTCTCGTCGTCGGCGAGCATCTTGCGCAGGTCGAGGCGTTCGACGATGCCCTTGATGCCACCGAAGCGCTCCTGATCCATGCGCAAGGAGCCACGGCTCATCTGACTGTCCGTGGCCAGACGTGCGCGTTCGCGGGCGCGGATTTGCTCGCGCTCAAGCGCGACCGTGCGCATGCGCGACTTGAGCTGATCGCCACCCATCACGCTGGTCAGCAAGGTGAGCAGCGTCGCAAAGACGCTGATCGAGACCAGCAGCGCGAAGATGAATTGCGGAGAGGTGACGGTTGCGACGATGTCTGACGGCATGGCCCGGCCTCACACTTCGAAGTTGATCATCTGGCGCATGACGAAGATGCCGATGCTCATCCAGATCAGCGAGACGCCGATGATGAGGTTGCCGGTGTCGGTGGTGAACAGCAGCATGATGTAGTCGGGGCTGGTCAGGTAGACGAGCAGCGTCACGATCGGCGGCAGCGAGCCGATGATCGCGGCCGATGCCTTGGCCTCCATCGACATTGCCGACACCTTGGCCTTCATCTGCTTGCGCGCGCGCAGCACCTTGGACAGGTTGCCGAGCGCCTCGGACAGGTTGCCGCCGGCCTGCTGCTGGATCTGGATGACGATGGCGAAGAAGTTGGCCTCGGGTACGGGCATGTGCTCGTACATGCGCTGGCATGCCTCGGGCGTCGACACCCCCAGCTGTTGCGCCTCCACGATCCGCTCGAACTCGCTCCTGACCGGCTCGCGCGCCTCGGTCGCGATCAGCCGGATGCCGTCATTGAGCGGCAGTCCGGACTTGATGGCGCGCACGATCACGTCGATGGCGTTGGGAAACTCTTCAAGGAACTGCGCCATGCGGCGCTTGCGCAGGAACATGATGATCCAGCGCGGCAGGCCAAAGGATGCGGCAAAGAACACGCCGGCGCTGTAGTGCGCCGGCACGCCCAGGACGAACGCCAGTCCGGCCGCGATGGCGCCAAAGCCAATCGACACCATGTAGAAGGTGCGCACATCGAACTTGAGCCCGGCCTGCTGGATCTGGCGCTTCAGCGACGGGCTGGTGATGTGCTTCTCGCGCGCCCTGGTGCGCGCTTCCAGATCGGACAGGCTTTCAGCGACCTGCTTGCGCCGGCGCTGGCCCTCATTGACGCGGTCGGCGGCCGCCTTGCGCGACGCCGAATCGGTGGAGGCGGTCTTGACGGTCGCCAGCCGGCGGTTGCGCTGGCTTTCCTGATCGATGGCGTTGAAGAAGATCGCATAGAGCACGCCGCCGACGCCGAGCGCGGCGAGCACGACGATGGCAATCACCTCAACGGGTATGCCTGCCAGGTTCATTTGCGTGCTCCATCGTCGGGCGCGACCATCGATCAGCCCTGGATCTGTTCCATGGCGTCCATCGCCGATGCGAGCCGCTGGTCCTCGCCGAAATAGCGGGCGCGGTCCCACATGGCTGGTCTGCCGATGCCGGTCGAACGGTGCTTGCCCAGGATCTTGCCGTTGGCGTCCTCGCCCTGCATGTCGTAGAGCATCAGGTCCTGGGTGATGATGACGTCGCCCTCCATCCCGATCACCTCGGTGACGTGGGTGATCCGGCGCGAGCCGTCGCGCAGGCGCGCGGCCTGGATGATCACGTCGACCGAACCGACGATGATCTCACGCACGGTGCGCTGCGGCAGCGAAAAGCCACCCATGGCAATCATCGATTCCATGCGGCTGAGGCATTCGCGCGGGCTGTTGGCGTGGAGCGTGCCCATCGAGCCGTCATGGCCGGTGTTCATCGCCTGCAGGAGATCGAACACCTCCGGCCCACGCACCTCGCCGACGATGATCCGCTCGGGCCGCATGCGCAGGCAGTTCTTGACCAGATCGCGCATGGTGATCTGTCCCTCGCCTTCAAGATTGGGCGGGCGGGTTTCAAGGCGTACGACATGCGGCTGCTGCAGTTGCAGTTCGGCCGAGTCCTCGCAGGTGATGATGCGTTCGTCGTGATCGATGTAGCGGGTCAGACAGTTGAGCAGCGTGGTCTTGCCCGAACCGGTGCCACCCGAGATAACGACGTTGCAGCGCACGCGCCCGATGATCTGCAATAGCGTGGCGCCCTCGGGCGAGATCGACCCGAAGTTGACCAGCTGGTCGAGCGTCAGCTTGTCCTTCTTGAACTTGCGGATGGTCAGCGCGGTGCCGTCGATGGCCAGCGGTGGCGCGATGACGTTGACGCGGCTGCCGTCGGCGAGGCGTGCGTCG
>CAZSFA010000064.1:0-15671 GCA_964606055.1 uncultured Oceaniradius sp. | reverse complement strand
TAGGCGAGCACGACCTTGTTGATGCCGCTTGCGTCGATGGTCATTGCGATGTCCGGTTTGCGTATGGGAGGTGCGGCGCGCACCATATTGGCTTTGCGGTGCCGCGCAAGCGGCTATCGCGCCCGGGCGACCGACCGTTGCGCCAGCGCGGCGACGGTCACGAACACCGCGACCGACAGCAGATAACCAAGAACCACGTCCGACAGGTAATGGGCGCCGAAGGCGACCCGCAGAAACGCCATCGCGCCGCTGATCAAGGCCAAGGCGATGAAGGCCGGCCAGCGCCATCGCGGCGGGACCAGAACCGTCAGGCACAGGAGCCAGCCGGCGCCTGCCGCCTCGCCCGAGACGAACGAGCAGTTGCGTTCGCACATGCCCTCGATCACGCCCGCTTCGACAAACGGCATCCATCCGCCGAACTGTTCGGTCATCCACGGGCGCGGCCGGCCCCAGATCTGCTTGAGCGCCGCATTGACGATCAGCCCCGGGCCGATGATCAACGCCAGAACGGGCACCAGCCTGACGCGCAGGCCGGCATCGCGCCAGCGCATGCCCTTGCGCCAACCAAGGCCGACCAGGACCAGCAGCACGACGCCGATCACGATCGGCGCATCGTGCATGATGGTGCGAAAGCCGACGAGCAGCGCGGACTCCTGCGCGGCAAAGCCGCGACAGGACAGTTGGCCGGCGGTGGCAGCGCAGCGCTCGGCGTCAAAAAAGGCGGCTGCGCCCGCAAGATCCCATTGCGGCCGCGCGTTGAAGGCCAGCGCCAGCATGACCCACGCCGCTGCCAGCGCGGCAGCCAGAAGTGGATTGCTCCAGAGGCCGAAAGGGTTTTGATTGGCGGGCATGAACGAACGCATCGGGCAACCGGTGCGGCGATCTCGCATGGCGCCGATGGCGCGCGCAAGGAGTATCGGAACGATGGCCGAGTTCGTGCCTTCCATCGCGGTCCTGATCCAGTTCGCCATTGCGGCGGCGGTGCTGGCGGTGACGCCCGGTCCGGACATGGCGCTCTATGTCGGCCGCGCGATCACCCATTCGCGTGCCGTCGGGCTGGCGTGTTTTGCCGGCGCGGTGACCGGTGTCCTCATTCACACGATGCTGGTCGCGCTTGGCCTTTCGGCACTGCTGCTGGCCGCGCCGACCGCCTTTCTGGTGCTGAAGATCGTCGGCGCCGGCTATCTGGTGTGGCTGGCCTGGCAGGCGATCCGGCACGGGTCGTCGTTCAGCCCGCGCGATGGCGTTGCCAGCGAACCGGGCCCGCTGTGGCGGCACTATCTGACCGGGATCGGCATCAACATCCTCAACCCCAAGGTGGCGATCTTCTTTTTGACGTTCCTGCCGCAGTTCGTCTCCGCCGACGATCCGAACGCGCCGGGCAAGCTGGTCTTCCTGGGGTTGTTCTTCCTCGCCGTGGCAATTCCGATCATCGTGCCGATGATCCTGGCAGCCGACCTGTTCTCGTCGGCGCTCAAGCGCCGGCCGCGCATCACGCGCGTCCTGGATTATGCGTTTGCCGGCGTGTTCGGCGCGTTCGCGCTGAAGATCCTGACCACGCAGGCGCGCTAGGCGCGGGCGGAGCGTCGTTTCACCCGATGGGCGTCGATCAATCGCCGTGGCCTGCGATCATCATCGCCTCATAGGCGAGCCGTTCGGTCTTCTTCATCCGCTGGCTTTCGGACTTGAGCTGGCCGCAGGCGGCGAGGATGTCCTGACCGCGCGGCGTGCGCACCGGCGACGCATAGCCGTTGGCGTTGATGAAGTCGGCGAACCGTTCGATCTGGTCCCAATCCGAGCATTCGTAGTCCGATCCGGGCCATTTGTTGAACGGGATCAGATTGATCTTGGCGGGAATGCCCTTGAGCAGCCGGACCAGTTCCTTGGCGTCGGCCAGGGAATCGTTGACGCCCCTGAGCATCACATATTCGAACGTGATGCGGCGCGCGTTGGACAGGCCCGGATAGGCGCGGCAGGCATCGAGCAGTTCCGCAATCGGGTACTTCCTGTTGATCGGCACCAGCACGTCGCGGAGTTCGTCGGTCACCGCGTGCAGCGAGATGGCGAGCATCGCGCCGGTCTCGGCGCCGATCGGGCCGATCTTCGGCACCACGCCGGAAGTCGACAGCGTGACGCGCCGCTTGGACAGCGACAGACCGTCGCCGTCGGTGAACACGTTCATCGCATCGCGCACGCCGTCATAGTTGTAGAGCGGTTCGCCCATGCCCATCATGACGATGTTGGAAACCTTGCGGCCGGTGCCCGGCACGATCGCGCCCTGCGGAGTGTCGGCGTGCGGAAAATCACCGAGCCTTTGGCGCGCCAGGAGCACCTGGGCGACGATCTCGCCGGCGGTCAGGTTGCGCACGAGCGTCTGCGTGCCGGTGTGGCAGAAGGTGCAGGTCAGCGTGCAGCCGACCTGGCTGGAGACGCACAGCGTGCCGCGTCCTTCTTCGGGAATGTAGACGGTTTCGATCTCGACCGGCTTGCCGGCGCCGCGCGGCGGAAAGCGCAACAGCCATTTTCGCGTGCCGTCGGCGGAAACCTGTTCTTCGACGATTTCCGGTTGGGCGATGGTGAAGTGGGCGTCCAGAAGCGCGCGCAGATCCCTCGACACATTGCTCATCGCGCCGAAATCGGTGGCGCCGCGCACATAGAGCCAATGCCAGAGCTGGCTGACGCGCATGCGAATCTGGCGCTCGGCAACGCCGGCCTGGCGCAGAGCGTCGCCCAGTTGCCCGCGTGTCAGTCCGACCAGCGAGGGTCGGTCGTCGATGCGCGCGGCCTGGGCTGCGGAAAGCGCGGCGCGCGTCCGGGCGTCGGTCATGTCCAGCGTGGTCGTCATCGGGATCCGGCGGTGATGGTGGCTGCCCGCAGCAGATGTGGCATGGCCGGTCAAATTGCAAGCGACAACGCATAAGGCCGGGCGCCCGGCCCGGCCCGAAGCCGCATCGCCGATCAGCGCGATGGCGTCAGTTGCATTCCTGAATGGCGTTCAACGCGGCGGTCACGCCGGAGAGCGAATACTCGTAGGTCACCTGATTGCCGCGGCTGGATGTTGCCTGAACGATCATACGCGCGCCGGCGCGCATGGCAGCGACGATGGTCGAATCCTGCGCGGCGTTCTCGGTCCACGCCGTGTTCTCGCGGGAGAAGAAGGTGAAGGGCTGCCCGTCCACGGTCACGGTGACCTGCGAGTTGGACTGCAGCGGAAAGTCGGCGATGAACTGCGGCTCGTAGCTGACGTTCTGTCCGCCGCGCTGGGTGACCAGGAAGAAGTTCTCGCCGTGATTGAGACCGGCCGGCTGCATGGTCAGCGGCAGCGACACCGCATAGCAGACCTTGCCTGCAGGCGAATCGTAGCTGATCGCGCCCCAATCGTTGAACTGTCCGATGCGCTGGGGCGTCTGCGCGGCCGCGACCAGGGTCGCGATGGCGAGGAAGCCCGCAGCCAACCCGGAGACGACAATTGGTTTTCGGTCAAACATGGTCCTACCACTTCAAGGTCGATGACGCGCCGGTCATGGCCGGGCCGGATGGCGACGTACACATTGCCATCACAATGGCAAGAATATGGTTACGAAAGCATGAATGCCCATGCTGCCAACCGGCCCAAAACGGGGCTCCGGAAAGACCGGCCCCGATGCGGGGAAATCAGCCTTCGGCGACCAAATCGGCCCTTGGAATCCGGTTGAAACAGGAAAGCGGCAAGAGTTTGACTTTGTTCGCCAAATCGGGCGATTGTCGCGCCGGCTCCGCATCGGTGGCGACGGCGGCATGAGCGGGGCGGTCCGTGCGAAGACAGGCTAACTGCGTTTCATGAGTGAACAGCACAGACATTTTGCCGCCCTGGCCGCCAGGGTCGCGGCCGATCGGGACCGCACCGCGTTCGCGGAGTTGTTCGACTTCTTCGCGCCGCGGCTGAAGGCCTATTTGCGCCGTCTGGGCATGGATGACGGCGCGGCCGAGGACGTCGCGCAGGACGTCCTGATCGTCCTGTGGCACAAGGCGCATCTGTTCGATCCGTCCAAGTCCTCGCTGTCGACCTGGCTGTTCCGGGTTGCGCGCAACCGCCGCATCGATGTGCTGCGCCGCGACAAGTCGGGCCTTCTGGACCCGGACGAGCCGATGCTGCAGCCGGTCGAGCCGCAGCCCGTCGATTCGATGATGGACGCCGAGACGCGCGACGAACGCGTGCGGGAAGCGATGTCGGGCCTGCCGGACGAGCAGATCCGTCTTGTGCGGATGGCGTTCTTCCTGGGGTATTCGCACAGCCAGATCGCCGACGAGACCGGACTGCCGCTGGGGACCGTCAAGTCGCGCATCCGGCTCGCCTTCGGTCGGCTGAGGCGCGCGCTCGAAATGGACGCGCAGGTCGATACCGACTTCTGAGGCGTCAGCCGGCGGTGCGTGAAGCCTCGCCGTCGATGATGGGCGCGTCGTCTTCGTCGTTGCCGGTCGCGATCTCTTCCTCGGCCAGCGCCTTGCGGGCGGCGGCGCGATGCGCCTCGGTGATGTTGCCCGCGACCGCGGCGAATGCGGCGGTCAGCACGGCGATGTCATCGCCCAGGCCGAATCCCAGAAGGAAGTCGGGAATGGAGTCCAGCGGCAGGATGAAATAGGCCAGCGCGGCCAGAAGAATGCCGCGCACGCGCATCGGTGTCCTGGGATCGAGCGCGCAAAAATAGCCGGCAACGACATCCTCGATGAACGGAATGTGGCGCGCATAGCGCTTGAGCTTGGGCCAGAACCGCGAACGCACCCGGCGCTCCTGCCTCGACTGGTCCTCCCGGGTTCCGGGTTCGAGGATCTCGCCGATTTTCACGTCATCCATGCCGATGTCGGTCCTGTCTTGCGTTCACCTCAAAGGGACATGGTTGCCGGTTCGGAGCGTTTCAAGATGTCGTGATCAGCCGGCCAGCTTGTCCATCGCGGCGGCGAGCGCCATGTCGAGCGCGGTCACGCCACCTGAATCATGGGTCGTCAGGCGCACCTCGACGCGGCTGTAGACGTTGGACCATTCTGGGTGATGATCCATCTTCTCGGCGGTCAGCGCGGCCGCGCTCATGAAGCCGAAGGCGGTGATGAAGTCGCCGAACCTGAAGGTCTTGACGATCGCCTTGCCGCCGTCCTCGAGCGTCCAACCGCCCAGATCTTCCAGCGCGGCGCCGATCTCAGCCGTTGTCAGCGTTGCTTTTGCCATATGGACCCTCTCCCATCTTTGCTTGTATTCGGGCACTCTGTGCCAAGGCGTTATCTACAGCCGCGGGGTCAAACGGAAAGATGGTGATGCAGGTTCTTTTTGTGTGTCTGGGCAATATCTGCCGCTCGCCGATGGCCGAGGGCGCGTTTCGCCGGGCGTTGGAGGACAAGGGACTGGGCGACCGCGTGCGCATCGATTCGGCCGGCACCGGCAACTGGCACATCGGCGAACCGCCCGATCCGCGCGCGATTGCGGCGGCCGCCGCGCAGGGCGTCGACATCTCAGGCCAGCGCGCGCGGCAGGTCACGCGCGAGGACTTCCATACGTTCGACCTGATCCTGGGCATGGACCACACCAACGTCCAGAACCTGACGCGAATGGCCGCCTTCGACAACGCGGCGGTGATCGATCTTTATCTCGGGCACGCGGTGGGCGATCTGCGCGACGTGCCCGATCCGTATTTCGGCGACGATGACGGCTTTGCCAGCGTCTACCGCGACATCAATGCCGGCGCCGAGGCGCTGGTCACGCGCATCGCCGGCACGATGTCCGGCGACAGCGCATAGCGCTCCTCGGTGATGTAGGGTCCGCCGCCGACCGAATCGCGCGACGACATCAGGACGAACCGCGTCACCTTGAAGGGCGGCACCGAAAAGCCGCCGCGCAGGGACAGGTAATCGGCGACGGCGGCCGGCGTCGTGCCGCGCAGGCGCGCCAGCGTGACATGCGGGGTGAACTTGCGCGGATCGGGCGCGATGCCGAACCGGCGGCAGGTGCGCGCGATTTCCGCTTGCAGGTCGACGAGTTCGGGCGAGGCGGTCGGCACGGCGAAAACGGCATGCGGCTTCTTGCCGCCGAATGCGCCAAGGCCGGACAAACCGAGCGTGAACTGCCGCCGCCGAACGCGGCCGAGCGCATCGGCAATCTCGTCGGCGGTGTGATGTTCGATGTCACCAATGAACCGCAGCGTCAGGTGGTAATTCTCCATGTCGATCCAGCGGGCGCCGGGCAGGCCCCCGCGCAACATCGACATGGTGAGTGCGGCCTGGTGAGGGATTTCAAGAGCGGCGAAAAGGCGCGGCATGATCGTGTCCCCCGATGTGGCGGGCAGTGGATCGCGCCATCGGTGGACAGCAAATCACCACGGCCTCGGTCAAAGCGAATCACGCAAAGGACCAAAGCGCAAGACCCAACGGTGCAAGACCCAACGGCGCAAAGCGCCAATCCATCATCGATCCGGTTGACAGACCGGCGATCGCTTCAGGTTCGGTTGGCGCGGTCATCGAGCCATTGCCGCATCAACGGGGCAAAGCGCGCGACCATGGCATCGACGCCGGCGGCGGTGGGATGGATGCCGTCGGCCTGCATCATGCCGTCGACGGTGATCGCGCCTTCAAGGAAGAACGGGTCGAGCGGGACATCGTACCGGGCGGCAAGATCGGGGAAGATCGGGTTGAACCGGGCTGCGTAATCATCGCCCATGTTCGGCGGCGCCAGCATTCCGGCAAGGATCACGTCGATGCCGCGTTCGACAAGGCGCGCGATCATGGCATCGAGATTGTCGCGGGTGAGCGCCGGATCGATGCCGCGCAGGGCGTCGTTGCCGCCCAGTTCGAGTATGACGAGATCGGTGCCGTCCGGCACCGACCAGTCCAGCCGCCCCAGACCGCCCGATGTCGTGTCGCCGGAGACGGCTGCGTTGACGATCGCCACATCATGGCCCTCGGCCTGCAACTGCGCCTCCAGCCGTGTCGGAAAATCGGCACCGGGCGGCAGGTTGAAGCCGGCCATCAGGCTGTCGCCGAACGCGACGACCCGTGCCGGTTCGGCGGTTGCCGCGGCGGCAAGACAGACCAGCACAAAACCGGCAAGGCCGAGACGGCGTATCAGTGATTTGAATGCACCCATATGCTTCCCCATTTAACCGTGACGTTCATCGCCCGTCCGCCATTTCATTCGCTCATATAGGTTGGTCCGCCCGTGTCTGAACCCGTCATCGCCCTTGATCGTGTCAATCTCAGGCTCGGCAGCGGCCAGAGCGCCGTGCAGGTGCTCAAGGATGTCACATTGTCGGTGCCCAAGGGCGAGGCGGTCGGCGTGGTCGGTCCGTCCGGCTCGGGCAAGACGACGCTCTTGATGGTGCTGGCGGGGCTGGAGCGGCCGGATGCCGGTCAGGTCGCGGTTGCCGGCGCGCAGCTTGAAACGATGAGCGAGGACGATGTCGCCCAGTTTCGCGGGCGCAACATCGGCTTTGTCTTCCAGTCCTTTCACCTGATCGCCAACATGACGGCGCTGGAAAACGTCGCCGTGCCGCTCGAACTGGCCGGCGTGGCCGACGCGTTCGACCGGGCCCGCGCCGAACTGGATGCTGTCGGCCTCGCCCATCGCCTGACGCACTATCCGGGGCAGTTGTCGGGCGGAGAGCAGCAGCGCGTGGCCATCGCGCGGGCGCTTGCGCCCCAGCCGGCGATCCTGATCGCCGACGAGCCGACGGGCAATCTCGACCAGACCACGGGCGGCCAGATCGCCGATCTCATCTTCGCCACGCAACGCGATCGCGGCATGACGCTGGTGCTGGTCACCCATGATGTGGCGCTCGCCGGGCGGTGCGACCGGCAGGTCCGCGTGCGGTCGGGCGAGGTGTTCGCCGACGCCGAGCGGATGGCCGCCGAATGACGATGATGCAATCGGCTGCTCTGGCCTTCCGTTTTGCGCTGCGTGAACTGCGCGGCGGGCTTTCGGGCTTTTATGTGTTCCTTGCCTGCATCGCGCTGGGCACGGCGGCGATCGGCGGCGTCAACGCGGTCAGCGATGCGATCACGCAGGGCATCCAGGCCGAGGGCCGGACGATCCTTGGCGGCGATGTGCGGTTCGAGCTGATCCATCGAACGACGACGGCCGAAGAGCAGGCGACGCTCGAACAGTTCGGCGACGTGGCGCACAGCGCGACCACCCGTTCGATGGCGCGTCTGGCCGACCAGTCCGATCAGGCGCTGGTCGAACTCAAGGCCGTCGACGATCTCTATCCGCTCTACGGCGACTTCGTCACCGAGCCAGCGCTCGGCATCGACGCGCTTGGCCGGGTGGATGGTGTGTGGGGCGCGGTCGCGCAGCCGATCCTGTTCGATCGCCTCGGCATTGCACCGGGCGAGCAGATCCTGCTCGGCAATGCGAGGGTTGAACTTCGGGGCGCCGTTCTGAACGAACCTGATGCGTTGTCGGACGGCCTCAGCCTTGCGCCGCGCCTGATCCTGCCGCTCGAAGCGCTGGAAGCGACGGGACTCATCCAGCCCGGATCGCTGGTCAATCATGTCTACAAGGTTCGCATGGGCGATGGCGTATCCGATGCGCGGATCGACCAGGTGATCCGTCAGGCGAGTGAGGCGCACCCGTCGGCTGGCTGGGATCCGCGTTCCCGCGCCAATGCCGCCCCCGCGCTGGCGGCCAATGTCGACCGCTTCGCGCAGTTCCTCACTCTGGTCGGCCTGACCGCGCTGGTCACCGGCGGTGTCGGCGTTGCCAATGCGGTGCGATCGTTTCTCGATTCAAAGCGCGATGTGATTGCGACCTTCAAGTGCCTTGGGGCGCCGGGCTCGCTGGTCACGTCGATCTATCTCATCCAGATTCTGATGATCGCGCTTCTGGGCATGGCGGTCGGCCTGGTGCTCGCCGTCCTGTCGCCCTTCGTCGCCAAGGCGGCGCTGGCCGGCATCATTCCGCTGCCGCAGACGACCGGGCTTTATCCGGGCGCACTGGCAATGGCGGTGGTCTTCGCGGTCCTGACGGTCTTCGTGTTCGCCCTGATCCCGTTGGGGCGGGCGCGGCGCATCCCGGCCTCGAACCTCTTCCGCAACCAGACGATCGCCAGCGCCGGCCTGCCGCCGGCCGCCTACAGCACGGCGGCGGCGATTGCCGCGGTGCTTCTTGCCGGGCTTGCGGTCTGGTTCTCCGATCAGCGCTTGATCGCCGTCCTGTTCCTTGGCGGCGTCGTCTTTTCGTTCATCGTGCTGCGGATCGTCTCGTTCGGCCTTCAGGCGCTGGCGCGTCGCGTCGGCCGGGTGCGCGGCGCCAGCCTGCGCATGGCGATCGCCAATATCCATCGCCCCGGCGCGCTCACGCCATCGGTGGTCCTCGCGCTGGGCCTGGGCCTGACGCTGCTGGTCAGCCTTGCGCTGATCGACACCAATCTGCGCCAGCAGATCGCCGGCAATTTGCCGGAGCAGGCGCCGAACTTCTTCTTCGTCGACATCCAGAGCGCGGTGGTCGACGATTTCGCCGAACTGGTCGAGACCGAGGCGGGCGCCGACGCCCAACTGGTGCGTGTGCCGATGCTGCGCGGCCGGCTCGTGGCGCTCAACGGTGTCGACGTGCGGGAGATCGAGTTGCCGCCGGAGAGCGAATGGGTGCTCGAAGGCGACCGGGGTATCACCTATGCCACCGATGTTCCGGCCAACTCGACGCTTTCGGACGGCGCATGGTGGCCTACCGACCATTCTGGCGATGCTCTGGTCTCGTTTTCGGCCGAAGAGGGCCGGGAACTTGGCCTTGAACTCGGCGACACGATCACGGTGAACGTGCTCGGCCGCGACATCACGGCGACGATCGCCAGCTTCCGCCAGCTGGAATGGGAGTCGCTGGCGATCAATTTCATCATGGTGTTCTCGCCCAACACGTTTGCCGGCGCGCCGCACGCCTGGCTGGCGACGCTGACCATGCCCGACGCGGCCGCCGAGGACGAAGCGGCGATCCTGTCGTCCGTGACGCGGGCGTTCCCTGCGATCACGACCGTGCGCGTCAAGGATGCCATCGACATCGTCAATCGTGTGATCGCGCAGTTGGCGACGGCCATTCGCGCGGCTGCCGCCGTGGCGCTGATCGCGTCGGTCCTGGTGCTGGCCGGTGCGCTCGCCGCCGGCAACCGGTCGCGCGCGCACGACGCCGTGGTCCTGAAAACGCTGGGCGCAACGCGCAAGACGCTGATCGGCACGTTCGTGACCGAATACGCCATACTGGGCTTTGCCACGGCGGTCTTTGCCCTTTCGGCGGGTGGTTTCGCGGCCTGGTTCATCGTCACGCAGATCATGACGCTGCCATGGGCGTTCCGGCCCGAGATCGCGCTGGCGACGGTGATCGCGGCGCTGGTTCTGACCGTCGGGTTCGGCCTTGCCGGCACATGGCGCGTGCTGGGCCAGAAGGCGGCGCCGGTTTTGCGCAATCTTTAGGGAGCGGCGTTTACCTCCGGTTAACCATGCGGGCACGCAAGCGGTGCCGGCTTTTGCTTGATGGCCTGCGTGATGACGCCTGGGCGCGCCGGAAAATCTTGTAAAACCAGCATCACCGCCTCATATTATGCGCAGGCATGCTGGAGTCCCGCCAGCGGCGCCTCGGCGCGTGCCCAATGCGGCCGGACACCCGACGGGACGAACAGGCTTTACGAGGAAACGATGGCTGAACTCCGCAACGTTCAATCACAATCGGGCTATGGCGCCCGCACCTATGACGCCAGCATCGATGAGGGCCTGCGTGCCTACATGGTCCGCGTCTACAACTACATGGCACTCGGCATCGCCATGACCACGGTCGTCACGCTTGGCGTGGCGCAGATGCCGGGCGTTCTGAGCGTGCTCAGCAGCCTGAGCATTTTGTTCTTCATCGGCATCATTGCCTTCAGCTGGTTTGGTCCGCGCATGGTGCTCAACGCCAAAAGCGAAACCATGGCGCATGCCGCCTACTGGGCCTACGCCGTCCTTTGGGGACTGGCCATCGCGCCGATGGTGGTCGCCTATCTCAACGTGGCGCCGGGCCTGGTGGCACAGGCCTTTGCGATCACCGCTGCGCTGTTCGGTTCCATGAGCCTTCTGGGCTACACGACCAAGCGCAACCTGACCGGCATCGGCCAGTTCGCCGTGATGGCCATGATCGGCCTGCTCATCGCCATGGGCGTGACGATCGTCATGTCGCTGTTTGGTTCCGCCATCAGCCCGTGGGTCAGCTTCGGCTTCTCGGCGATCTACGTTGTGCTGATCTCGGCGATCACCGCGTGGGAAACGCAGGAGATCAAACAGATGTACGTGGCCAGCGATGGTCAGGCGGTCGAGACCCGCAAGTCGATCTTCGGCGCCTTCCTGCTCTACGGCAGCTTCATCAGCATGTTCATCCATATCCTGAACCTCCTGGGTTTCATGAACCAGGAGTGAGCGAAGCGCCCACGCACAGTGATCGGGGCGGCCTTCGGGCCGCCCTTTTCTTTTGCGCAAAGCTCTGATTGGCTGGCCCGGAACCACAACGACCATTGACGATGACCGCTTCCGCCACCATTCGGGACGCCACGCCGGCCGACATTGCCGCGATCACCGCGATCTACGATCACGCGGTGCGCCACGAGACGGCGAGCTTCGAACTGGAACCGCCCGACGCGGCCGAGATGCTGCGGCGCCATGCGGCGATCACCGCGCAGGGCTACCCGTATCTGGTCGCGGCCGAAGCCGACGGGCGCGTGATCGGCTACGCCTATGCCGGACCCTACAAGGCCCGTCCCGCCTATCGCTGGACCGTCGAGAACTCGGTCTATCTGGCGCCGGACGTGCGTGGACGGGGAATCGGCAAGGCGCTGACGGCGCGGATCATCGCGCGCTGCGAACAGCTCGGCTTTCGGCGGATGATCGCCATTGTCGGCGGTTCCGGCCATCTGGCCTCGATCCGCATGCATGAGAGGCTTGGTTTTGAGCATATCGGCACCGCGCCGGGCACCGGTTTCAAGCATGGCGCCTGGCTCGACACCGTGATGCTGCAGCGCCCGCTGGGCGAGGCGAACGAGACCGCCCCCGATGCCGCCAGCTATCCGGGCACGCTGTATCGCGCGCCCTGAAAGGCGAGGATGGCACGCCGCTGGTTCGGCGCCCGGCGCGTCAGGTTCGGTTCAGTTGGACTGCACCAGCCGGATCTGCCGGTCGAACATCTTCAGCACCTGGCCCAGATCGTGGCCCCGCTTGAGCACCATGCCCGACGCGTTGATGACGCTGTAGGCGCCTTGCCGCCGCGCCAACTTGGGATCCTTCTCGATCCGGTAGAGCGGCATCTCGGACGTGCGGCGGAAAACCGAGAACACCGCGCGGTCCTTGAGGTGCGAGATGCCGTAATCGCGCCATTCGCCGCCGGCGACCATGAAACTGTATACCCGCAGGATCTGGTCCAGCTCGCGCCGGTCGAATCGGACCTCGGTTGCCTGTCGTTGCTGGCGGGCGGCGTTCAGCGGCACGACATTGTCGCCGGCGGGCCTTGGCGATTGTCGCGCCTGTTCGTCGTCGGAACTTGAGATGATCCCCCTCCTTTTTTCCGCCGGGGCGCGCCGCTGCGCCACACGCTGCCATGCTTGCCGCTTTTGCGTGTCGGTGCAAGCCGCCGGACCGGTGCGGCAAGATCGCGTGCGCGGCTTGATTGGTTAACGCGCGGTTAGCGGCGCGTTGACGAAAGATAACATTGCCGCAGCGACACGCATCAAGCGTGATGGGATGCCGTCTTTTCGCCGCAGATTGACCACACCTGCGCCGTGATCACGGGCACAATCGCGCTCATCGCTCCACCGGTACCAGGCCCGGCCCGGTGGATGCGATGCCGGTGGCCGCAATGCCCGCGTCCGCCATCGGCTGACCGGATCCGTGATGGTGTTGGAACATCTGTTGCCCCCAGCCCCGACACCGCGCGGCTCCGGTCTTGCGGGCCTTCGGTATCGAGCCGGCGCCGGCGTCAGCCATTCTTGACGGTGCCCAGATTGGCGGCCCCGCGAATCGCGCCGGGCAGCCCGTCGGCGGTCTGCATCTGCACCAGCACCGCGCAGCTGTCAGCCTCATGATCGTCGAGCTTGTCGATTGGCAGTTGCACCTCGAACGGGTGGCCGTCCCACATGCCCAGTGTCTGCATGCCGCGCACCGCGTTGGCATAGGTCATCGTGCGCCCGGCATTTTCGCCGCGCATGATCTCGACGGGCGTCCGGGCGCTGAAGAAGACCAGCGTCATGATGCAATCGATGCCCGGCTGTTTGGCGCCCCGGCCCACGCCGATGGCGATGCGGTCGTCCCTGCGCTCGACGTCGACAGCGATGTCCAGCCCCATGCCGCCACCGGCATAATTGCCGATCTTGTCACGCACGATCCCGGTGCGGGCGCCATTGATGTGCGAGCGTCCGTTGACGATGGCCTGAGGCGTATAGACCGTGCGTTCGCCCATCGCGGCCGCATATCGACGCTGGCGTTGGGAGTGGGCGGCGCTGCCCAGCGTGTCCGTCCAGCCCAGATAGTCCCAGTAGTCGACGTGAAATCCCAGTGCCAGCACTTCGGGGTCGCGCGCCAGTTCGACCAGGCCGGCATCGGCAGGCGGGCAGGAGCTGCAGCCCTGGCTGGTATAGAGTTCGACGACGCCCTTGATGGGCGGTGTTGCGGCGCGCGCGGCCAGCGGGCCGGCCGCGCTCAGCGCGATGCCGGCCGCGGCCCCGGTCAGGAAGCGGCGGCGCCGCAGGCAAACGTCGAGGTCACGGGCGTCCATGGAGCCGTTCTAGGCGGTGCGGGTGTCAACAGAAACTCACATTCGGTTGAAATGCGGCCGCGCCCGTGCCGGGGGCGGCCGCAGCCCGTCACTCCGCCGCCATCGGCAAGCCCTGCGGCACGGCGACCGGCATGTCGGCATCGATGCGCGCGGCGATGGTCTCGGCCGTCGCGCCGCTGAGCGTCCAGCCCAGATGGCCGTGGCCGGTGTTGTAGTAGACACCGGGCGCGCGGCCGGGGCCGACACGCGGCATCATGTCGGGCATCATCGGACGCAGGCCGGCCCAAGGGGTGACCTGACGTGTGCTCATGGCCGGGAAATGGCGTTCGCACCATGCGATCAAGGGCCGGATGCGCGCGTCGCGAATGTCGCGATCGAAACCGGCGAACTCGGCCGTGCCGGCCACGCGCAGGCGGTCGGCGCCAAGCCGGCTCGTGACGATCTTGGCGTCGTCGTCGACCAGGCTCACCCAGGGCGCGGCCTTGCGGCTTTCGATGTCGTCCAGATGCACGGTGATCGAATAGCCCTTGACCGGGTAGACATTGACCCGGTCGCCCAGTTGCGCGGCGAGCGCGCGGCTGCCAACGCCGGCGCACACGACGACGGCATCGAAGCGTTCCTCATGCCGGGCGCCGTCCTGCGTGAACGATACCGTCGCGCCTTCGCCGGATCGCTGCGCGCGGTCGACCCGCGCTTCGTTGATCATCACGCCACCGCGATCGATGAACGCCTTGGCAAGCCCGGTCGTGAACTTGTGAATGTCGCCCGTGCTGTCGTCGCGCGTGAAGAACCCGCCGACGAAATCGCCGCGCAGGGTCGGCTCGATCGCGCGGATTTCCTCGGGTGTGATGGTGCGGCGGTTCAGGCCGCCGAGCGCCAGTAGGCGGCCGACGCCCGTTGCATGGGCATAGGCTTTGGGGTCGCCATAGATGTGCATGATGCCGCGCTCTTCGAGATCAAAGGCGACATTGGCCTCGCGCGCCATGGCGAACAGGTGCTCGCGGGCGGCGATCGCCATGCGGGTGGTGGCGACGGTGTTGCGCTCGTAATTGGGGATGTTGGCGAGGAACTCGGCCATCCAGCTGTATTTGTGCCAGGACGGCGTCAGCGGGAAGCGCAGCGGCGCGTCGGCGCGCAGCATCCACTTGAGGCCTTTGACGATGTTGCCCCAGTGGTTCCAAACCTCGGCGTTGCAGGCTGAAAGCTGGCCGCCATTGGCAAAGCTTGTCTCCATCGCCGCGTAGCGCTGGCGATCGAAGACCGTCACCTGATGCCCGCGCCGGGTCAGCGCCCATGCGGTCGTGATGCCGGTGATGCCGGCGCCGATGATTCCGATTGATGCCATTTCGGCCTCCTGACTGCACGCACGGACGCCCATGGCGATCCGCAATCGCGTGCCCCATCTGTCAGGAAACCTGAGAGCTTTGCCCGCCGGCCGCCGCCATGTTTGGCTTGCGACACAACACCGGACCATCCGGCGCCGAGCTTTCTCCTTCGGTGGGCAACCGCAAAAAGGCGCGCTTGCCACTCTCCAGATCTGTCAAACGCCACACAGTCCATTTGCCTGAGAGTTTCCGGGGCGGTTGCTCCTTCGGCGCCGGGTCCCGATGGCCCGAACTCTCCCGCGTGGCGCGGATCGGTCAACGATAGCTGATTTGTCGCAGGTGAGGCAAGACTGGCGTCACGGCATCGCCGCGCTTATAGACGGGCCGTCTTTGTCACGAATGTCATCAACGGGCATTAGACGAAGCGGCATCGCTGGACTGCACCGGCGCTTCGGCGAAGCGCTGGTGTGTGCCAAATTGCTATCTGGTGGTGCCTTCGGGCCGGGCGACCGGCACGCATCCACGCTGAAGGCACCTTTGAGAATCGGGATCGGGATCATGAAAATCGCAGTTCTTGGCGGCGACGGTTTCGTCGGCTGGCC
>CAZSFA010000063.1:0-15763 GCA_964606055.1 uncultured Oceaniradius sp. | reverse complement strand
TGCCGGTCGACGCTCGCGCGAAGCCGGCTCAATGGCAGTCTGCGGATCATCGCTCGTAGAGCGGAGCGCGACCGCCAACCACCTGGCCAGCAAGCGGAAAATCGACCGATCGGCGCGCGCCCGCGTTGGCACCCGGTGTCACACGCTCAACAGGAAACACGCGGACCACGCGGCCACAACCACCCGGGATCCAAGTGCCAAACCCGCCCAAATCGCCGGATGCAGGAGAGGTGGTCGCCGGTGTCGACGTCGGCGGCACGTTCACCGACCTCATGATCGTCGATCAGCGAACCCGCACGATCAGCATATCCAAGACACCCACGACACCGCAGGACCAATCGGTCGGCGTCCTGACGGCGCTGACCGGCGGCGCGGTACCCGTCGCAGATATCGACCTGATCGTGCACGGTACCACGGCCACGACCAACGCCTTGCTCCAGCGGCGGCTCGCGAAGACGGGGCTCATCACGACGGCGGGTTTCCGCGACGTCATCGAACTGGGGCGCAGGACACGGCCGCAGGCCTACGGCTTGTTCGGCCGGTTCGTGCCGCTCGTGCCGCGCGATCTGCGCCTTGAGGTCAACGAACGCACCGAGGCGACCGGCGCCATTCGCACGCCGGTCGACGCCGACGAGGTCACCGAGGCCGCGATGCGGCTGCGGGAGGCCGGCTGCGAGGCGCTCGTCATCCACTTCCTGCATTCGTACAAGAACCCTGAAAACGAGCAGCGTGCCATGCAGGCGGCCAAATCCGTGTGGCCGACACCATACATCACAGCCGGCCATGCCCTGCTGTCAGAACCGCGGGAGTATGAGCGCGGCGTGACCGCTGCGGTCAACGCGTCGGTCGAACCCGTGCTGGAGCGGTATCTGGCCCGCATGCGGTCGGCGCTGCGGGATGCCGGCTACGCGCGCGATTTTCTCGTGATGACCGGCAACGGTGGCACGACTTCGTCCGCCCATGTGAGCCGGGAAGCGGCGCGAACCGTGATGTCGGGGCCCGCATCGGGTGTCATCGCCGCCGCCTACACCGCCTCGCAGGCCGGCGTCGACAACATCATCACATACGACATGGGCGGGACATCGACCGATGTCGCGCTGGTTCGCGATTGCAGGCCGATGGTCTCCAATGAGATCGAACTCGAGTACGCCATGCCAATCCATCTGCCGATGGTCGATGTTCAGACGGTCGGCGCCGGCGGCGGATCGATCGCCCACCTCGATGATGCCGGTCTTTTGCGCATCGGGCCGCAGAGCGCGGGCTCCCGTCCGGGGCCGATCTGCTACGGTCGCGGCGGCGACCGGCCGACCATCACCGATGCCAACCTGTTGCTCGGGCGCCTGAGTGCGACACGCCTCTTGTCGGTGGGCGAGCCGGCTGACAGCGCGCTCGTCTCTGACGCGATCGCGCGGGATGTGGGAGACGGACTGGGCCAGGATGCGGTGACCGCCGCGCAGTCCATCCTGCGCGTCGCCAACCTCAAGATGGCCGGCGCCATCCGCATGGTTTCGGTGGCCAAGGGTCAGGATCCACGCGATTTCGCGCTGTTCGCCTTCGGCGGGGCCGGGCCGTTGCATGCGGCGGCCGTGGCCCGCGAGCTGAACATACCGCGCGTGCTCATTCCGGCGCTTCCCGGCATCACCAACGCGATGGGATGCGCGGTCGCCGACCTGCGCCACGATTTTGTCGCCGGCCTCAACCGCCGCGTCGCGGACCTCGGGGACGGCGAACTGGATGCGGTGCTCAAGGCCCATGCCGAGGCCGGCCAGAAGCTGTTGGCCGGCGAAGCGGTGGCGCCGCAATCGATCCGCGTCGAGCACAGCGCCGACATGCAGTTCGTCGGCCAGACACACCTCATCAGCGTGCCGCTTCCCTCCGATAGCATCACGCGCGAGGAACTTCAGTGCCGCTTCGAAGAGGCCTATTTCGCCCGTTTCCAGGTCCGGCTGCCGGGCGTTGAGGCCAATCTGGTGGCGATCCACAGTTCAGTGATCGGCACGCGCGCCAAGCCGAACATCGCCGCGCTCAGCCTGGCCGAAGAGCACGTCGTACAGATCGGCGATGCGCTGATCGAGCGGCGGCCCGTCTTCTTCGACGATCGATGGTACGATACGCCCGTGTACGACCGGCGTCGTTTGCCGGTTGACGTGCGCCTGGATGGACCGGCTATCCTCGAACAACTCGACACGACGACCGTCGTTCCGCCAACCGACACCGCGCGCGGCGACGGGTTCGGCAACATCATCATCGACATTGACGGGGCCGGCCGTGCCGATTGCTAGTTCAGACATCGATCCGGTCACGTTGACGGTCATCCAGGCCGGTCTGGAACAGGTCTGCGACGAGATGGACCTGACGTTTTCGCGCGCGGCCTTTTCTCCGATCATCGCGGAAGCCGATGACAGGTCGGACGGCATCTACGCGGCCGAGGATGGCGCGCTGATCGCCCAGGGCATGCACGGCCTACCGGTCTTCGTCGGCACGATGCAGGCTTCAACCGCGACGTTGATCGCCATGATCGCCGATGGGCGCTGCCTTCCGCCCGAACAGGGCGACGTCTACGCCGTCAATGACCCCTATCTGGGCGGTACGCACCTGATGGACGTGCGGTTTGCCATGCCGTTCTACCGCCACGGCCGGATCGCGTGCTGGCTGTCAAACGTCGGTCATTGGCCCGACATCGGCGGCGCGGTTCCCGGCGGGTTTTCGGCATCGGCCACATCGGTGGAACAGGAAGGTCTGCGCTTTCCGCCGATCAAGCTTTTCAAGCGCGGCGTGCTCGATCCCGAACTGATGGCGGTCATCTCTTCCAACATTCGTGTTGCCGAACAGCGTGTGGGTGACATCAAGGCCCAGTATGCGGCGCTGATGGTCGGTGCGGAGCGTCTTCACGCGCTGTTTGACCGATATGGCGACGACGTCGTGCACGCAGCGATCGCCGAGGTCAGAACGCGCGCCGCCAGGCAGATGCGCGCAGCCGTCGAGACCATGCCCGAAGGCACATGGCACGGCGAAGCCTTCATTGACTCCGACGGTATCGTCAACGAGCCGCTGCGCATCGCGTTGGCCGTGACACGCACGCCGGACGCGCGCCTGGTGTTTGACTTTGCCGGCTCGAGCCCGCCCTGCGCGGGGCCGATGAACTGTGTTCTGGCAACGACGCACTCATCGGTCTATCTGGCGATGCGCCACATCTTTCCGCATGTCCCGCTGAGCGCCGGCGCATTCGAACCGCTTGAGATCGCCGATCCGGAAGGCACGTTCCTGCATGCCCATTATCCGCGTCCGGTCTCGGGATGCGCGGCAGAGGTCTCCCAGCGCATCGCCGAGGCGGTGTTCGCGGCGCTCGTCCAGGCGATACCCGAAAAGGTGACCGCCGCTCCCGCCGGCACCAGCGGCAACTTCGCCCTTGGCGGTCACGATCCGGCGGTGGGGCGCGACTATGTGATGTATCAGATCAGCGGCGGCGGCTATGGCGGATATGCCAGTGGTGACGGCCTGACCAATGGATGCTCGACGATCGGCATCTCCAAGTCACCGCCGGTCGAAATCAACGAACAGGTCTTTCCGGTGCTCTTTCACCGCTATGCACTGCGCGAAGGGTCCGGTGGCGCCGGACGTGCGCGCGGCGGTTTCGGCGTCGACTATGAGGTCGAACTGCTCAGGGGCCGGGCAACGGCATCGTTCGTCATGGATCATGGCCGGTTCGGACCGCAAGGCGCGCTCGGTGGCGCCGATGGTTCGCCCGGTTCGATCAGCGTCACCCGTGACGGTCAGACTTTCAGCCCGCCCCACGTCACGAAGGCACAGGATATTCCGCTCGGCCCCGGCGACCGGGTTCGGGTCCGCACGCCGGGCGGTGGCGGCTATGGCCCGGCATTCGAACGCCCGCCCGGCGACATCGCGGCCGATGTCGCGCTCGGCTACTACACGATCGATGAGGCGCGCGACATGTTCGGCGTCGTCGTGGACGCGGACACCTTCAGGGTCCGCACCGATGAGACCGACGAGCTTCGGCGAAAGACGAGGCCGGCCGCCTGACCGGCATCAATCGGGGCGGCTCGACGTCCGCCAACAGGTTGGCCGGATCGGACCCGGTCGGCAGGCGCCGTCAGCGCAGTCCGTCGAAAGCCGAAATCTGATCTGCCGCCAGACCGCCCATGCGGTTGTGCACGCGGGGGCCGCAGGCCATCACCAGACACAGCAGCATTTCATCTGGCTTTGGACCGTCTGAAACCCGCAGTTCCATCGCATCGAAATGGCTGCGCACATAGGCCGCGTCGATGTGCCCGATCGGGATGTCGATCTGCGCGCCCGGCGCGCCGACCTTCTTGGAGGATGGCACGATGGCCTTGGTTCCGCCGAGCACTTCACGCATCGCGTATCCGCCGGGGACATGCCAAAGCGCGCCGTGCTCCAGTTCGCCGGCGGTGCCGACGATCACGCCCTTGCCGTAGGCGTCGACCCCGTCCTTGCCGCCGAGCGCGTCCACGAGCCTTTCGGCCATCATCAGGCCGAGCGGCTTGAGATCGTCCATCGCCGCCTCAAGCTCCGCGTGGTAAGCACCTGCGAACGGATTTCCGACGACGGCGATCATGCCGGCGCGTTTGCGCGGCGCCTCGGCGCGCGGGCCGCCATCGTGGTGAATCTCCTCAATGGTGAGCAGTGTCTTACGGATAGGAAACTCGGCCATGGATTCTCGGTTCTCCGGTCATTCGATGATTTGTGCGAGAAGCGCGATGAAACGCTCCCGATCGCGCGGCTTGAGCGGCTCGAGCACCATGTCGCTGACCTTCTTGGAAAGCGGCAACAGCTCAAGCGTGTATCGGGCGCCCGATTCGGTCAGGCCGATCAGATTGACGCGCTGATCGGTGGAAGATGGCGTGCGGCGCACATGACCCAACTGTCCAAGGCGCGAAACCATCGGGCTGAGCGTCGCGGTGTCGATGCCGGTCAGCTTGCTGAGCCGGTTCTGCGGCATCTCGCCGAAACGCACCAATGTGGCCATGACGGCGAACTGGGTCGGCGTGACAGCGTGCCCCTCAAACAGCGTTTGGAAGATCTGCGTGGCACGCTGGTGGGCGAGCCGGATCAGATAGGCGTTGTGGGCCTCCAGCCGGAAGCCTGTGTCGGCCGCTTCTTGCGCAACATCCGATTGGGTCCGCGCGTCCGGGTCCGCCAGTGCGTTTGTGCCGGTATTATCGGTCCGCTCTTTTGGTTCCAGATCGTCGCCGGTGTCGCGGTTCAAGGTGTCATGCCTCCATGATCTGGTTTTGCAGAACCACGTCGCCGGCAAGCCCCGACACGATCTCGGCGCTGTCGCAGACCGTGCCGAAATGGGTGGCGATATCGTAGAGGCTCGAAGCGTGCTCACGCGGGCCGGTGCCGGCACAGGCATCGTGCGGCACGGCCACTTCATAGCCGAGGAAGAATGCATCATGAACCGTCGAGCGCACGCAGATGTTGGTCACGACGCCGAAGACGACCAACTGGGATATCATGGTGTCCCTCAGCAACAGATCGAGATCCGTCTGGAAGAAGGACGAGTAGCGCGACTTGCGAACCAGCCGATCCTCCGGCTGGATCGTGTGATCGTCGATGATCTGCGCGCCCCAGGTGCCTTCGACACTGTGCGGTGTGCGCTTGAGCCACTCCCGGTCACGGCGCAGGTTGGCCCGGTGCGTGTCCGCAATCCACACGATCGGCACCCCTGCGGCACGGCCGGCGTCGATGATCGCGTTCTGCTGGGGCATGAGCCGTTCGTAGCCGGGCAGGACCATCTTGCCGCCCGGTTTGCAAAACTCATTGATCATGTCGACGACGATGATCGCCGTCCGGTCGGCATCGAGCCGCATCGATCCGTCGTGGCGATGGTCTGAGAACACATCCGCGGTCATGGCAACATCTCCACAATCAGGCGGCGCTATGCGCGCAACAGTCTGTAAAGCAAATCGAAGAAGCGATCAGCATCCACCGTGCTGGCGACGTTGACGTTGGGCGCCTCGCCCCGTTCGTTCCAGAAGTCGGCAACGGTCGCACCGAACATGTGCGTTCCGGTCAGGTCGACGGCGACATGCGCCTTGCGCGTTTCGATGAGGCCGGGATCGATGATGACGGCCAGCGCCAGCGGATCGTGCAGCGCGCCGCCCACACCCATGATGCCGCGATGCAGCTTTTCGTAGAAGGCGAGCCAGTCGAGCACCACCTTGCCGAGCGGCGTGTCGATCTTGCGCAGTTCTGCAAACTGCGGCTCCTCGACCAGAACATGCATCGTCACGTCGAGCCCGACCATCGTGACATCGATGCCGCTGTTCATGACGATGCTCGCGGCTTCCGGATCGCAGAAGATGTTGAACTCGGTCGGCGTGATGTATTCGCTGCGGCGGTAGAACGCGCCGCCCATCGACACGATCCGGTCGATGCGGTCGGCAAGCTCGGGGTACTTGAGCAGAAAGAGCCCGATATTGGTCAGCGGCCCGGTCGGAACGAGCGTGACCGGCCGGTCCGATGATTTCAGCGTCTCGGCAATGAAGTCCACCGCGTGAAGATCGTGCAGCGGCATGGTCGCGTCCGGCAGGTCGGGCGTGCCGTCCAGGCCGCTTGGACCGTCGGCGGTTCCCAGCACAAGCGGGCGGGCGAGCGGCTGCTCGCAGCCAGCGGCAATGGGCGTATCGTCCGCGCCGATGAACTGCATGATGCGGCGCGCGTTGACGGTGGTGCGCTCTAGCGTTGCGTTTCCGCAGACGGTCGTCACGCCGAGCAAATCGATGTCGGGCGACTTGTGCGCCATCACCAGTGCGATGGCATCATCGTGGCCGGGGTCGCAGTCGAGAAGAACGGGCGTCGCGGTCATTGTCTTCTCCTAGTCCAGGGCGCCGATCGCGCCCTTGAAGAGCCGCAGAAACGCGGCTCCATCCAGGCCATGGCAGATGCGCGTCGTGCTCGGTCCTTCAAAGTCCAGAATCTGGTGACCGCGAAACGCAACCGTCTGGCCCCGCACGAGGCGTTCGTGCAACGCCACATCGACAAACAACGGTGCACTCATCTGGAAGAACTGCGGGTGTGTGACGGTCGCAACCGCGATCGCATCGTCCAGCGGAAAGCCGACAAGGCCGAAGAACTCGCGCCAGATGTCGACATAGATCGGAAACGTCTCACGAACGTAACGGGCGACGTGGCTGTCGGGATAGAGTTCGGCAAGGTCGTTCAGATCATCGCGCGTCAGCATCGATGTTGCGACCCGGTTGTCCTCGCAAACATCGAGCGGCACCAGGATGACCGGAGCACCCGACCGCAGGACAACGCGCGCCGCCTCCGGGTCGGCCCAGATGTTGTACTCGCTCACCGGCGTGATGTTGCCCGGTGTCTGAAAGCAACCTCCAAGCACGACGATCTGCTTGACCTTGTCGGCGATGTCGGGCGCATAGCGCAGCGCCATGGCGATGTTGGACTGCGGGCCGGTGGCGACGATGGAGACTTCGCCCGGCGCGCCGCGAACGGTGTCCGCGATGAAGTCGATCGCGTGTCGGTCCATCGGCGCACGCGACGGTGTCGGCGCGGGCGGATTGAACCCCTTGAGCCGCTCGCCGAACCGGTCCTTGAGCCGCTTCTCGAAATGCACCGGCGCCTGCATGTCCTGTTTCGAGTTGCCGACCAGCGGCCGGTGGGCGCCTTTTGCGACGGGCACATCGTCCCGGCCGGCAATGGTGAGCGTGTTCAAAACGACATTGGTGACCTGGTCGATGCCGCCGGCCGCGCCGGTCACCGTGGTCACGCCTTCGAGCGTGATGTCCGGCCGCCCGAGCGCGAACAGGATGGCAAGGATGTCGTCGCCGGCGGAGTCGACGTCGAGGATGATTCGGTGGGTTTCGGACATCTTACGGTTCCTGTCGTCGCACGAGCGACATCGATTCCAGCGTTTCGCGGATGATGCGCGGCCGCTGGCGGTAGGTGAGGATGAACAGCGCGGTCAGCGTGACGACATAGGGCACGGTCAGCACCAGATAGGACGGGAAGCCGAACGTCTGGAGACGCAGCGCCATCGCGTCCGAGAACCCGAACAGCAGGCACCCCAGCAGCACCTTGACCGGATCGCCATTGGAGAAGATCAGGACGGCCACCGCCATGAAGCCGCGCCCGGCAGACATGTTCTCGGCAAACATGGTGATGTAGCCGAGCGACAGGTGCGCGCCGGCAATGCCGGCCAATGCGCCGCACATCAGCGAGGCGATGTGCTGCATGCGGTTGGGATCGATGCCGAGCGCTTCGGCCGCCTCCGGCTTCTCGCCGGTGACGCGGATGTAAAGGCCGATGCGCGTGCGGTAGAAGATGATCCAGACCACGAACACCAGGATGAACGCCAGGTACACGAGCGGTGTGTAGCCCGAGAACACGCGATCGAGGCCGGGTATGTCGTCGATGACCGGTATGTTGACCGGCGAGAAACCGACGATGTCGGGGTTCACGATCGAGCCGCGCGTGCCAAAGATGGCCTTGGTCAGCGAAATCGTCAGCCCGCCCGCAAGAATGTTCAGCGCCAGTCCAACGACCACCTCGTTGGCGCGCAGCGTGACCACGAGAAGCGAGAAGGTGCCGGCAAAGATCATCGCGGCGACCATGCCGATCAAAAGCCCGCCGAGCGCCGACGATGTCCAGATCGAACCCAGGACCGCAAAGAACGCCGCGATCAACATCTGGCCTTCCAGCCCGATGTTGAAGATGCCGGCCTTGGTGGTGAACGTGCCGCCGAGCGCGACCAGCAGGATCGGCGCCGTCGTGCGCAGGGTGGCCGCGATCAACGCCAGGTTGAAGATGTCGCCTAGTACTTCCATCGGCGTTCCCCGGCCTGGCTGTCGCGCCTGCGGCGCACAAGCAATTGCGCTGAAACCGCCAGGATGATGAAGGCCTGAACGACCGTGATCAGTTCGCGCGACGCATTGGTCTCGACTTCCATCAGGAGCGATCCCGCCCGCAACGAACCGAAGAACACCGACGTCAGGATCGTCAGGATCGGATGTCCGTTGGCCAGCAGGGCGGCGATCACGCCGTCAAACCCGAAACCGGGCGCGAAACCTTCCATGAAGCGATGATGCACGCCGAGTGTTTCGACACCGCCGGCAAGCCCGCCGACCGCGCCAGAGCACAACAGGATCAGGAACACGTTCCGCCGGATCGGCACGCCGCCATACTCGGCGAACTTCGGGTTGGACCCCATGGCGCAGACCGAGTAGCCGGCCGTCGTGCGCGTCAGGAACAGATGAAGGCCGACCGCGAGCGCAACGCCGATGAAGATGCCAAGGTTGAGCCGGGAGAACTCAAACAGTTGCGGCAACTCCGCGGTCGTTGCGATCGGGTCGGTTTCCGACCACCCTCCGGGGCGCTTGAAAACAAAGATCGTGAAATACGAGGTCAGGAGGATCGCCACGTAATTCGACAGGATGGTCGAAACGACTTCGTTGGTCCCATAGCGGGCGCGGAAAAAGGCAGGGATCAGGATCCACAGCGCTCCGGCGGCGATTGCGGCGGCGATCGCAAGCGTGACGTGGAACGGCGCCGGCATGGCGAAGCTGAAACCGACCCAGGCGGCTGCGAACCCGCCCATGTAGAGCTGGCCTTCAACACCGATATTGAACAGCCCGCCACGAAAGGCGATGCAGGCCGCAACGCCGGATATGATGATCGGTGTGGACTGCAACAGCGAGCCGGCGATGCGGTCCGGTCCGCCGAAGGCACCGCGCAGCAGCGTCATGAAGACGTGCGCCGGGCTCTCGCCGACCATCAGCGCGATCACGGCGCCGCCGGCCAGCGCGATGGCGATCGCCAGCAACGTGCCAAGCAGCGAGTGCAGCCAGTCGGGCATGGGCGCCCGCGCTCGCGGCGTGGCGGTGGGTCGGGTTTCGCTGCGGCTGCTCATGATGCCTTCCCGAGCGCGGTCTCGTCGTTGCCGGAGGCGCTGCGCCCCGCCATGAGAAAGCCGATCTCGTCTTCGGTCGTGGTTTCGGCGTTCACCTCGCCGACGATGGTTCCGGCGAACATGACGAGGATGCGGTCGGCGAGCGTCATGATCTCGTCGAGCTGGACCGAGATCAGAAGGATCGCCGCGCCCTCGTTGCGCTGCCGCATGATCTCGTCGTGAATGCCCTCCATCGCGCCGATATCAACGCCGCGCGTCGGCTGATCGACGAGCAGGAACGGCATGTCGCGGGAGAACTCGCGTGCCAGCACCACCTTCTGCATGTTGCCGCCGGACAGCGTCTTGACCGGCGTGCGGCTGCCATTGGCGCGGATATCGAAGCGCTTGATCAGATCGTCGGCCTTCTCGCGGACGTAGCGCCAGTTGATGACGCCGTTTCTCGACCAAGGTTGATCGGCCTGCCGGCCCATCAGGATGTTGCCGGCAATCGTGTCGGCCTTGTCGACGCCGCGATGCAGGCGATCGGCGGGCACATGGGCAAGGCCGGCGTGGCGCACGAGCATCGGATCGCCGTCCTGTATGGTCTGGCCATGCAGGTCGATTTGGCCGTGGCTGACATGGCGCAGACCCGATATCACCTCGGCGAGTTCGGTCTGCCCGTTGCCGTCGACGCCGACGACACCCACGATCTCGCCGGATCGCACATCGAGGCTGACGCCCTTCAGGGCATGAAGACCGCGATTGTCGCGCGCCCAGATGTCCTTGAGCGTCAGAACGTTCTCGCCATCGGTGCGGGGGCGCTTGCGGCGGTCGAAGCTCACATTGCGGCCGACCATCATGCGCACCAGGTCATCCTCGCTGAGTTCGGCCGTCGCGCGCGTGCCGACCACATTGCCGTCGCGCAATACCGTGACGGTATCGGACACGGCCATCACTTCATCGAGATGGTGCGAGATGAAGATCACGGTCATGCCCTGCGTCGTGAACTGGCGGAGCGTACCGAACAGGTCGCGGCTCTCTTGCGGGGTGAGCACAGCGGTTGGCTCATCGAGGATGACCACGTCGGCGCCGCGCACCAGCACCTTGAGGATTTCGATGCGCTGTTCGATGCCGACCGACAGGTCATTGACAGTGGCCTCCGGGTCGACCGAAAGACCGAACCTGTCCGAGAACTCGCGCGTCGCCCGCACCTGCGCCGCATGGTCGATCAGGCCGTTGCGGGTCTTCTCGATCCCGAGGAACACGTTGTCCGCGACGGTGAGCGAGGGCACGAGCTTGAAGTGCTGGTGCACCATGCCGAGACCGGCGGCAATGGCGCGGCGGGGCGAATCCATCTCGACCGGTTCACCGCCGACCCGGATCTCGCCGGCATCGGGGTGGTAGAGCCCGAACAAGATGTTCATCAGCGTCGTCTTGCCGGCGCCATTCTCGCCGACAATGGCGTGGATCTCTCCTTTCCTGACCGCGAAGGAGACGTTGTCATTTGCGATTACGGGCCCGAAGCGCTTGCTGACCCCGATCATTTCGACGGCATGGTTCATGTCAGGGTCCATGCTCGCAGGCAACAAAGGTGTGGTCGGAAGCGCAGGTCATCGAGCCAGGCGACGAAAGCCGCGGGTTCGGTTGGGGCTGCCCGGGCTTCCGACCACGTTCGACATCAGCGGTTCAGTGCCACGTCGATGTCGCCAGAGGCGATTCCGGCACGCATCTCTTCAAGCGCGGCCAGCGTTTCGGCCGGAATGCGGTCCAGCACGTCCTCGCAGACCTTCAACTCGATCCCGCCCGAGGCCACGCCGACCTCGACGGTGCCAGGCTCGATCGGGGCACTGCCGTCGACTTCGCCCTTGATCAGGTCGAACACAGCGATGTCGGCCCGCTTGAGCATCGACGCAAGGATATGACCTGGCGCGGAAGGACACTGGTCGATGTCCACGCCGATCGCATACTTGCCTGCCGCGCGCGCGGCCTGAAGCACGCCTTCACCGGTCGGGCCGGCCGCCTGGTAGATGATGTCGATGCCCTGGCCGTAGAGCGTCATGGCCAGTTCCGAACCCTTCGCCGGATCGTCGAACGTGCCGGCAAAGACGCTTGAGATGTCGACGTCTTCGCTGGCCTGCTCCACGCCCTGCTCCATCCCCATCAGGAAGTTGCGGATGACCGGGATATCGCGCCCGCCGACGAACCCGACATCGGTGCCGCTGTCAAAGCCGTCCACACCGCCCTCGACGAGCATGGAGGACAGCGCGCCGGCGAGGAACGAGCCTTCTTCCTCGATGAAGTCGATGTAGGTGATGTTGTCGCTTTCAAGCACGCCGTCGATGAAGACGAAGCGCTGATCGGGATGCGCTTCGGCGGTCGTCATCAGCGCGTCGACCAACTCCCAGCCCATCACCAGGATGACGTCGAAATCGCCGCTGCGCGCCAGGTTGTTGAACTGCTCCTCGAAGTCGAGCGCACGCTGGCCCGTGTCGACGATCTGAACGCCGACGCCGAGTTCTTCCTGCGCTCTCTCAAGACCGTTGACGATCGACACGCCGAACCCCTGGGCGAAGTAGCCCGATACGGCCGCGATGTTCAGGTCCTCGGCCTGAGCGCTCGTCGGCGCCGCCAACATGGCCGCCATCGACACTCCGGCAAGAGCGGCAATCAGTTTGGCTGATCTGGTTTTGAGCATAGTCCTGCCTCCTCACATTGTGGGACGACGCCGGAATCCGCCGCATCGAGCCCTCTATATCCGTTGACGGATGACGGGATAATTTGTTCGTATACGAATTAAATTCATGGACGATGGAGGGTGTCAAGCGTCTTATGCAAACCACCTCTGACAGCAACGACCGCACTGCGGTGCACAACGGCGCGCGCGACCGGGTCATTGTCACGGGCTCGGCCGGACTGCTCGGGCGACACGTGGCCAGCGCGTTCGCCGCCGCCGGCTGGTCGGTCCGGGGCATCGACCAAACCCCGCACGAAGCCGGCGCGGGAATCGATGTGGCCGTCGCCGATCTGACGATCCCGGAGGCAGCGCGGGAGGCGATCGGAGACGCCGATTGCCTGGTTCACTGCGCGGCGATCCCGAGGCCGACGGGATCGCCGCCCAAGACCGTCTTCGATACCAATATCGCTTTGATGTACAACGCAATTTCGGCGGCGGAGGCGTATGGTATCAAGCGTTTTGTCTATGCCTCGTCATTCAGCGTACTCGGCCTTCCATTCGCGCCGATGCCGGTCCAGATATCGTGGCTGCCCGTCGATGAACGCCACCCCGTCGCGCCCCAGGACATGTATGCGCTGTCGAAATGGCTGGGCGAGGAAATGCTCGACGCTTGGGTGCGCCGCACACGCACCACGGCAGTCAGTCTCAGGCTGCCATGGGTGCAGACCGCGGCCAGTTTTGCGCGCGAGGTCGGGCCGCGCAGGCGATCGAGCGACGCAGCACTCGACCTGTTTGCCTATGTCGACGCACACGACGCGGCCGACGCGTTCGTTGCGGCAGCGCGGGCCGACATAGAGGGCCATGAGCGACTGTTTGTGTGCGCGGCCGACACCTACTCCGAAGCGCCAACCGCGTCGCTCGTGGCGACACATATGCCGGACGTGCAATTGCGCCTGCCGCTGGCGGGACACACAGGTCTGATCGACAGTACACGCGCAGAGCAGACGATCGGCTTCCGCGCCAGGCGCTCATGGCGAGACTACCCGAACCCGCAAGACCCGCCAGCCGGCGAACCGGCACGCTGAAAAAGGGAAGAAAGCAATGACGGACTTCACGGACAAGGTGGCTCTGGTCACCGGCGGCGCCGGAGCAATCGGGCTGGCCACGGCAGAGCTGTTTGCGGCGCGCGGGGCGCGGGTGATGTTGGCCGACATCGATGCGGATCGTCTGGACGCGGTTCTGCCCGGCATGGCGCCTGACGACGCGTTCGGTACGGTTGCGGCCGATCTTTCGACACCCACGGGCGCCCGTCTCGCCGTCGGAGCGGCCATCGATCGATGGGGGCAAATCGATGTCCTTTTTAACAATGCGGGCGTCGCCGGCGTGGTCGCGCCAGTCCACGAGATCGACGACGAGGACTTCGATCACGTCCTGGCAACCAATCTGAGCAGCCTGTTCCTGGTGCAGAAATACACCGCCCGGGCGATGATCGACCGCGGGCGTGGCGGTGCGATCGTCAACATGGGTTCCTCGATGGGCGGATGGGACGTCTTGTCGGGCGGTGCGGCCTACGTCACGTCCAAACATGGCGCGATCGGGCTGACCAAGGCGGCGGCGCTCGACCTTGGCCCGTATGGCATCCGCGTCAACGCGGTGTGTCCCGGGGTCATCGAGACAGCCTTGGGCGTTCCGGGCCTTGAAGACGAGGATGCGAACCCGGCCCAGGCCTTCGCCAGGAAGATCCCGACGCGCCGCATCGGGCAACCGGTCGATGTGGCCGAGGTGGTTCTGTTTCTGGCCTCGGACGCGGCGGCGCATGTGTCGGGCGCTGCGTGGCTGGTCGATGGCGGCCAGACGCTTCAAAGCTTTTCAAACGGACCGGCCGACGGCGCCTATCCGGCGACATCGGACCTGACGGGTCGATAAGGTCCCGCGGAGATGGGCAACGGTCTTGATTTGCCCGTTTGGCGCTGTCACCAGCGTCAACCGGGCCGTAAGAGGGGACATGGTGTGGTTTGCCATGGCCGATACGGCCAAGCCGGCAAACACCGCAAGGAGCCGCGGGCACGCGACTCGGGTTTCGATAGAGGCATCAGATGAACGTCACAACACCACCGCGTGGCAAGGACGCGCCGGACCTGTCCACCTTCGACTGGGGCGATCCGTTTCGGCTCGAGGATCAACTGGGCGATGACGAGCGGATGATCCGCGACGCGGCCCGCGCGTTTGCGCAGGACAGGCTGCGCCCGCGCGTCACCCGCGCATATCGGGAGGAGACCGTCGATCCGGCGATCTTCGCCGAGATGGGCCAGATGGGCCTTCTTGGCGTAACGATACCCGAGCAGCATGGCGGCGTGGGTGCGGGCTATGTGTCCTACGGGCTGGTCGCGCGCGAGGTCGAACGCGTGGACTCGGGCTATCGCTCGATGATGAGCGTGCAGTCCTCGCTCGTGATGTACCCGATCCACGCCTATGGCTCCGACGCGCAGCGCGCGCGCTATCTGCCCAAACTGGCGACCGGCGAATGGATCGGCTGTTTCGGCCTGACCGAGCCTGACGCTGGCTCCGATCCCGCCGCGATGAAGACGACCGCGCGCAAGACCGATGCGGGCTATGTGCTGTCCGGCGCCAAGACGTGGATTTCCAATGCTCCCATTGCCGATGTCTTCGTCGTCTGGGCCCGGTCGGAAGCGCACGACAACAACATCAGGGGTTTTGTTCTTGAGAAGGGCATGACCGGGCTTTCCGCCCCCAAGATCGAAGGCAAGCTTTCCCTGCGGGCTTCTGTCACCGGCGAGATCGTGATGGACGGTGTGGAAGTCGGCCCGGAGGCGCTGCTGCCGCATGCCGAGGGCCTGAAGGGGCCGTTCGGGTGTCTCAATCGCGCGCGCTTTGGCATCTCGTGGGGGGTGATGGGCGCGGCCGAAGCCTGCTGGCACGCCGCTCGGCAATATGGCCTCGATCGCAGCCAGTTCGGCAGGCCGATCGCCCAGACACAGCTCTTTCAGAAGAAGCTCGCAGACATGCAGACCGAGATCGCGCTGGGGCTGCAGGCGTCGTTGCGCGTCGGCCGTCTGATGGACCAGGCCAAGGCGGCGCCCGAGATGATCTCGATCGTCAAACGCAACAACTGCGGCAAGGCACTCGCCATCGCGCGCGACGCCCGCGACATGCATGGCGGCAACGGCATCTCCGAG
>CAZSFA010000062.1:0-15819 GCA_964606055.1 uncultured Oceaniradius sp. | reverse complement strand
GACTTAAAATCCCTCGACCTTGGTCGTGCCGGTTCGATCCCGGCAGGGGGCACCATCGCTGTTGGCGCTGGAACGGATCGGCCGATGAGCAACGACCTTGCCGAGGCGACCACACGGTCGGTCACACACTATCTCGATCGGGCGGAGCATCTCATTAAGCGGTGCGCGAGGGAAGACAATCCTGACCGGCTGCTGGCGGTTCGCCTTGCGCCGGACATGCTGGACACCGGGTTTCATTTCGCCGTCGCCATCCAGTTTGCGGCACGCGCGCTCTGCCCGCCGGCCGGACTGACGGTGCCGGAGATTCCGGACACCGCCACCTGCGACAGCCTGCTGCGGTTCAAGCGCGCGGTCGCGGCTCTGATCGCGCCCATCGCGGCTGAAGACCTGACGCGATCGGTCAGCCACACCGCAGGCGAAGCGGCGTTGGTTCAGGCGCCGGGTGACTATGTGGCCCGTTTCGCGCTGCCCAACATGATCTTTCATCTGGGCATGGCCTATGCCGGACTGCGCCATGGCGGCCTTGCGGTCGGCAAGGCCGATTTCGACGGTCTGCACGTCTACCAAGGGACCGGCGCTGACGAGCCCCGCTCGGTCTAGGTCCGGGCGGACGCTGCGGCCGATCTGCCGAAGAGCGCGACGGCGTCAGCCACCAGTTCGGCATTGCTGTTGGCCGGCGTGCCATCGGCGCGCAGGCAACCGTCCTCGAACCCGACGCGCGTGGACCAGCGGCGAGCGCGGGCTTCATGGACGCAATGCCAGACGGTGGCGTCGGTACCGTGCAGAAGGATTGGACGCGTCAAATCGGCTGCGTCAAGCACCTGCGCGATGGCGTTCGCCATTCGGTCGGCCGCGCCCTGGTCCTGCTGCTCGATCTCTATCAGCACGCGAAAGACCGAGTCGCGATCGGGCAGCGTGACCAGTCGCCTGGCATCTTCGACGGTTGCAAGACCGGCTTCGATGCCGACACCGCGCGCCCTGAGCGCGGCCATGACTGCCGGCGCGTCAGGTTCGCAAAGGTTGACCGAGGCATGGTCGGGCCGTTCGCGCCAGTCGGCAATGCGCTGCCGCGTTTGCTCGGCTGAGTTTTCGATCCAGGCGCCGGTCGACACGCCAATCAGCGTTCCGGGGCACATGCGGCGCAGACCGGTCACCACGGCGTCGACGGCGGCGAGGCTCTCGTATCCGTCGGCGTTGCGCGGATGGAGGTGCAGTTCGCCCGCTCCGGCTTCGACGCAGGCCCGCCCGTCGAGCACCATCGCCTGCGTCGTCATGGGCAGTCGGGCGTGGTAGCCGGGCGGTCGGGTGCCGTTGATGCAGGCCTGAATGATCATCGCAGCCGGCCATCGCGATGGATGGTCCAGCCGCTCCGTGATGGTTCGCAGCGCAAGATGGCCCGTCCGGGCACCGCCGACGTCACGCCATCGCGTCGCGCAGGATGACCATGTAGTCGGGCGATTTGAGCGGCTTGGGGTTGGTGGCGTTGGAGTGGTCACGCACGGCTGCTTCCGCAACGTCATCGACAATCGTTTCGGGCGCGCCCATGGCGGTGAGCGATGTGGGCAGGCCCAGTGCTGCGACCTTGCCGGCGACCGCGTCGGCCAACCCGTCCGCATGGGCAAGGCCGATCGCCCGGGCAAGCGCGTCGACCTTGTCGCCGATCCAGGGCGCGTTGAAGCGCAACACATGCGGCAGCAGCACCGCATTGAGCGCGCCGTGGTGCAGCTTCAGATCTTCGTAGGCGCCGAGCGGGTGGGAGAGGGCGTGCACGGCGCCCAGCCCCTTTTGAAACGTCAACCCGCCTTGAAGCGCGGCCATCATCATCTCGGCGCGCGTGTCGATGCCCGCGTCTTCGGCGACAGCTGCGTCGATATGCGCCCAGCCGCGCTGGAGCCCGTCGAGCGCGATCGCGTCGGCCGGCGGATTGAAGCGCGGCGACAGATAGGTCTCGATGCAGTGGGTGATCGCGTCAAAGCCGGTGGCCGCCGTCAACCAGGCCGGCAGGCCGAGCGTGAGTTCGGGATCGCAGATTGCACGTTTGGGGATCAGGTGCGGCGAAATCAGCGCCAGCTTGCGCCCGTCGGCCAGCGTGATGAGCGCTGCGCGGCCGACCTCGGCGCCAGTGCCCGCCGTGGTCGGAATGGCGATGACCGGCGCGACCGCGCCGGTGATCCGGTCGATGCCGCCCTCGATCGCCGCATAGTCGGCAAGCGGGCCGTCATGGGTGGCGATCAGCGCGACCGCCTTGGCCAGATCGATCGGCGAGCCGCCGCCGAGCGCCACCAGCCCGTCGCAGCCCTGCGCCTTGTAGGTGGCGAGCGCGGCGCGTGCGGCGCGTTCGGTCGGGTTGGACGGTGTCTCGTCGAAGACCGGCGCATGGGCAAGGGCAGGGGCGGCGGCAATGAGCCGTTCCATCAGCCCTGCGCCGACGATGCCGGCGTCGGTCACGATGAGCGGACGCTTCAGGCCCAGCGCACCCAGATCATCTTCGATGCCGGCGATGGCGCCGGCGGCGAAGCGGATTGTGGTCAGATAGGTGATCAGCGCCATCGATCGATGTGTCCCGGACTGGAGTGCGCGGCGCGGCGCCGCCGCACACCTTGCGTGCCTGCCCGGGCCTTGCGCCTATTCGACCTCGTCGGCCGACAAGGCGTTGAGCATACCGTAGCGTTCGGCGCCGATCTTGTCGAACAGCTCAAGCTGCGTTTCGAGGAAATCGATATGGCCTTCCTCGTCGGAGATCAGTTCCTCGAACATGTTCTTGGTGACGTAGTCGCCCAGTTCCTCGCACACGTTCCGCGACCTGGTATAGCTGTCCCAGGCGTCGCGCTCGCCGGCGAGGTCGCATTCGAGCACTTCGCGCACGCTCTGGCCGATGCGCAGCGGCGCCACGTTCTGCAGGTTGGGGAACCCGCCCAGGAAGATGATGCGTTCGACGATCTTGTCGGCGTGGTGCATCTCCTCGATCGATTCGGCCCGCTCCTTCTTGGCAAGCTTCTGGTAGCCCCAGTCCTCGAGCAGGCGGTAATGCAGCCAGTACTGGTTGACGGCGCCCAGTTCGAGAAAGAGCGCCTCGTTCAGGCGTTCGATGACCTTGTCATGGCCTTTCATTGTGTGTCCCTCCGGAGTGACTGCGTGGCTCATGCACCACTAGGCGAGTGGCGATCAACCATCAACCATAAATTAGAACAATTCTAAAGAGAGGCGTCGCGAGTTCCGTGTCAGGCCGCGCGACGGATGCGCGCAGCCTTGGCCGAACGGACGAGTTCGCGGGCGGTTTCGCAGCGCTCGTGTTCGGTGCGGATGGCGGCGATGAAGGGGATGATCTGGGCTTCCGGCGTTTCCATTCGGCGATGGAAGTCCTCGGAGATCGAGACGATCAAATCGATCACGCGCGGAAAGCATGAGCAGCATTTCCCGCGCTTTTGCATGGCATGGTAGACCTTGCCGGCGGTGATCAACTGCCATGGATCATCGCGCAGGAACGTCACGATGACGTCCTCAATCTCCTGTCTGGCGATGACATTGCAACTGCATACGATCATGCCGGCACTTCCCTTGGCCCCGTGGGGACGAACGGTGCCACCGGTCGCACGGTCGACCCATGATCTGGATCAAGCCCGACCGACGCGATGGCCCAATCGGGGTGCGCTAAAGTGCGCCTCTCAATGAATGGTCGGGCCATCGCAACACCTTGCCGCAGTTGCGGCGGTCAACTGACGGATCGCCAGCGGCGACACCGGCAGGAGCGTGCGGCCGTAGCTCTTCAGAACCAGCGCGAACGTCGCGGCGGCCATCGCCACGGGCTGGCAGCGTTCGTCGCAGGTCAGCGCCCGCAGGCATGCCTCGGCGGCTTCATCGTCGCCATGCTGCATGGCCGAGATCAGGCCGAGCATCAGCGCTTCGTCGGGACCCATCGGTTCATCGTCCGCCCACGCTGCGCGTGCCGGGCAGGTCGCGCAAAGACCCAACGCCTTGACCAGTTGGCGCAATGCGCCGACCGCCGGGCCGACATGGGTGGTGCCCAGATCGTCGCGAAACAGCGCGTCAACCGCATCATGTGCGTCGGAGCGATCGCCGATCGCGATCGAGCGGCGATAGCCTTCCAAAACCAGGCGCTCTGCGGGCCGGCCCGGAATCTCGATGGGAAAGTTGCGGTCGTGTGCGGACAAGGCCGGTTCCGATCGGCTGTTGGGTTTGACAGAGCCGAAACTAGGTAGCCTGAAAAGTGGTGTCAATCACTCTAGTTTTTATCGATTCTAAACTGCCTGCGGCAAACGCGCGGTTCCGGTCGTCCGTAGCGGTCTGTGCGTTGGCGGGTTGTGCGCGCCGATCAACGCCAGATCGGGTTGGACCAGGCGCGTTTGCCGGCCGCATCGATGATGGAGACGCGCAGCCAGGGCGAGGGATCGAGCCGCGTGATGTCGATGCGGGTGCGCGTCAGGCTTTCGCCATGCGTCGAACAGGTCGCCGAGCCCTGGCCCATGACGATGACGCTGGTCACCGGGCTTGTCTCGACCTCGACGTATCCGCCCTCCCAGGTGATCGCATGCAATTGCGGGCCCTGGCTGGAATAGTAGTCGCCGGCCTTGAGCGCTGCGAGCAGCGCATCGGGCTGGTTTTCGGTCGCCTTGACCATCACCCAGCCGCCGAACGCGTCCGGTCCCCTGAAATGGGAATCGTCGGTCGCGCACAGGTTGAGCGGGCGGCCGGCCGACAGCATCAGATCGAGCGTGTGCAGCCCGTCGCCGCGGTCCGCGCCGAGGGCGCTGGCGTGGTTGTAGATTTCGACCGCGTGGGCCGCCTCGATTGACATTGCGTCCTCGAAGGTCAGTCCGGACCATTGCGGGTGGGCGATGGCGACATAGGCTCCGGCATTGCGGGCGCGGGCGGCGAGCGCCGGCCCGGTCTCCTGCGTCCGGGTCGGCGCGAAGGTGGGCGCGTCGGGCCGGATGAAATCGGCCGGCAGGCCGACGGCGAGAATGTGCCAGATCTCGCCATTGGCCATCGCGCCCGAATGCAGTTCCGCGCCCAGGATCGTCGTGAACCGGTTGTCCCGATAGGGCGTCGTGTCGGTGATCGGATAGCCGAACTCGCCGACGCAATGGTCGGTCAGCGCGATGAAATCGTAGCCATGGGCCTTGTAGCGGCGGCACACCTCGTCGGGATCGAGCGCGCCGTCGGAGCTGTTGGAATGGGTGTGCAGGTTGCCGCGGAAGAACCGTCCGGGCTTGTCGAATGTCGTTGCGTCCAAGGCGTTGCTCCCCAACCTGTGGCGCCGTCGCCGCGCGGCACCTCAAAGCACCCGCATTGACCGTCGCATATGTCGGCCGTGTGACGGGCAGAAACGGGCCGGACGGTGCCGTTTACCACGTCCAGACCTTTGGCCAGCCTCGAAGGCGGGCGCCGGGCCCCGTTAGGCCAATCTTCGCCATTTGCCCATAGATCATGTCGCGCTGAAGGGAGATTGGGCGTGACGGAGACAATCGTGAGCACCGCGCTGGGCGGCCGCATGTCCGGTCCCGCCGCCTCACCACGCGAGGAAGCGCTCGCCTATTGGCGGGCGCTGGGCGCGCCGGTGCCGCGCATCGCGGGCGCATTGCGGATGGGCGAGCACGCGGTGACCGAGGCATTGGCCCGGCTCGACGACGATCGGGCGGGCTTTGCAGCCCCGCTTTCCAGACAGCCCTGGGATTTGCGGACGGCCAACGAACTGATCCTTTACGGTCTTGCGCGCGACGAAGGCGAACAGCTTGTGCTGATTGCCGGCGAGGGCGCGCTGACCGCCGGCGAGGTGACGACGCTGGTCGGCCGGCTGTGGGCCGGGTTTGAAGCCAGCGGCGTGCGCAAGGGCGATCGCATTGCGGTCGATTCGAGCCAGCGGCTCGAAACCTACCTGGTGGCGCTTGCGGCGCTGCTTTCGGGCGCTGTTCTGGTGCGGCTGGGCGATGCTGCCGGTCCAAAGGGCCTGCGCGCCATGGTCGAGGCCGCCCCGGCCGCGATCACCTTTTCGGCGCGGCTGGACGCGATCGGCGACATTGACGAGGCGGGCCTGCGGGTGGCGCTCGATGCCAGCGGCGGCGACACCGATTTTCCCGCCTTCTTGTCGAACTGCCCCGAGCCGCCGTCCAACTGGATGTCGGTGCTGCCGCACGTGATGCCGGACGATGCGGCGTTCATCGGCTTCACCAGCGGTTCGACCGGGCAGCCCAAGGCGATGCGCACCAGCCATGAGGCGGTGTTCCGCTCGACCGAGATCGCCCAGGACGTGTTCGGTTTCGACACCGACGACGTGTTCTGCACGGCGACCGACTTCACCGCGCTGAGCGCGTTTCGCTCGCTGGTCACGCTGCCCTTTCTGAGCGGCGGCCGCGTGGTCATTCCCGACGCGGAGGCGCGGGCCGACCCGCTGGCGCTCGCGCGGTTGTGCGCGCGTTTCGGCGTCACCCGCCTGACCACGGTGCCGGGCGTCATCGCCGCCCTCAATGCCGCCGATGCGCGGTTCGGGCGCGAGGACCTGGCCGCCTTGCGCACCGTGCTGTCCGGCTCGGGCGTGCTGGACGGCAGGGCGGCTCGGGCGTTCCGCACGCGTTTTTCGGTTCCGGTCGTCGACTATTATGGCGCCCGCGAGTTCGCCACCGCCGCCTGTTGCGATCCGGACGGCGAACGCACGATGAGCGCCGGCGGCGGCGATGTGCGCGATTGCCTGGTGCGCGTCGTCGATGAAACTGGCGCGACCGCGCCGCCGGGCGAGACCGGCGAGATCGTCGTCCATTCGGACTGCATGACGCTGACCGACCTGCCGTCGATCTGTGAGGGTGGACCCTGGTCGGGATGGCACTTTACCGGCGATCTGGGTCGCATCGTCGCCGACGGCCGGCTGGAGATCGTCGGCCGCACACGGGACATCATCAAGACGCCCGATGGCGGGCTGGTCGGCCCGGCCGAGATCGAGGCGGCGCTGAACGCGCTCGACTGGGTCACCGAGGCGGCGGCGTTCGCCTGGTCCGATGCCGACCATGTCGAACGGGTCGGCGCGGCGATCGCGCCGGTCGCCGGGCTGCCGTTGCCCGCCGATCCGGCCGGTGAGGCCCGCCGCGCCGTTGGCGCGGTGCTGGGTGCTCACAAGACCCCGGCCCATGTGCTCGTGGTCGAGGACATGCCGCGCCTTGGACGCGGCAAGCCCGACAAGATCGCCCTGCGTGGCATGCTCGACGCGCAGGTTCGGCCGCACTGAACGCACGAAGGCGTTGCACCATGATCCGCGCGCCGACGTGTGGCCAAACGCGCGATGCCGATGCGATCGCCGGCATCGCATCGGGCGAGGTCAACTTCGTTCATTGAGCCGTTGCGGCCGGGCGATGTCACAGTGTCGTCGCAATCGATGGCCAGAGCCAACACACCATCGTTGAGGTGGTCGGGATCGGCTGCGCCACGGCGCAATTTTCGCCGTACATGTTGATGGTGTGATCACACTTTGCCGCCATGCGTTGACTTATCAACGCCATGGTGAAACGGCTGATCCATCGAGAAATATTATGATTCGGTGATTATGTATGACGGGCCGCAGCAATGCTGCGCTTGAGCAGGGGCCGGAGGGCTTTCGCGAGCGTGTCGCGCTATGTACCTCGCGCTTTGATCTGGAGCGGTTGATCGCACATGTGGCACGCAGCCACGACTACAGCCACTATGTGTTGATGCAGGTGCCGTCCTCCAAGGACGACACGCTGGCGGCGCTGATCGTGATGACGAACTGGCCCGACGCGCTGATCAGTTCATTCGACGAGCAACAGTACCTTGCACGCAACCCCATCATCGAAACGCCCAAGAGCACGAATCGACCATTGGTCTGGTCGTATCGGACCAGCGGGCCGCACCAGATGCGCGACCCGATCGCCGAGAGAGCCGAACTGTTTCGCTCCCATGGCATGACCAGCGGCGTTCAGATCAGCCTTCAAGAGCCGAGCGGCAACCGGGCCTATTTGGGTTTCGGCGGCAACAGGGCCGTGCCCGGCGAAGCCGAACTGGCCGATCTGAGCTTCTTCGGCAATCTCGCCTATGACCGGTTCTGGGAGTTGCGGCGCGCCACGCGGCCCGACACGGTGCAGAAGCTGTCGTCGCGCGAGACCGAATGCCTGACCTGGACGGCGTCGGGCAAGACCAGCGCCGAGATCGCCATCATCCTGAGGCTGTCCGAGCACACGGTGAACCACTATCTGGCGGCCGCCTGTCAGAAGCTTGGCGCGACCAACCGGGTGCATGCGGTCTACAAGGCGATGCGCGCCGGGATCCTGACCTGAGCGCCCGAGCATCGTTCATCATCGGTAGACGAACAGTCGCCCAAACCACATCTTCGATCGACAATCGCATCCTCCATATCGGTGGCGTGCGCCGGACGGCCGGCGACAGCCAATGGAGAGATGAGACATGGCCACATTGCTATCGGTGCAATCATCGGCGCGCCACGACGGTTCGCACAGCCGCCAGCTGAGCGCCGAACTGATCGCGCGCCTTGCAACGCCGGGCACCGACATAGTGATCGAGCGCGACCTTGCCGAGCCGATCCCGCAACTCGATGCCAACTGGCTTGCCGCCAACTGGGCCGACGCTGACGCGCGCACCGCGGAACAGGCCACGTTGCTGGGCCTTTCCGACACACTGATCGCCGAACTGGAAGCGGCCGACATCGTCGTCATCGGCGTTCCGATCTACAACTTCTCGGTGCCGGCCGCGCTCAAGGCCTGGGTGGATCAGGTGGCCCGGTCGGGGCGGACCTTCCGCTACACGCCCGACGGCCCCAAGGGCCTTTTGGCCGGCAAGAAGGCCTATCTGGTGGTTGCGAGCGGCGGCGTGCCGGTCGACAGCGCCGTCGATTTCGCCACGCCTTACATGCGGCAGGTGCTGCGCTTCATCGGGATCACCGACGTGACGACGATCGCCGCAGACGGGCTTGTGAAGGCCACCGATGACAGCCTTGATCGCGCGCGGCGCGCGATCGCCGCCACAACGCACACGGCTGCGGCCTGAAACGGCAAACAACCCGGAATCAAAGGCCCGGCCGCGAGATTGTCGCGGCCGGGCTGATGAAGGAAACCGTCGTGTGTTTCAGATGGCGCCGAAGACCAGGGCGCCCACGAACACAAAAGCTGCACACACCAGAACGAGGTTCAAAGACCGTGTCAGATCCATGGCGGACCTCCATGTGTTTGGACCTAAAGTCTAGGTCGTTGGGACGATCTCGCAACACAATTCGTTGCTGCAATGCGGTATCGGAATGGCAAATTGTGCTCCAAAACGGCACAACCGCCTGAATATCCGGCTTCTGCGGTGCAGCATCACTTTGTTCGCGCCGGCTGTGAAAAAAGACGCGCGATTGGCCGCATTGACCCTCGCCGCACGCCATCTACCTTCCATCACGACCGGTCGCGTGACAGGAGAGAATCGATGGCTGACGATCAGGCTGGGCGGGATGACGGGCGCCGCGGGCGCCATGGCCTGCCGGGCGTTCGCCAACGCTCCGACCAGCGCGCCGAGGCGCGTCCGAAAGCGGCCCGGCCACCGGCCGCCGGCATGCCCAAGCTTGTCCGTTTCGTGATGATCAACTCGGTGATCGGTGTTCTGATCGGCTGGGCGATCGCGGCGGCGCTGCTGTGGTTCAACATCTCCGGGCTCGGCGACATGTTCATGCGCTCCGATTCCAAGCCGGTGATCGTGGCGCTGATGGGCATGTCGTTCGGGGTGACGTTCGGATTTGCCTATCTGAGCACCGCGGTGATGCTGCTGCCGACCCGCAAGGACGACTTCGACCGCCTGTAGGCGGTATCGGGCTTGAGGGGTCGCGGCACAGCCTAGAGCTGTGCCAACAACGCCCGCGTCGGCCAGGCGTCGGCCGGCAATCCCAGTCGCTGTTGTTCCAGCCGCACCGCCTGGCGCGTGCCGGCGCCCAGAATGCCATCAATGTCGCCGACATCATGGCCACGCGCCTGCAGCCGGCGTTGCAGATCCTTCATCTGGTCTTCGGTCAGGGCGGTGTCGGGGTTCTTGGTGTCGTAGATCGGCGCGCCGCCAAGGCGCGTTGCGAAGTAGGCGACCGTGGTGACATAGGTGAGCGACTGGTTCCACTCGAGCAGCACGTTGAAGTTGGAATAGGCGAGGAAGGCAACGCCCTTGCGGCCCTTGGGCAGCAGGAGGCTGGCCTCCAGCGACGTGTCGAGCGTGCCGTTGCGGGCGGTCACCCCGCGCGCGACCCATTCGCTGACCGGCAGGCGGCGGTGAATGCCGGCGTCGAACCATTCCATCTGCGCGGGTACATCGACCTCGACCAGCCAGGGCTGGTTGGGCTGCCAGCCGAGCGATGACAGGAAGTTGGCGGCGGTGATGATGGCGTCGGCCGCCGATGTCTTCATGTTGATCCGGCCGTCGCCGTCGCCGTCGCGTCCCTTGGTCAGGTAATCCTCGGGCAAGACCTGGATCTGGCCGATCTCGCCGGCCCATGCGCCGGTGACATTGCGCGGCACCACATCCATGTCGATCAACTGGCCCAGGGCCAGAACCTGCGGGCGGAAGAGTTCCGGCCGGCGGCAGTCATGGGCGAGCGTTGCCAGCGCGTTGAGCGTGTTGAAGTCGCCCTGCACCGCGCCGTAGTCGGTCTCGAACGCCCAGAAGGCGGTGATCACCTCGGGTGACACGCCGAACTCGGAAACCGCGCGCTCGAAGCTACCGGCGTGGCGGCGCAGGTTGGCGCGGCCGTTGTCGAGCCGGTTCTGCGAGATCAGGCGCTGCGAAAACGTCAGGAAATCGAGCGTGAAGATGCCCTGCGCGCGGTCGCGGCGGATGACGGCGGGATCGATCTGCGCGCTGGCGAGCGCGTCGAGCCCTTTCTGCCCGATGCCTTGCCCACGCGCCTCGTCGACGAGCGCCGACCTCCAGGCGGCAAAATCGCCACCGCAGGCCTGCGCCAGCGCCGGGGTGGCGGTCATCAGGCAGGCGATCGTCAGGGCGGGCAGGGCGCGGCGGTTCATGGGCGGTCTCCGTTGTTCGGGATTGTGCGCGGTTCAGCGGGTTGCGGCGTCCAGCCAGTCGCGCCATTGCGCGCGGCTGCCGGCGAAGACGTTGATGTCGGTGTCACCATCGATGCCGGGCACGATGCCGGTGCCGGTATACTGCCAGAAGGTCCAGTCGCGGCCCGGATAGGTCACGCGCGGATGGGCCTTGACCGAGCGCAGCCAGAAGGTTTCGCCCTTCATGTGGCCGGCCAGATTGTCGCGATGGAAGTCGACGGTCGTGTAGATGATCGGCCGCTTGCCGTAGTGGCGTTCGAGCCGGTCGAGGAACGCCGTCATGTCGCGGCGCACCTTTTCGGGCGGCGGGCGCAGCCGGCACGTGGGAGACTTGTGGTTCCATTCCACATCAAGCACGTGCGGCAGCGCACCGCGCTCGCGCGGCACGTTGCGGATGAACCAGCGCGCCTGGCGCTCGGGCGTCGTGCAGAAATAGTAGAAATGATAACCGCTGCGCGGGACACCGGCGCGGCCGGCACCGCGCCAGTTGTCGGCAAAGCGCTCATCGACGATGTCGCCGCCTTCGGTCGCCTTGATGAAGGCAAAGGCGATGTCGGCATTGCGGGCGGCGCGCCAGTCGATGTCGCCCTGCCATTTGGAGACGTCGATGCCGTGCACCGGAAAGCGGTGCGGCGCGCCGCCTTCCCAGTCGTGCACCGGATCGCTGTCGCCATAGCGCGGGTTGCCGGCGGCATAGCTGGCGTCGAGCGATTGGGTGAGGGTGCCGTAGTCGAGCTGTGTGCAGGCCGACGCGCCGAAGGCCGCAATGGCCGCGGCAAGGATCACAAGCCGACGCATCATGTCCGAATCAAGTCCTGTTACGCCCCGGTGCGATGTTAGGGCATTTGCGCCGCCCCGCCATGGCCGGCGTGGACCGCGCATCCTGATTGCCGCCGATTGTGGCCAAGCGGTGACAGGTGCTTTCGGCGGTGCGGCAGGAAGCGGCCGGTAACGGGCGGTTAACCATGCGAGCCCATCGCGCCGACCGTGTTGTCCAGTCATGCCGGCACCTCATGCGCCTGACATGCAAAACCCGCCATCGCCGGGACGGGGCGATGGCGGGCGCGGCTGGTCGGGCGAGGGGGAACTTACCAGCCAAACTGCAGGGTCAGGCCGGTCTCGCCGCCGTTCTGGGCGACATGGCCCTCGGTGTTCTCGCCGAACTGGAACAGGCCGTGGGCGTTGTCGTCGCCGTTCTGGGTGAGCGTGCCGGTGTGGCCGTTGCCTTCCTGATGGACGATGCCCAGGTTGCCTGAGCCGTTCTGCAAGAGGCCGGCGGCGTTGCCGAACCCGTTCTGGGTGATCGAGCCGTCCTTGAGGCCGTTGGCGAGGGCGAAGACGCCCAGGCCCAGTTTCATGGCCTTTTCCTGCTCGGCATCCTGCGGGGCGATCGAGATCGACACCGAACCGCCGGCATGGGCGGGCAGGACGGGAAGGGCGGCGGTGGTCATGGCCATGGCGAGCGCTGCGGCCTTGAAGATGCGGGTCATCGGGGTTCTCCTTGAGATGGTGCGGGTGCGGTCCTTGCCGCTTGCGTTGAACCCAACCTGCCATCGACCCGCTGAACCGGTTCGGAACCGGGCGTTCATCTGTTGTTTAGGTTTGCCGGGCGCGGCGGACGATGGGCACAAAAAAGCCCCGCCGGTGAGGGCGGGGCTCGCGTGGAAAAGCGCTTGGTCGGACGTCAGCCGATGCGTTCGGCGCAGCTGTAGGTCCGGCCGTTGGCGGTGACATCAAGGTCGACCTGATAGCTGCCGCCGGCCGACAGCATGGCCATGCCGAGCGTGGTCGGACCGCTGGGGCCGGCGTGGAAGGTCGAGCCCTGCCGGATGTTGGTGTTGCCGCCGGTGCCGCCGCCGCGAATGTCGAAGCGGTATTCGCCCGAGATTTCGCGGTCGGCATGCATCAGGCCGGCGAGGCGAACCATCGAGCCGGTGCGTTCGGCGACGATTTCGCAGCGCACCGGATCGTGGTTTGCGGCCTGGACGTCGACGGCGCCCGTGGTTGCGCCGGCGGCGGCAAGACCGGCCGCGATCAGGCCGGCGGCTGCGATGAAACGTGAGATACGCATATCGATCTCCTCATGAACGAAGGGCGGCGGGGCGCGATGTCCCCGGCCGCCTGTGATCGGTGAACGGTGGCGGTTACGGGCAGGCCTGGACGAAGGCCGAAACATTGCCTGCGCCGGTCTGGGTGACGCTGCCCGAGCAGCCGTCGCCGACCTGAACGCCGGCCGCGATGTTGCCGGCGCCGTCCTGGGTCAGGACGGCGGTGTGGTTGTCGCCGAACTGGCCAATGCCGCCCTGGTTGCCGATGCCGAACTGGTTGGTGTCGGCCGAGTTGTTGGTGCCGACCTGACCGGTCGCCGCCTCGTTGCCGATGCCGAACTGTTCGGTGACGGCATCGTTGAAGGCGCCGTCCTGAAACACGCCGAGCACGTTGTTGATGCCGGCCTGGCCACCGCCGGCCGAGTTGCCGAAACCGAACTGGTCGATGAAGACGTCGTTGGCCATCGCCGGAGCGGCGATCACGGATGCGACGGACAGGGCTGCTGCGATGATGAGAGTGCGGGACATGGGTGTTCTCCTGTGACTTCGGGTTTTGATGCGCCGTTTGGCCGGCGTTGACCCATGTCTAGGAGAGCGCGGCGGAACCGCCCCTGAACCGTGCATTCAGTTTCGGTTCACGATTCTCAGGGGTCTTGGCAACCGCGATCGGGGCGGTTGGTGAGGACCCGATCGAGCAGGCGTTTGAGCGTTTCGCGGTCGGCGTCGTCGAGCGGTTCGGTCAGTGTCGCGTTCACCCGGCCGACGATCGCAAACAGCTCGGGCGCAAAGGCTCGGCCCTTGTCGGTGGCGTTGATCTGATGGGCACGCCGCGATTGGGGATGGGCTGCGCGCACGATCATGCCTGCTTCCTCCAGCCCGTCGAGCACGCGGCTGATCGCATAGGCGGGCATGGCGAAGTGCCGGCCGATGTCGGCCTGGGTCAGCGGCTCGTGCTCCAGAACCGTCATCAGGATGGCGAACTGCGGCAGGGTCAATCCGTGTTCGGCCAACTGCGCGTTCATCGCGACGTCGAGCTGTCTGGCGAGGCGCTGGATCATCCAGCCGATCGAGTTTTCGCGTGTGTGGCGCGCGCGCTGTGAGACATCCATGTGTCGGAGTTACCTCATGGTGTGATGCAAACACAATAATTGCAATTGCATCATTCTTGTCGTGGTGCTACCGCAGTGGCCATTGACGCACCCGTTGATTGATCGAAAGGGGATCCATCATGAAGCCAATTGCAGCCGCTCTTACACTGACGCTCTTGACGGTGGCCGCGCCGGTTCTGGCGCAGGACCAGGCTTCGGCAGGCCGCGAAGTCGCCGAGTTGTCGTTCCTGGCGGTCGACGCCGACGACAAGGGCTATGTGCACATGGGCGACATGGAACAGTTCGGCCAGAGCGTGTTCGCCGGCATGGACTTTGACGGCGATGGCCGGATCACGTTCGAGGAGTTCTCGGACTGGGACATCGGCTTTGTTGAGGCCGCCGAGGAGGAGGGCCGGCCGGATGCAATCGTCACGGCGCGTCGCATCCTGTTTGCCTTGTGGGATCGCAATGGCGACAATGAACTGACGCGATCCGAACACCGGTTCGCGTTGGCCCACGATTTTCGCCGGGCGGATCTGAACGACGATTCGGTGCTCGACGAGCGCGAATACCTGATCGGCTACAGCGTCAATATCGTGATGCGCGCTGCGATCCGGCCAGATCTGGACGTGTCCGGCGAATGACCGCGTTACCTGATGATGGAGTGCACCCAATGTCCGCATCGAGCCAACCCACACGATACCACCCGCTTCTTGTCACGATCCACTGGCTGATGGCGCTGATGATCATCCTGGCGCTGATCACCGGCAGTTTCCTTTTGGCCGAAACGCCCAACAGCGACCCCGGAAAGGTGGGCATGCTGCGCAGCCACATGACCGCGGGCATCGCGATCCTGCTGCTGATGATCATCCGGCTGATCGTGCGCATCCGCACGCAAAAGCCGGCCCATGCCGACACCGGCAATGCGCTGCTCAACCGGGCCGGCGTATGGACCCATTGGGCCTTCTACGCGCTGGTGATCGTGATGGCGGCGTCCGGCATCGGCATTTCGGTGCTGGCCGGCCTGCCGCCGATCGTGTTCGGCGGTTCGGGTGATCCGTTGCCGGTCGATTTCTCGGCGTATCCGCCGCGCTTTGTGCACGGCATGGTCGCCAACCTCCTGGTCCTTTTCGTGCTGCTGCACGTGGCTGCCTTTGCCTGGCACCAATGGGTCAAGAAGGACGGGTTGTTCCGCCGCATGTGGTTCGGAGACCGCAACGCCTGACGGTTCTTGCGCCGGGAACGGCCGCGCGCCGTCCCGGCCTTGCCGATCGGCGCCTGATCGCCCACAAGGCGATCGGTCGCAACGCGCAGCGAGGACAATGCCATGGCGCTCACCATCGTCGCCCACATCGAGGCGGTTCCCGACAAGGTCGATATGGTCAGGGCGGCGCTTGAAAAGCTGATCGCCCCGACGCTGGCCGAAGAAGGCTGCCTGCAATACGACCTGCATCAGGACAACGACAATCCGGCACTGTTCCTGTTCTTCGAGAACTGGACCACGCGGGACGCCTGGCAGAAGCACATGCAGGCCCCGCACATCGCCGCGAACGCGGCGGCGACCGAAGGCGCGATCGCGTCCGTGACCATCCAGGAAATGACGAAGGTCGGCTGAGCCGGCTC
>CAZSFA010000061.1:0-15961 GCA_964606055.1 uncultured Oceaniradius sp. | reverse complement strand
ACCAGAACGATCACCCACTGCCAGATGCCGAAAGTACCCATGCGTGCGGTCTCCTTGCTGTCTCAGTCTTCCACTTAGGCGGTTTCGCCCGACCTTTCAAACAGCAATATGTCGCCGCGCCGAACAGATACGGCGACATCGCTCACGCTCGGTTCCAGGTCGCCAGCCCGGATGCGCGCGCGGATCGGCGCCGATCCGCCACCGACGGCGATCCAGATCATCTCCGACACGCCCAGAAAACGGCGCGCCGTGATGCGCCCGGGCACCGTGTCGTCGGGCAATGTGCCACCGGGGTGGGCGCGCACGTCGACGCCTGCGACCCGGACGGCCACGGTCGCCGCGGCGCCGTCGGACAGATGCCCGGCATCGAGCGCGCCCAGCGGCGTTTGAACACGCCCTCCGGCGGCCCGCGCCTCGAACGTGTTCAACTCCGAAAAGAAGGCCGCAACGAACAGGTTGGCGGGATGATGGTAGAGTTCTTCGGCCGTTCCGACCTGGATCAGCCTGCCCTCGTTGAGCAGCGCGATGCGGTCGCCCAGTCGCATCGCCTCCTCGGCGTCGTGGGTGACGACCATGGTGGTGGCGCGCGTTTCGCGCAGGATTGCAAGCGTCTCGCTGCGGATGGAGTCCTTGAGCCGCGTGTCGAGCCCGGAAAAAGGCTCGTCCATCAGAATCACGGATGGCCTTGGCGCGAGCGCCCGCGCCAGCGCGACGCGCTGCTGTTCGCCGCCTGACAGAACGTCGGGATAAGAGGTTGTGTGGTGATCAAGTCCAACCCTTCCGATCGCGGCGCGCGCTTCGCCCTCGGCGACCTTGCCGGCCATGTCCTTGAGGCCGAACCGAATGTTCTGCGCCACCGTCAGATGCGGAAACAGGGCAAAATCCTGAAACATCAGACCGACCGAGCGTTTCTCGGGCGGATCGAACACGCTGGGGCCGGCGATTTCGCGGCCGTTCATCAAGACCCGGCCGGACGTTTGCGGCTCAAGGCCGGCGGCAACCCGCAGAAGCGAGGTCTTGCCCGAGCCGGATGGTCCCAGAAGGCACAGAATCTCGCCGGGCGCGACCGACAGCGAAACGCCCTTGAGCGTGTGAACCGGGCCATAGTGCAGATGGATGTCCTCGAACGCCAGTTCGGCGGCAAAGGTCACGCCGGGGCGCGGCAGATGTTGGGCCGGGGCCGAAGCCATTGAATGTCCTGTGGTGGCGTTGCCTGTCGACGCCGATATAGAGAGTGCCGCGCCGTCCGCCAATGCAATCGGCCGGAGCGCGGTTCGGTCAGTCGCCGGCCTTCGGCGTCATCAGGCCCAGTTCTTCCAGATCGATGTCCTCGAGCGGGTCTTCAACGTCGGTCAGAAGGTCCGGCTCGGCGTCTGGCGCGGGCATGGCGAACCCCGACGGCAGTTGCGAGGACAAAAGGCCGGCCGCCTTCAACTCATCCATGCCCGGCAGGTCGCGCACGTCCGTCAGGCCGAACTGGTCGAGGAAGGCGCGCGTGGTGCCGTATGTGACCGGGCGTCCGGGCGTCTTGCGCCGGCCGCGCATCTTGATCCAGCCGCTTTCCAGCAGCACGTCGAGCGTGCCCTTGGAGGTCTCGACACCACGCACCTCCTCCATCTCGGCGCGGGTGACCGGCTGGTGATAGGCGATGATGGCCAGCACTTCGAGCGCGGCGCGCGACAGTTTGCGGGTTTGCACCTGCTCGCGGCTCATCAGGAAGGACAGATCGGCGGCCGTGCGAAACGCCCAGGCATCGCCCACGCGCACCAGGTTGACGCCGCGCGTATCGTATATTGCCTTGAGACGCGCCATCACCATGGCGATGCCGACCCCGTCCGGCAGGCGTTCGGCCAGTGCCTTGTCGGTCACCGGTTCGGCGGATGCGAAGACCAGCGCCTCGGCCATGCGCATGGCCTCGGACACCAACTGCTCGTCGATCGCCGCATCGGCCGACTTGGGGTCCGTTTCACGCTCCGGCTCGAATGCGTCATCAAGGAGCGCGTTCAGACCGCCGATGTCGATTGCGGCGGCGCCTTTCTGTGTCGGTTCGCTCACGCTGCGTCCTCTTCGTGCTGCTGCCGGCCGTCGCGCATCATCAGCGGTGCGAAGGGGCGCTCCTGGCGCAGTTCGATCGCGCCTTCGCGCGCCATTTCAAGGCTTGCGGCAAATGCGCTGGCAATGGCGGTGGCGCGCTCCTGCGGTTGCGTCACATAGGCCAGCAGATAAGCGTCGAGCGGGGTCCAGTCGGCCATCGTGCCGACCAGCCGGTCCAGCAGTTGGCGCGCGTCTGCAAGCGACCAGACGGCGCGTTTCTGGACGCGCATGCCGGTCGGCATGCCCCGCTGCCGGCTGCCGCCATAGGCCGACAACAGGTCGTAGAGGGACGCCTCGAACACCGAACGGCGTTCGACGACGACGGTTTCGGGCATGCCGCGCGCAAACACGTCGCGTCCGAGCCGGTTGCCGTTGACCAGCCGGCCGGCCGCATCGCGCATCGCCTCCAGCCGGCGCAGGCGGAACTGCAACAGGGCCGCCATCTCCTCGCCGCTGGGCTCGTCCTCGCCCTTGGGCTGGGGGATCAGCAGGCGCGATTTGAGGTAGGCCAGCCATGCGGCCATAACCAGATAGTCGGCGGCCAGTTCGATGCGCAGCGCCCGCGCTCCGTCGATGAAGGCCAGATACTGCCGGGCCAGATCGAGAACCGAGATGCGCGTCAGATCGACCTTCTGATCGCGCGCCAGATGCAGGAGCAGATCAAGCGGACCCTCAAAGCCGTCGATGTCGATCACAAGGGACGGCTCGTTGCGGCGTCCTCCGGCATCGTCCTGCCATGCGGCCTCCATCGGCAGGGAGGCATCGGCTGCGGGCACCGCGCTCATGGTTCGCCATCCTTGATGATCGGGACCAGCGCAGCCATCGGGTCAGGCGACCTGCGCAAGGAGACGGTCGAAACGGTCGTTCAGGTCGGCAACATGCTGTGGCGTCGCTGCGGGCTCCGATGGCGTTTGCGTCGCGAAGGCCAGCGCCCGCTCGGCGCGCGCCATCGATGCACCTGTCAGATCCGGCACTGCATTCATGACCGCCTCCATGTCGTCGCCCGCATCGTGGCAGATTAGCGCGATGTCACACCCGGCCGAAAGGCATGCGCGGGTGCGTGACGGCAAATCCCCAGAAAGCGCGTCCATGAACAGGTCGTCGGAGACCAAAAGCCCGTCAAAGCCGATGGCGCCGCGCACGATGTCATTGATCACCTGCGCCGAGGTGGTCGCTGGCCGTTCGGCGTCGATGGCGGCGAAGACGATGTGCGCGGTCATCGCCATGGGCAGATGGGACAGCGCCACGAAGGGCGCGAAATCAACGCGCCGCAATTCCGCCAGCGGCGCATCGACACGCGGCAGGCTGGAATGGCTGTCGACGCGGGTGCGGCCGTGGCCGGGAATGTGCTTCATCACCGGCAGCACGCCGCCTGCGATGAGGCCATCGGCCAGCGCCTGCCCGAGCGCGATCACCGTATCGGGGTCCGACGCGAAGGCGCGATCGCCGATGACGTCGTGGCTGCCCGGCTGCGGCACATCCAGCACCGGAAGGCAATCGACGGTGATGCCGAGCGGCGTCAGATCGGCGGCGATCAACCGGCCCATCAGGTGTGCGGCATCGAGGCCGGCGGCGCGGTCGGCGGCATGGAGCGCACCGATCGGGCGGGCCGGCGGATAGCGCCGGGCAATGGGCGCGCGAATGCGCTGGACGCGCCCGCCCTCCTGATCGATGAAGACCGGCGCGTCGGGCCGCCCGACCAGGTCGCGAAAATGCGCGGTCAGTTCGGCGACCTGGGCGGCATCGCCAATGTTGCGGGCGAACAGGATCAGGCCCCAGGGGCGCTCAGCGGCAAACAGGGCCGCTTCGCGCGCCGTGATGCGATGGCCGGCGCATCCCAGGATCATCGCCTTGCTGCTCACCATCGTCGGCCCGCCCGTGAATGCGATTCGTTCATGCCCCAGCATAACCACCTTGGCGCAAACGAAAAACGGGCGGTTGCCCGCCCGTCTGGTCACGCCATCGCTTACGCCGGTTCAGCGCGCGACGAAGCAGTTGCCGCCCGCCGAGCGGATGTTGTCGCAAAGCTGGTTGGCATCGGCGCGCCCGTCGGCCGCAACGCGAACCCGATAGAAGGTCCCCCGACCCTCGATCACCGCGCGTTGAATGGACAGGCCACGGCCGGCAATGAGGTTGCCATAGCGCTGCGACAGGGTCGTTGCCGTGCTGCGTGCTTCGGCCTCCGAAGGCAGCGCGGCCAGTTGCACGGTGAAACCCGAAGACGGCGCCGTCGTCACCTGCGGCACGGCTGCGACCTGCTGCTGTGGCGCCGGCTGCGCCGGGGCCGGGGCTGGCGCCGCCGGCTGATCGGCCGGCCGCTGCTGGACGAGGGGCAGATCGGATTGCGGCTGCGGTGCGGTGGGCGTGCCGTCCGGCTGCGCGGCTTGCGGCGTCGTGCCGCCGAAGCGCTCTGCGAGCGAACCATCGCCGTTGGCCGTGCCGGCATCCGCGCCTGTCTGTTCCGGAACCGGCACAGCGATCGGTGCGGGCGCGACCGCCACATCGTCGGCTGTCCTGGTGGCCGAGGCAACGCCTGCGACCTCCTCTGGCCGTGGCTCTGCAAGCGCCGGCGCGCGCTCTTCCAGCGTGCCGTCCGGCCGGACGACGAGCGTGCGCACGCGCCGTGGCGTGATCGTCTCGATCTCATTGCCCGCCGACGCCACCTCGGTGCCGCCTCCGGTCAACCGCTCCTCGGATTTTTCGCCCGTTCCGAGTGCCGACGGCAGGCTTTCGCCGGGTGCTGTGGCAATGTCGACCGGTTCTTCGGCCGTGGTCACCAGCGTCGGCTGCGAAGGCGTCTGACCGCCCGTTTCGTCGAACACGGCCCGATCCTGGTTGGGCACGGTCTGGCCGCCCGGGTCGTCGGGCACGATCTTGACCGGATCCTCTCCGGCTTCGACCAGCACCGGACCGGCGTTGATGTCGCCACCTCGATCCAAAAGGAAGAACGTGCCAGCCCCTGCCAGGGCGACCACGCCCAGGACGCCGCCCACGGCGATGCCGCGCCAGCCCATCCGCTTGCCGGCGGCTGCCGCTTCGGCCGGTGTCGTTTCGTCGAACGCCTGATCGTCGAAAAACTCGTTGGGCTGACCGGCCTGCGCCGAGCGCAGGTCGTGATCGACGAACTCCATGTCTCGGGCCAGTTCGGCCTCGAAATCGGTGTCATCGAAATCAGCGTCGCCGCGCGATTTGGCCGACGCGCCGGCCGGCATCGCGGCGGCGGTGGCGCCCAGCGCGGCAGCGGCGGCCGCGATCTTGGCATCGTCTGGTCCATCGGGCGCCGCCTGCGGCCTTCCGGCGCCGTTTCGCGCGACGGCGGCCGCATCGGCCTCGCTCACTTCCGGCGTGACAGCATCATTGGCGCTGAACCCGTCCATGTCGATCGTATCGACGACCGGCGGCTCATCGACCGACATCGGCATCGCGGCCGGTGCATCGGGCTGTGCGGCCTGGCGCATGGCAAACTCATCGAGCCGCTGCGAAAAGCCCTGCTCGACCGCAGCGTCGAAGACAGCATCCAGACCCAACATCGGATCCTCGGCTGGCGTCGGCCGCTCGTCGCCCTGCGCATTGGCGGCGTCGGCCACGGGCTGCGCCTGCGCGGGCTCAGGGGCGGCGGGCTGAGGCGCTTCGAGCCCCATCTCCATGATCGCCGTCAACTCATCGACGGGATCGATCTCGTCGGCCGGCTGGCCGGGCGCGGGTGCGGCTTGCGCGGGCTGTTGCTCGGGTGCCTGAACGGGTTCGGGCGCCTGCTGCCACTCCGGCTGCGGCGGCATGGCCAGCCCGGGATCACCCGCGGGCATGCTCGCCGGCGCGGGTTCGGGCGCTGCATCCAGGGGCGCGGTATCATCGAGCGCCGCATCGAACACATCCTCGAACGTGCTCTGCAGGTCGCCTTCATCGGTGTCGGCCGAGGCCAGATAAGGCGTGAACACCGGCTGTTCCTGGCCTTCAAACAGGGCATCGTCGACACCGCTGGCGAACGGGTCGGCGGCCAGCGCGTCATCGGGAAGCGGCTCGTGGGACGGCGGCGCGATATCGGCGGCGGCCGCGAACGGCGGCTCGGGTGCCGCCAACGGATCGGGTGCGGTCTCCGGCGGCACGGGAGCGTCGTTCGGTGCCGCGCCTTGCGCCGTCAGTCCGGGCGCGGGCAGATCGGGAGCCGGCAGGTCCCAGGACATTTCCGCGTCCCAATCGCCGCCGATCTGGCTGTCGGCCGGCATGTCCGATCCGTTGACCGGATTGGCCTGGAGCGGTGGCTGCGGTTCGAGTTCGGGCTGCGAGACGGGTTGCGGTTCGGGTTCGGTCGCCTGCGGCCTCAGGTAGGAATCAAATGATTGCAGCTTGATGCCACGGCTGGGTGCTGCCGGATCGGCCCGCGCCGCGCCGTCGTCACCGAGCGCCGCGGCCAGTTCCTGTTCCAGCCCGGGCTGCCCCGGCTGATCGATCGCGGCCGGCGTTTCAGGTTCGGACGGGCGCGCCCAATCGGTCCCGCGATCCGCCGGGTCGGCGGCAGGGTCACCGGCAAAGTCCGGCAGCGCATCCTCGATGCGCGCCTGCGACGCAGATAGATCGGCGGCATCGGCCGGCATCGGCGGCGCGGCTGGCGCCCGCCGCTGGGCGTCATCGCCCAGTTCGGCCATCAACGCATCTTCGAGATCGAACTGACCGGCCCGATCCTGTTCGGCCGGCGTTTCATCGTCCGGCGTGTCGTCGAATCCGACGATTCTTGATAGTTCGAGCATGGGATCACCCCCCGCAGATTGCCGTTGCTCATCGCGGTCAAGCGATGGAGGCGAAGGTTTGCGGTTGGCTTCTTCGGCCATGTATTTGATCCTGCACTGTCATCGTGCGCCCAAACCGGGCGCAGCGCTCCGTGTGCCAGCGTAATATGGGCAAAACGTGACTGGGGCCCCTTGCCCCCTTACCGCCGGTCGCTCCGCCCGCCGACCAATCAACGCATTTCATCGGGTGCCCTGACACCCAGAATTGCAAGCCCAGATTGCAGCACGTTGAGCACGCCTTGAACCAAACCCAGCTTCGCCTGCGTCGACACTGGGTTGTTAACGTTAATAAAGCGTAAGGACTCCTCGGAAGCGCCCCGGTTCCAATGCGCGTGGAACATGCTTGCAATTTCATAAAGATAGTAAGCGATTCGATGCGGTTCACGCGAATCCGCGGCCGCCTGAACAACCCTGGGGTACTGTGCCAGCTTGCGGATGATCGCGATCTCGCCGGGATCGCCCAGCCGATGGAGGCCGGCAACGTCCGCGTTCGACAGACCCATCTGCTCGCCCGCCTGCCGAAAAACCGAATGACAACGGGCACTTGCGTACTGAACATAGAAGACCGGATTGTCCTTTGACTGCTCGGTCACCTTGTCGAAATCGAAGTCCAGCGGCTCCGAACTCTTGCGATAGAGCATCATGAAACGCACCGCATCGCGCCCCACTTCGTCGACCACGTCGCGCAAGGTCACAAATTGTCCCGACCGTTTAGACATTTTGACCGGCTCTCCGCCCTTGAACAGCTTCACGAGCTGGCAAAGCAGCACCGTGAGCACCGCCTTGTCGTCCGAAACGGCCCGGGCCAACGCTTCGAGGCGCTTGACGTAACCGCCATGATCGGCGCCCAGCACGAAGACCATCTCGTCAAAGCCGCGCGCGAACTTGTCGACGAAATATGCGACGTCCGCCGCGAAGTAGGTATAGCTGCCATCGGACTTGACCAGGGGGCGGTCGAGATCGTCGCCCACCGAGGTTGACCGGAACAGGGTCTGCTCGCGGTCTTCCCAGTCGTCTGGCAGTTGCCCCTTGGGCGGCGGCAGCGTGCCCTTGTAGACATGCCCCTTCATGGTCAGGTCGTTGATGGCGGTGCGGATCTTGCGCGCGCCATCGGCGTGCAGGGTCCGCTCCGAGAAGAACACATCGTGATGAACGTTCACCGCGGCGAGATCGTCGCGGATCATCGCCATCATCGCCTCGATCGCCGCATCGCTTGCGATGCCGATGGCCGCCGCCGCGTCCATGTCGGCCAGGGCATCGCCATGCGTTGCGGCCAGTTGTTCGCCCACGGGTTTGAGGTATTCGCCCGGATAAAGGCCCTCGGGTATCGCGCCGATATCCTCGCCCCGCGCCTGCCGATACCGCAGGAGCGCGGAGCGTCCGAGAACCTCGACCTGCGCGCCGGCGTCGTTGATGTAGTATTCGCGCGTCACATCGTGTCCGGCAAACGCCAGAAGGTTGGCAAGCGTGTCGCCAACGACGGCGCCACGGCAATGGCCGACATGCATCGGCCCGGTCGGGTTGGCCGAGACATATTCGACATTGACCTTGCGACCGTCACCGTCGGCCACGCGCCCGTAATCGGCGCCGGCATCGATGATCTCGGCAAGGCGGTCGGTCCAGAACCGATCGGCGAGCCGGAGATTGACAAAGCCCGGCCCGGCGACGCTCGCTTGGCTGACGTCGGCATCGTCCGCAAGGGCCTCGGCGATCCGTTCGGCGAGCTGTCGCGGGTTCTCGCCGATCTTCTTGGCAAGCACCATGGCCGCGTTGGTCGCAAGATCGCCGTGGTCGGCATCGCGCGGCGGTTCGACCGTGATGCGGGTCAGATCGGGCGGGCTGCCGTCCGTGGTTGTCAGATTCATCCGTTCGATCGCATGACGAATGCGCTCGCCGAAAACCGCGAAGATGTTCATCATAATGTCCCGAAAGTCGTGATTGACGCTGCGCCCGGCGTCGTCGGCGGCTCGCTATCGCAAATCAGGCGTTCGGTCAAACAGCCGGCGGTGCTCGGCCAGCGCGTAGGTGTCGGTCATGCCGGCGATGTAGTCGGCAACGCGCACCGGCAAGGGCACCTCCCCGCCTGCCCTGTCCGCGCCCATCAGGCCGGGCTCGCCGACGAAGCGCCGGAACAGGTCCTCCACGACCGCTTCGGCCTGGGCGCGAACACGCATCACTTCGGCGTGGCGATAGAGATTGTCGAAAAGGAAGCGCTTGAGGCCGGCTTCGCGCGCGGCCATGGCCGGCGAAAATCGGGCGATCGTCGCGCCGGCGGCGTGGATGTCGCTGGCCGCAGCAGGCGCGATGCGCGCAAGGTTGCGCGTCGTCGTCGCGATAACGTCCTCGACCATGGCCGTCATCACACGCCGGGTCATCTCGTGCGACCGGCGCGCGTCATCGAGGTCCGGGTAGCGGTCGTCGACGATGGCCAGCGCCTCGCCCGCCAGCGGCACGTCGGCCAGCATTGCGAAGGTGATGAAGCCAGATCGCAGGCCGTCATCGATGTCATGAGTGTTGTAGGCGATGTCGTCCGCGATCGCGGCGACTTGCGCCTCAAGGCCGGCGTGCTGGCCGATTTCAAGATCGTGCCGGGTGACATAATCGGTCACCGTCGATGGCACGGGCCGCGTGCCCCGCGGCTGGCCCGATGACGTATCGATCAGCGGACCGTTGTGCTTGACCAGGCCTTCGAGCGTTTCCCATGTCAGGTTCAGTCCATCGAAGTCGGCGTAGCGCTGCTCGAGGCGGGTGACGACGCGCAGCGCCTGGGCGTTGTGGTCGAAACCGTCATGGCCGGCATCGACCATCAGCGCGTCCAGCACATCCTCGCCGGTGTGGCCGAACGGTGTGTGGCCGAAATCGTGCACCAGCGCGATCGCCTCGGCGAGATCGTCGTCCAGCCGGAAGGCCCGCGCCAACGCCCGCGCGATCTGGGCAACCTCGATGGTGTGGGTCAGCCGGGTGCGGTAATGGTCGCCTTCATGGCTCAGGAACACCTGGGTCTTGTGCTTGAGCCTGCGAAACGCGGTCGAGTGCACGATCCGGTCGCGGTCGCGCTGAAACGGTGTGCGCGTGGGGCTTTCGGCTTCGGGGCGAAGCCGGCCGCGGCTGCGCGCGGGATCGCAGGCGAATGCCGCCCTTTCGCCAAAGCCATAGCCAATGCCGGCAAAGCGTTTCATCGCGCCCTCCTTCGCCCGGCTTATTGACGCAAGGCCGGCGCGTCCATACCTTCGGGTACGTATTCGCGACCGTTCGCGAGAGGAACCCCGATGACCGCCCACGACCAGACGATGACCGACAAGAACGTCGGAGTGACCGACGCCGCCTTTGCCCGCGTTGCCAAGGTGCTGGCCGACGAGCCCGGCAAGGACGCGCTGCGCGTGTCGGTGGAAGGCGGCGGATGTTCGGGGTTTTCCTACAAGTTCGATCTCGTGTCCGGCCGCAACGACGACGATGTGGTGCTTGAAAAGGATGGCGCGACGATCCTCGTCGACGAGTTGTCGCTGGTCTACATGGGCGGGTCGGTGATCGATTTCGTCGATGACCTGATCGGCCAGTCGTTCCAGATCAAGAACCCCAACGCGGTCGCAAGCTGCGGCTGCGGCACCTCGTTCACCATCTGACGCCGCCGGTGCAGATCGCCACCTGGAACATCAACGGCGTCAAGGCGCGGCTCGACACGGTGTTGTCCTGGCTCGAGCAGGCAAGGCCTGACATCGCCTGCCTTCAGGAAATCAAGTCGGTCGACGAGAACTTCCCGCGGCAGCCGTTCGAGGATCTGGGCTACAATCTGGAAACCCACGGCCAGAAGGGCTTCAACGGCGTCGCGCTCCTGTCGCGTCTGCCTTTCGATGAAGTCAATCGCGGCCTTCCGGGCGACGACACCGACGAGCAGGCGCGCTTCATCGAGGGCGTGTTCTCGACCGGTGCGGGCGCCTTGCGCGTGGTCTCGCTCTACCTGCCCAACGGCAATCCCACCGACAGCGAAAAGTTCCCCTACAAGCTCGACTGGATGCAGCGGCTGGAGCGCTGGGCCTCCCACCGGCTCGCGCTAGAGGAACCGCTGGTTCTGGCGGGCGATTACAACGTCATTCCGATGCCGGGCGACTGCCGCGATGTGGCCGCATGGGAGGGCGATGCGCTCTACCGGCCCGAGAGCCGGGCTGCCTTTCGGCGGCTGGCCAATCTCGGCTTCACCGAGACCGTGCGCGCAACCAGCGATGACGATGGCCTTTACACGTTCTGGGACTATCAGGCCGGCGCCTGGCAGAAGAACAACGGCATCCGGATTGATCATCTGATGCTGTCGCCAGAGGCGGCAAACCGCCTGCGCGGTGCGCGCATCGATCGCCATGTCCGTGCGTGGGAGAAACCATCGGACCACGTTCCGGTGATCGCAGAACTGGCGGCCTGACCAACCCGCACGCGCAAGGATCGGCCAATGCCCGACGTCTACGCGAACAGATTGGCCGCCTTTGAAGCCATGGTCGCCACCCAGCCGGGTCTCAAACGCAAGGGCAAGACGATGCCCTACACCGCCATGAACGGAAACATGTTCTCCTTCCTTGCCGAGGACGGCACGATCTGCGTGCGTCTTTCGGCCGGTGATGTCGCGGCCTTTCAGGCCGAGCACGGCACCGGGCCGGTGGTCCAATATGGCGCGGTCATGAAGGAGTATGTCGCTCTGCCGGACGCGATGGTCGGCGACATGCAGGCACGCGAGGCGGTGTTCGCCCGGTCGGTCGCCTATGCCCGGACACTGAAGGCCAAGCCGACCAAGCGCTGAGCGATCGGTGCGGTGCGCAGCCCGCCCATGACGGCCCTTCAATTTCAACCTCGTCTCGCACGCAAATGCTGCTATGGTTGCATCGGCGCACCATTGCACGCGCCGCATGGCCAGTCGGAAACCTGTTTCAGGGGCGAGTCGATGGCGAAACCGGTTGAACCACGTCAAGACCCGGCACGCGTTGCGGGCGCGTCGGTGTTTCATCTCGTCATGATCAAGCCGACGCATTACGACGACGACGGCTACCCGATCCAATGGCTCAAATCAGCGATCCCTTCCAACACGCTGGCCTCGCTCAACGGCCTTGCGGTTGACGCACGCAAGCGCGAGGTGCTTGGCCCGGCGACCGACCTGCGGCTGCACACCTATGACGAGACCAACCGCCGGGTGCGCCCCGATCGCATCATCGCGATGATCCGAAAGGCCGGCGGCGCGTGCCTGATCGCGCTTGTCGGCGTGCAATCCAACCAGTTTCCGCGCGCGGTCGATCTGGCGCGGCCATTTCTTGAGGCCGGGCTTCCGGTCTGCATCGGTGGCTTTCACGTCTCGGGGTGCCTTGCGATGCTGCCCGAGCTGCCCGCCGACATCCAGGCGGCGCAAGCGATGGGCATCTCGTTCTTCGCGGGCGAGGCCGAGGAGGGCCGGTTCGACACGGTGCTGAGCGATGCGGCGGCCGGCGATCTCAAACCGTTCTACAACCACATGAACGACCTGCCCTCGATCAAGGACGCGCCGACACCGATCCTGCCCGAGGAGCATTTGCGGCGCACGGCGGGATCGCTGTCCAGTTTCGATCTGGGGCGCGGCTGCCCCTATCAGTGCTCGTTCTGCACGATCATCAACGTGCAGGGCCGCAAGAGCCGGTTCCGCACGCCCGACGATCTGGAACGGACGATCCGCGAAAACTACGCGCAGGATATCACGCGCTTCTTCATCACCGACGACAATTTCGCGCGCAACCGCGACTGGGAGGCGCTGTTTGACCGGCTGATCGCGTTGCGCAGCGGCGATTGCCCCAAGATCGGCTTCACAATCCAGGTCGACACGCTGTGCCACAAGATCCCGGGCTTCATCGAAAAGGCGTCGCAGGCCGGCGTGCGGCGGGTGTTCATCGGGCTTGAGAACATCAACCCGACCAATCTGATCGCCGCCAAGAAGATGCAGAACAAGATCACCGACTACCGGGAGATGATCCAGAAATGGCGCGACCACGGTGCGATCACCGCGGCGGGCTACATTCTGGGCTTTGATGGCGACACCAAGGAGACGATCCTGCGCGATGTCGAGATCATCAAGCGTGAACTGCCGCTCGACATTCTGGAGTTCTTCTACCTGACGCCGCTGCCGGGGTCGGAGGACCACAAGACACTGGCCGCCGACGGGGTCTGGATGGACCCGGACATGAACAAATACGATCTCTACCACCGCGTCACACACCATTCGGTGATGTCGGACGCCGAGTGGGAGGACGCCTACCGCAGCGCATGGGAGGCGTTCTACACGCCCGAACACATCCGTACCGTGCTGCGGCGTGCGGCCGCCAGCCGCAGGGGCCGCCCGAGCACGACGCTGACGACGCTGCTGTGGTTCAAGCTGGTCAATGCCTATGAGGGCCTGCACCCGCTTGAAGGCGGGGCGTTGCGGCTGAAATTCCGGCGCGACCGGCGGCACGGCCTGCCGCGCGAGAACCCGCTGGTGTTCTACCCCAGATACGCGGCCGAAACGGCGTGGAAGGCCGGGCATTACCTTTGGGTCTATCGCCAGTGTCGCGCGATTCTGAGGGAGGTGCTGACCGCGCCGGACCGGTGGACCTACACGGACGTTGCCATCGCGCCTGCCCAAGAGAACGAATACGAGTCGCTGGACCTCTATCACGCGACGGCAGGCGGCGAAGAAGCGGTGGCCCGCAAGCGGCGCAACGCGAAAATCCGGGAAGAAGTGCAGGCGGCGAACGCCTGACGCCGACGGCGCGACGCCTATTGCGCGGCCGCAATGTCCTCGGCCAGCACCATGGCGGTGCGGCGGTCGGCTTCCGAAGACAGCGCGAAGGCCTCTTCCTGAAGCTGGCGGATCCACTCATGCTCGTGCGGCTCGGCCTGCTTGAGCGCGGCCGTCATCATCGACAGCCCGCGCACGGTCTGGCCGCGCTCGAACAGCATCTGTCCGAGCAGCGCCTGCGCGCCGACATGGCCCTTGCCGGCCGCCAGATTGAACCAGCGCGCCGCCTGGCGCGCATCGGCCGCACCGCCCTCGCCGTTCAGGAACATGCGACCCAGTTCGAACTGCGCGTCGGCGTCGCCGAAATCGGCGGCCGCCTGCCACAGAAGATTGCGCGCCTGGCCGGGATTGGCGCCGACCGGCGAGCCAGGTATGCCGCGCCGGATGTAGTTGGCCAGCGAGACCAGCGCGTTGGAGACGAATGTGCTCTCCTGCGAGCCAGGCGCGGCGCCCTCGCGCACGATGCCCTGGAACAGCTTGAAAGCCTCATAGTCGTTTTCCGTGACTCCGTCGCCGGCGGCATACATATGGGCCAGTTTCCAGCGGGCGCCGGCGTGGCCGTGCTCGGCAGCGTCGCGATAGGCGCGGAAGGCCTCGTCCTTGTTGCCGCGCTTGTAGGCCGAAAAGCCAAAGCGGAAGAGCGAGCGCACGCGGTTTTGCGGCTCGGCGGCCGTGGCGCCGGCCTGCTGGTCGAACGCCAACACAGGCGCCGGCGCCATACCCATGGCCACCACACTCAAGACCAGCCCGATCGCCGCCAGGCGACCGGGGAACAGGTGCGAAACTAGATGTCCGCGTAACACTTGGTTTCCTTCGCTCCGCCCGGATGGGTCAGCGCGCCAAAACGCGCGTCGCCGACCACCTGGGCGTATTTCCAGAGCGCGCCGGACGTGTAGTCCGTCTCGCGCGGTTGCCATTGCGTGCGCCGCTCGGCGAGTTCCTCCTCGCTCAGCGCCACCTCCAACGTGCCCTCGACCGCGTCGATCGAGATGATGTCGCCGTCGCGCAGAAGACCGATCGGGCCGCCGACCGCCGCTTCGGGGCCGACATGGCCGATGCAGAAGCCGCGCGTCGCGCCCGAGAAGCGCCCGTCGGTGATCAGTGCGACCTTGTCGCCCATGCCCTGGCCGTAGATGGCTGCCGTGGTCGCCAGCATCTCGCGCATTCCAGGCCCGCCCTTGGGCCCTTCATAGCGGATCACCAACACCTCGCCGGCCTCGTACTTGCCGTCGCGCACGGCGGCAAAGCAGTCGTCCTCATTGTCAAAACAGCGCGCCGGACCGGAGAACTTCAGCTTCTTCATGCCGGCGACTTTGACGATCGCGCCGTCGGGCGCCAGATTGCCTTTCAGCCCGACCACGCCGCCGGTCTTGGTGATCGCCTTTTCGACCGGGTAGACCACATCCTGCTCGGCGTTCCAGACAACCTTGTCCATGTTTTCGGCCAAAGTGCGGCCGGTGACCGTCATGCAGTCACCGTGCAGGTAGCCCGCATCCAAGAGCGCCTTCATCAGCAGGGGAATGCCGCCCGCCTCGAACAGATCCTTGGCAACGTATTTGCCGCCCGGTTTCAGGTCGGCGATATAGGGTGTCTTCTTGAAGATTTCGGCAACGTCGAACAGGTCGAACTCGATGCCGGCTTCATGGGCGATCGCCGGCAGGTGCAACGCCGCATTGGTCGATCCGCCGGACGCGGCAACCACGGCCGCCGCGTTCTCAAGCGCCTTGCGGGTGACAATGTCGCGCGGGCGCACCTGGCGCGCAACCAGTTCCATCACCTTTTCACCGGCGGCAAACCCGAAGCGGTCGCGGATCTCGTAAGGCGCGGGCGCACCGCATGAATACGGCAGCGACAGGCCGATCGCTTCGGCCACGGTCGCCATGGTGTTGGCGGTGAACTGGGCGCCGCACGAGCCTGCCGAGGGGCATGCCACCTGTTCGAGTTCGGCAAGATCGTCGTCGCTCATGTTGCCGACCGAGTGCATGCCGACCGCCTCGAAGACGTCCTGCACGGTGACCTGGCGGCCTTTGAAGGTGCCCGGCAGGATCGAACCGCCATAGATGAACACCGACGGCACGTTGAGCCGGACCATCGCCATCATCATGCCCGGCAGCGACTTGTCGCAGCCGGCCAGGCCGACGAGCGCGTCATAGCAATGGCCGCGCATGGTCAGTTCGACGGAATCGGTGATCACGTCGCGGCTGACCAGCGATGACTTCATGCCCTCGTGACCCATCGCGATGCCGTCTGTGACGGTAATGGTGGTGAACTCGCGCGGCGTGACGTTTGCGGCGGC
>CAZSFA010000060.1:0-15975 GCA_964606055.1 uncultured Oceaniradius sp. | reverse complement strand
CTGGGCATCGACATGGGCATCCGCGTCATGCCGATCCAGGACTGGATGGAAGCGCTCCTCAACGAGACCAACAACCTGTTCCTGTCGCCCTATGAGTTCGACTACATCGATCCCTCGAACTTCTACGGCATCTTCTACAATGGCGGCCGCCACGACCACCGCGTTCCCGCCTATGACGCACTGGTCGAGCAGGCTGATGCCAATCCCGTCTGGGAAGAGCGCGTTGCGCTCTACGAACAGGCCGAGCAGGTCCTGATCGACAATGCGTCGATCATTCCGCTGGTGCACCCGATCCAGAAGTTCGTGGTCAGCGACAAGCTCTCCGGTGAAGGCGTTGCGGCAAACGAGGCCGGCATGACGCCGATGAGCCGCCTTGTGCCCTTCTTCTATGCACACACCGAGGTTGGCGAGTAAGCTCGCCCATCTCGCTTGAACCCAATGCCTCCGGCGCCGGCCGCCGGAGGCACGACCGGGAACCGACCATGCAGGCCAATCTGGTCGAGATCGAAGACCTTCACGTCAGCTTTGCACAGCACGATGGCGTCGTTCGCGCGGTCCGTGGTGTCACGCTTCACGTCGAACCCGGCGAAAGCCTGGGTATTGTCGGCGAGAGCGGATCGGGCAAGTCGGTCTCGTGCATGGCGGTCCTGCGACTGCTTCAGACACCGCCGGCGCGCGTCGAGGCCAAGGTGCTGGAGATCGGCGGCGTTCAGGTGATGCAGGCCGACAAGGCCGAACTGGCCCGCGTACGCGGCCGCATCGCGGCGATGGTCTTTCAGGATCCGATGACCGCGTTCGATCCCGTCTTCACCATCGGCCAGCAGATTGGCGAAACCATTCAGGCGCATCGCCCGGTCTCCAAAGCCGAAGCCCGCGCCGAAGCGCTCGAACTGCTCGCGCGCGTCGAAATCCGCAATCCCGAAGCGGTGCTCAACTCCTACCCGCATCAACTGTCCGGCGGGATGCTGCAGCGCGCGATGATCGCGATGGCGCTGTCCTGCCGCCCCGCGGTCCTGTTTGCCGACGAACCGACGACCGCGCTCGACGTCACCGTGCAGGCGCAGATTTTGCAACTGATCAAGCAGTTGCAGGACGATCTCGGCATGGGTCTGGTCATGATCACGCACGATCTGGGCGTCATCGCCGAGACCGTGGACCGCGTGATCGTCATGTATGGCGGCAAGGTGATGGAGCAGGCGTCCGTCGAGGACATTTTCGATCACCCGCGCCATCCCTACACCATCGCCTTGATGGGCTCCATGCCGGGGCAGGAGGGCGGCCGGCGGCGTCTGCAGGAGATCCCGGGCGGGTCGCCCGATCCGTCCAATCCACCGACAGGATGCCCGTTCCACCCGCGCTGTCCCCAGGCCGATGCGCAATGCGCCGCCCAGGAACCGGCATTCAGCGAGATCGCGCCGGGTCGTCAGGCCGCCTGCTGGAGGCTCAATTGACCGTGCTGGACGCACCCGTGCGGGATGAGGCGGTCGTCCCCTCCGGCGCGCGGGTCGACCCGCACCCCCCGGCACTGGAGCTGAAGGGAATCGGCAAGAGCTTTCGACTCAAGGAAGGCGGGTTTTTCCGGCCACGCTACAGCGAACTCAAGGCGGTACGTGATGTCGATCTGACCGTGCCCAGGAACGCGATTGTCGGTCTGGTGGGCGAGAGCGGTTCGGGCAAGACCACCACCGGCATGATGGCATTGCGTCTGGTCGAGCCGTCGAACGGCGAGATCTGGCTCAACGGCGATGACATCACCCATTTGCAGCCGGCCGACCTGAAGCCGCACCGACGGCGCATGCAGGTCGTCTTCCAGGACAGCTACTCCGCCCTCGACCCGATGCTGACCCTTGCCCAGATCGTTGCCGAACCGCTGCACATTCATGGCGTAGGCGCGGCAGGCGAGCAGAACGACAAGGCGCTTGCCTGGCTTGAACGGGTCGGCCTGCATCGCTCCTACGGCTCCCGTTACCCGCACGAGTTGTCCGGTGGCCAGCGCCAGCGTGTCGCGATCGCGCGAGCACTGATCCTCAGGCCCGATGTCCTGATCGCCGACGAGCCGACCTCGGCGCTCGATGTCTCGGTCAAGGCGCAGATCATCAACCTGCTGCAGGATCTGCAGGAGGAGATGGGACTGTCGATCCTGTTCATCAGCCACGATTTGTCGGTCGTGCGCTCGCTGACCGACACTGTGGCGGTCATGTTCAATGGTCGTATCGTCGAGCGTGCGCCGACCGAGACGATCTTCACCGACTGCCGGCACGACTACACGCGTTCGCTGCTCGATGCGATCCCGGTTCTCAATCCGCGCCTGCGCCGCAAGCGCACCTTCCGCTCGCGCGACGAACTGGAGGCACAAATCCCGCACATGGCGTCGGCCGATCTCGTGGGCCAGCCGGACCCGTCGCAAACGCCGCGACTTGTCGAAGTCTCGCCGGATCATTTCGTCGAAGCGCTGGTGACGTCATGACCGGCTACATCATTCGCAGATTGCTGTCGGTTGCGGTGACGTTCATCATCGTCTCGATCATCATCTTCCTGATGATGCACTCGATCCCCGGCGGTCCGTTTGACGGCGGCGAGATGCCTTTGCCCGACGCCGTGCGTCAGCAACTCAATGAGCAATATGGCCTCGATCAGCCGCTCTACGTGCAATACCTGCGCTACATGTGGGGCGTGGTGCGGCTCGATTTCGGCATACCCTTCCAGAGCCCCGGCGAAACGGTGCTGGAACTGCTGGGTCGCGCCTGGGTGCCGTCCCTGGTGCTGGGCGGGTTGGGCGTTCTGATCGGCGCGCCGCTCGGCATGTTGCTGGGCATGGCCGCCGCGATGCGTCGCAACTCTTGGATCGACTATCTGGCCTCGATTGTCGCCACGCTCGGACTGACGGTCCCCGTCTTTGTCACCTCCATGCTGTTGATCCTGGTTTTTGCCGTCTGGCTGAACTGGCTGCCGGCGTCGGGATGGGGTTCGCCCACGCACTGGATTCTGCCGATCATCGCCTATGCGACGATCCCGCTCGCCACCTACGCGCGCTACACGCGCTCGGCGATGCTCGACACACTCAACAAGCCGTTCGTGACGGTGCTGCGAGCCAAGGGCCTCAGCGAGCGGAAGATCATCTTCCAGCACGTTTTGCGCAACTCGGCCATTCCCATGGTGACCGTGTTCCTGCCGATGTTCATCGGCACGGCGACGGGATCGATCTTCGTCGAGGCGATGTTCCGTGTTCCCGGTCTGGGCGCCTATTTCGTCACATCGATCCGCACTCGAGACTATCCGCTGGAAATGGCGCTGATGCTGATGATCACGGTGATGTTCTGTCTGGCCTACCTGCTTTCGGACATTGCCTATGCCTGGCTGAATCCGCGCATTCGCCATGGAGGCCGCAAGGGATGAGTTCCGAGCCGATCACCGATACCGCGCCGGCGCGCCCTGCCTCCGAGGCAGGCGTCGCTGCTCCCGCGCCGCAGACAAGGCAGCGCAGTCCGATGTGGTACGCGTGGCGGCGCTTTCTTGCCAACAAGGCCGCGGTCGTCGGCGGCGGCACGTTGGCGCTCATCATGCTCATGGCGATCTTCGCGCCGCTGATCACGATCGCCGGACCCACCGAACAGATCTTCCTCGTCAACGCGCTCGGGTTCCCCGATGCCACCCACTGGTTCGGCATCGACGATCTGGGCCGCGACTTCTTCTCGCGCATCGTCTATGGCGCGCGCGTCTCGCTGACCATCGGCTTCGCCGCCGCAGCGTTCTCCGTCATCATCGGCATCCCGCTTGGCGCGATCGCCGGCTACTATGGCGGTCGCGCGGACTGGCTGATCATGCGCATCATCGAGATTTTTTCCGTGGTGCCTCCGTTGCTGGCTGCCATGCTGCTCGGCGCTCTCGTCGGCGGCGGCTTCTGGATGATCGTCTTCATCGCCGGCCTGTTCGGCTGGGTGCAGGTCTGCTTGCTGGTGCGTGCGCAGATCAAGGCGTTCAAGGAGAAGGAGTTCGTGCGGGCCGCACAGGCGCTGGGCGCATCGCCCGCCTACATCATCCGGCGCCATCTGATCCCCAACTCGGTCTCGCCGATCATCGTCGGCTTCGTGCTGGCGATCCCGCTGGCGATGATGCTGGAAGCCTCGCTCAGCTTCCTTGGGGTCGGGGTGCCGCCGCCGACGCCGAGCTGGGGCCAGATGATCAACACCGGAATGAACTTCATGTATTTCTACTGGCACATGGCGGTGTTCCCGACCGCCGCGCTCGCCATCACCGTTCTCGCAACCACACTGTTTGGAGACGGGCTGCGCGACGCGCTCGATCCGACATTGAAAGGCCGCTAATCCGATGCCCGACAATCTTGCCGGCCTGTTCCTGCTCGATCCGGACGTGACGTTTCTCAATCACGGGTCGTTCGGCGCGTGCCCCAAGCCGGTCTTTTCGGCCTATCAGGCATGGCAGCTCAAGCTCGAACGGCAGCCCGTGGCGTTTCTCGATCCGCTGCGCGGCTACGGCGCCTGGATGAAGCAGGCGCGCGTTGCTTTGGGCCACGAGATCGGGGGAAGACCCGAAGACATCATCGGCGCGGTCAACTCGACCTTCGCGCTCAACATCGTCGCCAGATCGCTGCCCTTCGAGGCCGGCGACGAAATCCTGACGACCGACCATGAGTACGCGGCGCTCGAGAAGACCTGGGATTATGTCGCCAGTCGCACCGGCGCCCGGGTGGTCGTCGTGGAGGTGCCGCTGCCGCTGACCAGCGAGGCCGCGTTCACCGACGCCATCACCGCCGCGATCAACAGCCGTACGCGCGCGCTCTTTTTGAGCCATATCACCTCTCCGACGGCGCTTCGTTTTCCCATCGAGGCGGTGGTCGCCGAGGCGCGCCGGCGCGGCATCTGGTCGATCATCGACGGTGCCCATACGCCCGGTCACATCCCGCTGGATCTTGAGGCGCTGGGCGCTGACTTCTATGCCGGCAACTGCCACAAATGGATGATGGCGCCCAAGGGGTCGGCGTTTCTGTATGTGCGCGGCGAACACCAGGCGATCATGAACCCGCTGGTGATCTCGCACGGATGGACAGCCGAGCGCGTCGAACCGGGTCCGTTCGGCAATTCGGCCTTTGTCGACGCAATGGAGATGCAGGGCACGCGTGATCCGTCGGCCTGGCTGACGGTGCCAGATGCGATCCGTTTCCGCCATGCGCAGAACTGGGACGAGGTGGCGCGGCGCTGCAACCAGATGCTGCTGCACACCGCAGCGCGCATCGTAGACCTGACCGGCAGGCCATTGTTCGCCAGTCCCGAGTTCATCGCGCCGCAGATGGTGTCCATCCCGCTGCCGGACGCCGACGCGCCGTGGCTGCAGAAGACCCTTCTGGAGCGGCACGGCATCGAAATTCCGGTTTTCCACTGGCATGGCCAGACGGTGGCAAGACTGTCGGTTCAGGGTTACAACACCGAGCAGCAAATGGACCATCTGGTCACTTCATTGACCGACGTCTTGCAGCTGAGCGCGGCCGCATGAACACTGCAAGGCCTTTAGGACACCCTCGATGCCCGACAACAGTGCCCTGAGTTACCTTGAACCGCTCGATGACCGGTCGCGCGGTTCAGCCGTTTTGGAGGCGCTGGCCGAGATGGTGGAGCGTGCCGGCCTTGGGATCGGCGATCGTCTGCCGCCCGAGTTGGCGCTGGCCCAGCAGTTGGGCGTTGGTCGTTCGACCATTCGCGAGGCACTCAACAAATGGGAAGGTGTCGGCCTCATCCGCCGCAAGAGGGGCGTTGGCACCTACCTGACGGCGCGCCTGCCCAAGGCAACCGGTCCCGTGCCGGTCATGGTGCAGCTGGAGGGCGAGGGCCTTCTGCGCCTGATCGAGGTGCGCCGCGCCCTCGAGATCGAGGTCGTGCGCCTTGCAACCGAAAGGGCCAGCGGGACGCAACGAGCCGAGATTGACCGGTTGTGCGATGAACTGCTCGCCGTCATCGCGGCTCAGGGCGACTACCGCGCGCCCGATCAGGCCTTCCATGCGGCGATCTATGATGCCTCGGGCAACTCGTTCTTCGCGCAGATCCTTGTCCGGCTGGATGAGGCGTTCGAGAAGTCGAGCGAATCGCCGTTCAGCCGCAATGCCTTCGGACTCGACAGCTTTCCGCTGCACCGTGATCTGGCCGACGGGATCCTGGACCGTGACGCGACCAAGGCCGTTGCCGCGATCAACGACATCCTCGACATCGTCGAGCGGGAGGTGCGCCGGATCATCGATGCCGGCGTCCGCCAAAGCTGAGCATCGCGGCGCGGCTACACCGTGCCGAACCGCACTTCATGCAATGACATTGCGTATTTGGCGCCAGCCGGGTCTGCCCGGTGGCTCGTGTTCAGGTGATGGTTGGTGTAGTTGGCCGACAGGCAAAGCCACGCCGTCATCCCGTCGCCGGAGATGAACTTGGACGGGAAGTTCAGGAAGTAGGCCTGCTCGCCGAAATCCTCCAGATAGACGACGATGCGCCACGGGCCGGTCAGGCTTTCGCTTTCCAGAATGTAGGAATCGAAGGTCGAGATCGTATCGCCACCGTCGGTGACGCACATCAGATAGCGACCGAGCGCGGCATTGTAGGTCACCGTCACGTGCCCGATCCGGCCCGGCCATTCGATGATCGGCCGGCAGGCCGCAAGATCATGCGTCCACATCGGCGCGCCGGCGTCGTCAAGACCGCCGAAGAAAGTGTAGGCCGCCCGATCGTTGATCGTCTCGACGCCCGGCTTCAGACGGCACAGATTGGCCTGGTCGCCCTTGATCCAGCCCAGCTCGCTCGTCGCGTCGGTTGCGCCGTGTCCGATCAGATAGGCGTGCCCGTCCGGGGAGTGACCCATGTTGCGGCCGAAGTCGACGAAATGCGGTGCGCCGAAGCGCACCTTGGCACCGCCCTTGCCGCTCTCTCCGAACAAGGGCGCGGTCGGCCTGTGCGGACATTGCGTCCAGCTCACTCCGCGATCCGATGACACGCGAAATCCGACCAGCGGGCCAAGAATGTCCCATGCATAGGTTCGCCCATGCCGGTCGACGCGGCCGCTTTCGTCGACGCAATAGGTGCCATAGTACCACACGCCATCATGCATCAGGTTGGCCGACGGGTAGCGCCCGCCATAGGGCAGCGAAGAGGCATGGCTGATGCCGAGGTTTTCGACGGTCAGGTTCATCGGATCATCGCCGATGATCCGCGCCTGCGCGGTGCCGCAGAGGCCGGGATGGTCGCGATTGGCATCGTTGCCGGTCTGCGATGAGCACTCGTGCGGGAAGGTCAGCGCCTCTCCGAAACTGCCATCGGTCCACGGCGAGTACAGAATGTCATCGTCGCCCCATGAGGGATACCATGTGTCCGCGTTGGTGTAGTTGCGATGCCGTCCGGTGAATGTCAGGCCAGAAAGCGCGCGCGACCGTTCGAACGGACACGGTTTGGGAACCGGGTTAGACCAATACATTGACAACTCCCCCTTGCGCGCCGGTCAAGCGCGACGATACGCCAATTGCATGATGTCTGACAAATGAACGATCGCGCTGCAAGCGCGATCAGGCGCGCCGCCGTCCTGCGCACGCAGGCGGTTGCGCACGGCGTCGGATGCAGTCGATGGCAGGGCAAGCGCCAGCTCAGTACATCAGCCATCCGCCGCTGATGTTGATCGTCGCGCCGGTGATGTGGTCTGCATGGTCACCGGCCAGAAACAGGACCGCGCCGGCCATGTGCGATGGCTGGCTGAGCGCCTGCAGGGGTATTTGGCGGACGAGCCCATCGAGCTTTTCGGCGTCAAGACCCTCGTGCAGCATCGGCGTATCGACCATGCCCGGCGAGACGGCGTTGACGGTGATCTTGTGTTCGGCCAGCGAACGCGCCAGCCCGCGCGTCAGCGAAACCACGCCGCCCTTGGATGCCGCATAGGCGACCGAGCCGCCATGACCGCCGCTCTGCCAGCCCTGGGAGGTGAAGTTGATAATCCGCCCGCCGCGCCCGGCGTCCGCCATGACCAGGGCGGCGGCACGCGCAAGGAAGAACGTCGCCTTCAGATTGACGTCATGCTGTAAGTCCCAATCGGCCTCGGTCACCGCATCGATCGAGGGGCGGCGCACGAGGACGGCTGCGCTTTGCACCAGGACGTCGAGGCCGCCCAGCGCGTGCGCCGCTTGTTCGACCAGCGCGGGATGCCCTTCCACATCACGCAGATCGGCGGAAATCGCCGCATGGCCGTCGCCCTCCATCTCGGCAAGCAGCGCGTCAACCGCCCTCGCATCCCGGTCAAGCGCGGCGACACGTGCGCCGACGCCGGCAAAGGCCAGCGCGATCTGCCGCCCGATGCCACCCGTGGCGCCGGTCAGCAGTACGCGCTTGCCGGGCAGGCCGGCCGCCATGTCAAATGCCATTGGTCGTCCTCCAAGATCAGATCCGTCACGACCGCGCCGTGACCACGATCCGGTGCCCATGCCGCACTGGCTGGATTTATGGCGGCCCGCTAGAACGGGAGCAACACACTTCGCGCGGCACAGGCAGGGAATGGGTCAACCAGATGAAAATCGCACATATCGAGCCGATTCCGGTCAGCTACCCCGAACCCAACGACTTCGACGCGCTGCGCCATTTGTGCCTTGTCAAGATCACGGCCGATGACGGCCAAGTCGGCTGGGGCGAGGCGATCACCCAGTTCCCCGAAGCCAGCGTCGCCACCAAGGCGATCATCGAGGGCATGGCACCGCATCTGATTGGCCGCGACCCGGTCCACACCGAGGCGATCTGGCGCGACAACAAGCGCCATGCCTGGTGGTACGGACACAATGGCGGCATTGCCTCCTATGCGGTCGCCGCCATCGACATCGCGCTGTGGGATCTCAAGGGCAAGGCGCTGGGTCGCTCCGTGCTCGACCTGCTCGGCGGCCCGGCCCATGACCGGTTGCCCGCCATCGCATCGTGTCATGCACATCACGAGGCCATTCCCGACATGGCGGCCGAGGCGGCCGAATGGGTTTCGACCGGGCTGCACGGCGTCAAGACCGGCTTCGGCAAGCGTGGCAACGCCAATCTGGGCTTCGATCATGACCGCGATGTCACGTTCGTTGCGGCCATGCGCGACGCGTTGGGCGACAAATGGTTGATGATCGACAACGGCATCGCAATCGACTGGGACGTCACCGATGCGGTGCGGCGCGCATGCGCGATGGAAGAGTACGATCTTGCCTGGATCGAAGAGCCGCTGGGCGCCTGGGATCCGGAGGGCTATGCCAACCTGCGTGCCAAGACCAGGACCCGGATCGCCTATGGCGAACGTGAATGGACGCTCGATCAGTTCGAGCGCGTTCTTGCGACTGGCACCGTCGATGTGGTCGGCGTCGATCCGGGCCGCGCCGAGGGGATCACCGGGTTCTGGAAGATCGCCGAGCGCTGCCATGCGCATGGGCGTCAGGCCAATGCCCATGCCTGGTCATCGGCGATCGTGACCGCGGCCAGCCTGGCCATTTCGTTTGCCTCGCCGGCGTGCAAGCTCTTCGAACTCAAGCCGCTGCGCAATCCCATGCAGCACGATCTGGTCGAAACGCCATTTGCGCATGTTGATGGCTGGATGCATCCGCCCGTCGGTGCGGGGCTTGGAATAGAGGTGATCGACGCCGTGGTTGAGCGCTATCGCAGCGAAAACATGCTCTGACGGCGTTGCCGATGCGCCACGAAACAACCCAATTGTGTCCTTGATTGCGTCAAAATGCGGCCATCGGCGGGTCGCAACCCTTGCGTGCCTGCGTGGCAGGTGCTTGGTTTTCGGACCGAAAGCACAGTGCGGGCAGTTGCGGCGGCGGGCACCGCCGAACGGGCTGGGAGATGACGTATGGGGCAATCGGCTTTCGCGCGCCGCGCGGCGCGGTCTGGCTTTGTTGTCGGTCTGGCGGCGCTGATCGCCGGCATCGCCGTCGATTGCGCGGTCGCGCGCACCAATCATGCGATCGTGGTCGGTGTTTCGGCCTATCCTGAACTTGGCGAGGACCTCTGGCTGGTCGGACCGCGCTATGACGCGGAGATGGTCGCCGCCTATTTGACCACCCAGGCGCCGATCGCCTTCGACGACAGCAACGTGACCGTGCTGGCCGACGGCGTTGACGGCGCGGGCGATCCGACGAGCGTCAACATTCGCGCGGCCTTTGCCGATCTGGCGCGGGTCGCCGAACCGGGCGACTTTGTGTACCTGCATTTTTCCGGGCATGGCACGCAGGCACCCGCGCTGGTGCCCGACAGCGAGCAGGACGGGCTGGATGAGCTGTTCCTGCCCTCCGATGTGACCGGCTGGGACATGCAGACCGGCACCGTACCCAACGCGCTCGTCGATGACGAGATCGGCGCGATGATCGGCGCCCTCCTCGAAGGTGGCGTCAATGTGTGGGCCGTCTTCGACAGTTGCCATTCGGGCACCGTCACGCGCGGAGCGACATTGGGCGATGAGGAAGATCGCGAACGCTCGCGCCGGCTCGACCCGTCGGCACTGGGCGTGCCGGCGGCTGCGATGCACGACGCCGGTCGGGTGACGACGCGCGGCGCGCCAACTGCAATCGACGAGACGGTGATCGACCTTCAGGCTGGCGACGAAGGCCGGTTCGTCTATTTCTATGCCGCGCAGACCAATGAGACGACGCCGGAGATGCCGCTTCCGGCCAATGATCCCGATCGCGTGCCGCATGGCCTGTTCACGTTCACGGTCCTGCAGACGCTGGCGCAGAATCCGGGGCTGACCTACCGGCAACTGGGCCAGGAGGTCCTGCGGCGTTATTCGACGGCCTATCGGGTCCAGCCGACGCCGCTGTTCGAAGGGGCGCTGGACCTGCCGGTTTTCGCCACCGATCAGGGCGAGGGCGGTCGCGTCGAGCAATGGCCCGTGCGCTCCGAGCGGGGCACGTACTCGATCGGCGCGGGCCGCGTGCACGGGCTGCAAAGAGACGACGAACTGGTGCTCCTGCCGACGGCGGTTGCGTCCCAGGACGATGCGATCGCCAGTGTGCGGCTGACGCGCGTCACCGACTTCCAGTCCGAGTTCGAGGTGGCCGATGGCGGGTTCGTCTTCATCGAACCCGGCTCCTATGTGCGCCTGACCGGGGCCGATGTCGCGTTCACGCTGAAGGCTGCGCTGCCCGACCCTGACACCGTGCCCGAGGCTGATCGCGCCGCGATCGATGACATCATGGCGTCGCTGACCGAGTTTCAGCAGTCCGGGCTGCGGCTCGAGCTGGTCGAGCCCGGTGCTCGTGCCGACATGGCACTTGATGTCGCCGGGGGCGCTGTGTGGTTGGTTGCGGCGGGCGCGACCAGGGTTCCCGACGGGCCGAACCGGACCGTATCGGTCCGCTACGCCGATCGCGAACGGGCCGAAACCGTCGCCCTTCTGGCCGACAGCCTGGCGCGCATCGCGCGCGTGTCGAACCTCCTCAAGGTGGGCGAAGCGTTCAGCATGAACGATGTCGCGCTCGATATCACCTTCTACCGCGAGGCGGCCGACACCGGCGAACGGACGCCGATCGCGCCGCCCGATGTGCCGCAGATGAAGCCGGACGATGCGATCTTCCTTGAAGCGACCAACAACACCCGCGGGCCGCTCGATCTGAACATCCTTTATGTCGGCTCCACCTACGCGATCGACTGGATGTACAACTGGCGGATCAACCCCGGCGAGACGCTGCGCGACGGCGTGCTCTACATCGCCAGCGGCTCCTATGGCCGCGAACGGATGCTGTCGATCGTCACCGAGGCGACACCGCAGTCGGCACTGGCCGATTTCAGCTGGCTCACCCAGCCTGCACTGCCGGCCGAACGGTCCACGCGCGGCGGAACCGGATTTGTGGGCGCGTTGCAGGAGGCCGGCTTTGGAACGACCACGCGCGCGGCCAGCCGCATGCAACGGGGCGCAGGCAGCGCCGCGATAGGCCAGATCGCGGTCGATGTGGTGCCGGCGCAGTGAGCGGCAACCCCGCAAACGGGGGGTGCGAGCCGGCGCGCTTCCGTTCGATAAAGGGGCAATCCTGGCTCACCATTCGTCGATGGAGAACAGACCGATGCGACTGATCTTCAAGCTGATACTGGTTGCGATGCTGGTCGGCATCGTGTGGCCGGCCTTTGCGCAGGCCAGCAATGAGTCCGCACCGATCGACCCGGACCTGATCGCCCGCGCAGACCGTGGCGAGGCCGACGCGCTTTATGATCTTGGTATGGCCTATGCCGGCCGTGGCGGCGATGAGGATCGCCAAAAGGCCACGGCCTATCTTGAACAGGCCCATGAAGTGCTCACCGGGACCGGTGGCAACAGTTCGCTCAACGCCTGGACGCTCTACCAACTTGGAACTCTGTACGCCACCGCGCCCGGAGGCGGTGACTATGAACGCGCAGAGCAGGCTCTGATTGCCGCGCTCAGGGTAGCACTTGAGCTTCCCGATCCCGACATCGGACTGCGGCGGTCGAGTTGGTACAATCTCGGCTGGACGTACTTCCAGATGGGTGGCGTGCAGAACATGGCGCGGGCCCAGGCCGCAATCCAGAAATCGCTTGATCTGTATGAGGAACTGACCGCCGACAACTACGTCTTCTACGCGCAGACGATGAATCTCTTTGCCGAGACGTTCAACGCCACCAATCAGTTTGGCGAGGCCATGCGGTTCTTCGGCCATGTGTCCGAAATCCTGGAACGAACCGGTGACAGGAACGTCGAGTATGCCCTCGCAAGGAACGGCATTGGCGTCGCTTTGCAGGGCCTGTCGCGATACGCCGAATCGCTCGACCACTTCGCCGAAGCGCGCGCCGTCTACATCGAGTTTGGCGGACCGGATCATCCGCTCATTGCCAACACCTACCTCGATGAGGGCATAAGCCATGAGGGAGCGGGCGACTACGAAGATGCGATTGCCAGCTATCGGGAGGCCATGGGCCGCTACGAGGCCGCAGGCGGGTCGGGCTCGGTCGGCGTTGGGGCTGCGATCAACAACATCGCCTGGGTCTACCGGCGTATCGAGGACTATGACCGTTCGCTGGAGTGGTTCCTGCGCGCCGCGCCGATCATAGACCGGAACGAAGGCCGGTTTTCTCGCAACGCCGGCAAGGTCAACATCAACATCGGCATCGTCGAGCACTACCTGGGCAATCAGACCGCCGCCATCCGCGCCGTGATGAAGGCTCTGCCCTACATCAAGGCGAACAATGAGGTGACGCTGGACGAGCAGCGCTGGGCCTATGACACGCTGGCGCGCGCATTCCGGGCGCGTGGCGAAACCGATCGCGCCATCGCCTTTGCCAAGCTGGCGGTCAATGCGCAGCAGGCGATCCGCACCGCCAACCGTCAGCTCTCCGACGATGACGTGCGTGCGCTCGCCGATGAGTGGCGTTGGCTCTACGAGCATCTGGCGGACATGCTGATCGAAGAGGGCCGCTTCGCTGAAGCGCAGGCCGTTCTCAACATGGAAAAGGAACAGGAGGTGTTCGAGTTCCTGCGCCGCGACGCCAGCGCTGACCTGCGTCAGACACAGGCGCTGTTGAGCGACGAGGAACTGGGCGAACAGGAAAAGATCGTCGCCATCGCCGCGTTCCCCGTTGCGGCCGCGCTCGAATACGACCGGCTTCTCGCAAAGGTCGACAACGGCACCGCGAGCATCGAGGACGAGGATCGCATCTTCATCCTCCAGGACAGCATCCAGATCGCCCTTGATGAGTTCGACGCGCAGGTCGATGCGTTCCTTGAAGCTGCGATCGTGCCGCGTCAGGAGGTCTATCGTGACCAGCTGGCGGCCGTTGGCTCATACAAGGCCATGCTGGAACGGTTCGAACAGCGCACCGCCCTTGTCCAGATCGCTGCGCTGGAAAACGCCACGCACATCTTTCTGACGCTGCCGAGCCTTTCGGTGCATCGCCAGTCCGAAATTGGAGAGAGCGAGCTTTCTCGTTTGGCGTTTTCCGCCCTTTCGGCGATCGAGGGACGCCAGCCGGACGCCGTGGACCTGCTCGGCCAGCTCTATGACGTGCTTCTGAGGCCGGTTGAGGACGAACTGGCCGGCTATGGCGTCGAGATGGTCATGTTCAACGTCGACGGTCCGCTGCGATATGTCCCCTTCGCCGCCCTGCATGACGGCGAGGGCTACGTCATCGAGCGCCACGCTGTCTCACTGTACACGCCATCGGTCGAAACCGAGTTCCAGCGCTCGGACCGGAGCGCCGAGAGCAGCGCTGGTTTCGGCGTGACCGCCGCCCATCCCGGCTTCTCGCCGCTGCCCGGGGTTCAGCGCGAACTGGAGAGCGTGTTCGTCGGTGAGGACGACCAGGGCATTCTGTCGGGACCGGCCGCGTTCGACGAGGAGTTCTCGCAGCGCAGCCTGCGCCGCGCGCTCTTGCGCAATCCGTCGGTGCTGCACATCGCCAGCCATTTCAACCTGGTGCCGGGCAGGGAGGATGACTCGTTCCTGTTGCTGGGCGATGGCTCCCACCTGCCGCTTTCGACGATTCGCAACAACGAATCGCTCCGCTTTGCCGGCGTCGATCTGGTCACGCTTTCCGCTTGCCAGACGGCGGTCGGCGGCGGCGACGGATCGGAGATTGAAGGCTTCGGCGCAATCGCCCAACTGAGCGGCGCATCGTCTGTCATGGCGTCGCTATGGCCGGTGGCCGATGAAGCGACTGCCCAGTTGATGGGCGACTTCTATGTTTCCATGGTGGCCGAAGGGCTGAGCAAGGCCGAAGCGCTGCGCAGTGCACAATTGGCCATGCTGCAGGGAAAGGCGGAGGGCACGGGGTCCGCGGAGCGTGCCGCGGAACCGATGAATCGGTCGCGGGCGCAGCAAAACAGCGGTTTTGCCCACCCTTATTTCTGGTCGCCCTTTGTCTTGATGGGCAACTGGCTCTAGGATGCCACCGTTGCGACAAAATACTGACAATTATGAAAGCAATATTCAAAACTGCGATTGAAGTGAAGGATATGTTCCAATGAAAACACTGACAGCATTGATGGCGACTGCTGCGCTTGTTGCCTTGCCGGCGATTGCAAACGCGGACGAACCCCAATGGCCCGCCCAGGATCGGGAAACCGACAGGCAGTTCCCCTTCAACTATGCTTCAACGGACGCCAAAGCCGCGTTGCTGGATGCCGAACCCGCCGATGGCGAACGGTCCCGCGTGCTCAACGGCGAGCCCGCCGAGCCGGGCGAGTGGCCCTGGCAGGTCGGCCTGATGGCCGTCGATGTGGAAGCCCAGATGGTGTCGCTGTTCTGCGGCGGCACGATGATCCAGGACCAGTGGGTGCTGACGGCGGCCCATTGCGTGGTCGACGAGCGCGAGGACGGATTCTACATCGCCAACACCGATGAGATCGTCATCATGGTGGGCACCAACACGATCTCCAACGAGGGCGATTTCGTCGAGATCGACACGATCTTCGTCCATGGCGACTACGATCCGTACGGATTTGATTCCGATATCGCGCTGATCAAGCTGGCGCGCACGCCAAACGCCAATTACGCGGCCGTGCCGATCCCGACCGAGGAGTACGCCAACATCCTCGAGGAGCCCAACACGCCGACCATCGTGACCGGTTGGGGCCGCACCGAAACCGGGCTGCCGTCGCGCGACCTCCTGGAGGGGCGCATTCAGATGATTGATCGGCAGATCTGCAACGAGGTGTTGCTGTCCGAGCGTCTGCCCGCCGCAGCCCAGGCGTTTGAAGCCACGATCGCCATCCTTGGTGTTCCGATGGAAACGGCCAACAGCGTCTGGAGTTCGATGCTCAATGCGGTGCCTGATCCGATCAACGAGAACATGCTGTGTTCGGGCACGCCCGAAGGGCCGCGCGGCGCCTGCGACGGCGACAGCGGCGGGCCGCTGGTCGTGCCGGTCGGCGAGGGCGAGTACATTCAGGCGGGCATCGTCAGTTGGGGCCTTGCCGCCGCCGACGGGCAGGGCTGCGCGCGCGATGCCAAGTTCTCGGCCTACACCC
>CAZSFA010000059.1:0-16279 GCA_964606055.1 uncultured Oceaniradius sp. | reverse complement strand
TAGAGCGTCAGGTTGATGCGGTGGTCGGTGACGCGCCCCTGCGGGAAGTTGTAGGTGCGGATGCGTTCGGACCGATCACCGGAGCCGACCTGCAGGCGCCTGCTTTCCGAGCGCTCCTCGGCCGCCTTGCGGCGTTCCTCGTCAAACAGGCGCGTGCGCAGGATCTCCATGGCGCGTGCACGGTTCTGGTGCTGGGACTTTTCCGATTGCACGACCACGATGCCGGTCGGCAAGTGTGTGATCCGCACGGCCGAATCGGTCGTGTTCACGTGCTGGCCGCCGGCGCCGGATGCCCGCATCGTATCGATACGGATGTCTTCATTCCTGATGTCGACGTCGACCGCTTCGGCCTTCGGCAACACGGCAACCGTGGCGGCGGAGGTATGAATGCGCCCACCGGCCTCGGTCTCGGGCACGCGCTGCACGCGGTGAACGCCGGACTCGAACTTCAGTCTTGAGAAGACGCCCCGGCCGGCGACTTCGGCGATGATCTCCTTGTAGCCGCCGGCATCGCCCTCCGACGTCGAGGCAACGTCGATCTTCCAGCCATGGGCGGCCGCATACCGTTCGTACATGCGAAACAGATCGCCGGCGAACAGAGCGGCCTCCAGACCACCGGTTCCGGCGCGGATTTCAAGGATCGCGCTTTTCTGATCGGCGGCGTCGCGCGGCAGCAGGAGCAGTCGAATGTCCGCTCTGAGTGCGTCCAGCCGTGCGCGCAGTTCTGGCAGTTCTTCCTCGGCCAGCGCACGCATCTCGGCGTCGGTTTCTGGATCCTCGATCAGGGCGAGCAGGTCCGCTTCCTCGGCGGTTGCGTCCTGAAATGCGCGCGCCTTGGCGGCGATGTCTTCCAGTTCGGCATACTCGGCGGCCAACCTGACATAGGTGTCGCTGTCGGGCCCTTCGGCCATCTGCGCCTCGAGCATCTCGAAGCGCTTGACCATCTGGTCCAGTTTTTGTGCGGGGACGTCCATCATCGATGCGGTGATAATGCGGCTGCGCTGCGTGTCAAACCGGCATTGACGTCTTGTGTGCGATGTCTTCGAGCAGATGCCGGATGTCGGTCGTTGTGGCGGACGTCTCGATCGCCGGGATGAGGGACGTGCGCAGCGCATCCAGATCGGCCTTGACCAACACCGATTTGACCGGTCCGATCGCGGCCGGCGGCATCGACAGCGTGGTGATGCCGAGCGCTGCCAGTGCGAGCGCCTCCAGTGGCCGCCCGGCCATTTCACCGCAGAGCGCCAGCGGCGTCTGATATCGGGCCGCGGCGTCCGATACCGCCTTCAGCGCGCGCAGGAAGCCGGGAGACAAGGTGTCGAACCGATTGGCAAGGCGCGGGTTGCCGCGATCGGTGGCATGCATGAACTGGAAAAGATCGTTCGATCCGATGGACACGAAGTCGGCGGTGCGCATCAGCCCGTCGAGATCGAAAAGTAGAGATGGCACTTCGAGCATCGCGCCGACGCGCAGCTTGAGCGGAAGGCCGTGGCCGAACCGCGACAGATGCTTGACCTCGCGCGAGATGATGTCGCGCGCCTGTTCGATCTCCGACAGTGCCGTGACCATGGGCAGCATCAGGCGCAACTCGCGGCCTGCCGCCGCCTTGAGCAGCGCCCGCACCTGAATGCGCAAGAGGCCCGGGCGATCGAGCGCCAGACGCATGGCGCGCCAGCCAAGTGCCGGGTTCTCCTCCTCGGGGGCATTGCGCACATAGGGCAGCACCTTGTCGCCGCCGATGTCGAGCGTGCGAAAGGTCACCGGGCGGTTGCCGGCGGCATCGAGCACCGACCGGTACAGGCGTTCCTGCGCCTCGGCGCGCGGGAAGGTGGATGCGACCATGAACTGCAGTTCGGTGCGAAATAGCCCGATCCCGGCAGCGCCCGACTGCTGTACCTGCGGCAGGTCGACGAGCAGACCCGCATTCATCATCAGCGAGAACGGCGTTCCGCAGGCGCACACCGATGGTGCATCGCGCAGCGACCGGTATTCGGCCTGCCGGCGGGCACGGAAGCGCACCTTTTCGGCATAGGCTTCCTGCACATCGTATTGCGGGCGCAGATGGACATGGCCGTCGAGCCCGTCGACGATGATTGCGTCGCCCGAATCGGCCATCGCCACGATGCCCTTGATGTTGCCGGCGACCGGAATGCCCATGGCGCGGGCGACGATGACGATGTGGCTGGTGGCCGCGCCCTGTTCGAGCACCAGACCGCGCAGGCGCTCGCGCGGATAATCGAGAAGTTCGGCCGGGCCCATGTGGCGCGCCACCAGGATCGCGTCGTCCGGCAGATCGAGCGCGCCGTGGGTGGCATCGCCGCTGATCAACTGCCGCAGCAGGCGGTTGGACAGGTCGTCGAAATCGCTCATCCGGTCGCGCAGATAGGGATCGGTGATCGAGCCGATGCGGGCGCGCATGTCGCTTTGCACCTTTTCGACGCCCGCCTCGGCGGTTAGCCCCGCGACCACCGCCTCCTGCATCCGCTCGACCCAGCCCTTGTCGTGCGCGAACATGCGATAGGTTTCCAAGACGTCCCGGTGTTCGCCTTCGAGAGCCAGATCGCCGCGCGAGAGCATGTCGTCGATGGTCAGGCGCAGGCTGGACAGCGCCTCGGCCAGACGTTCCAGTTCGGCGGGCGTATCGTCATTGAACAGGTTGCTGACGACGACGCGCGGCTCATGCAGCACCACATGGCCCAGCCCGATGCCATCGGACAACGGATCACCCAGTTGCGAGACCGGCTTGGCGAGGTCGAGATCGACGCCGGTCGAGGACAGGCTGCGCAGGTCACCGGTGGCGATCATCTCGCCGATGACCATGGCGACGGTCTCCATCGCCTCGGCCTCGTCGTCGCCATAGATGCGTGGCGCTTCGTTCTGGACGACCAGAACGCCCAGCGTGCGGCCGGCGCGCAGGATCGGTACGCCCAGGAACGACTGGTAGAGTTCCTCGCCGGTTTCGGGCAGGTATTCGAAGGCGGGGTGGTTTTGCGCCTCGCTCAGGTTGAGCGGGCGCGAGGAGGCGGCGATGGTGCCGACCAGACCCTGGCCCAGCCGCAGTTGCGAATGGTGCACGGCGGTCGGATTGAGACCGACGGTCGCGTAGAGTTCGAGAACGCCATCGGCGCGCAGCGCATAGACCGAACACACTTCGGCGACCATCGACCGGGCGATCTGGCCGACGATCGTGTCGAGCCGCGCCTGGGGCTGCATCGGCTCGGCCATGATCTCGCGCAGCCGCTTGAGCAGCAGCCGGGAGCTGGCATCCTTGTCGCGCATATGCTCGCGCATGCGGGCTTCCCCGTCGTTTGCGGGTTGATGTGCGTCAGTTTGGCGGTCCGGTCAGGCCTTGTCGAGACCGTAGACACCGTGCAGCGTGCGCACGGCCAGTTCGGCATAATCGCCGTCGATCAGGATCGAGATCTTGATCTCCGACGTGGTGATCGCCCGGATGTTGATCGATTTCTCGGCCAGCGCCTTGAACGCGGTCGCCGCGACACCGGCATGGCTGCGCATGCCCACGCCAATCACCGAAACCTTCACAAGACCCGTTTCGGACTGGATCGTGTCATAGCCGATGGCGCCGCGATTGGCTTCGAGCGCCGCCAGCGCGTTTTCCGTGTCACCGGTTGGCACGGTGAAGGTCATGTCGGTGTACTTGCCGTCGGCGGAGATGTTCTGGACGATCATGTCGACATTGATGCCGGCTTCGGCGAGCGGGCCGAAGATGGCGGCGGAGACGCCGGGACGATCGGCCAGCCGGCGCAGTGAAATCTGGGCTTCGTCCTTGGCATAGGCGATCCCCGTGACGGTCTCGTGTTCCAAGATGTCCTCCTCGCTGCAGATCAGCGTGCCGGGCGGGTTGTCGAAATCGTCCATGCCGGGCGCGTCGGGCGCCTCGAAACTGGAACGCACGAACAGGCGCACATTGTGCACCATGGCCATCTCGACCGAGCGCACCTGAAGCACCTTTGCGCCGAGCGATGCCATTTCGAGCATCTCTTCGAACGATATCCGCGCAAGGCGCCTTGCGGCGGGCTCGATGCGCGGGTCGGTCGTGTAAACGCCGTCCACGTCGGTGTAGATGTCGCAACGGTCCGCGTCGATGGCTGCTGCGATGGCGACCGCGCTGGTGTCCGATCCGCCGCGCCCGAGCGTTGCGACGCGGTTGTCCGGCCCGATGCCCTGGAACCCGGCAACCACGGCGACCTGGCCGATGTCGAGCCGTTCGAGCAGTGTCTTGGCATCGATGTCGGCGATTCGGGCGGCACCGTGCGCATTGTCGGTGCGCATCGGGATCTGCCAACCCTGCCAGGAGCGCGCGTCTATGCCCATCGATTGCAGCGCGATCGCCAGCAGGCCGCTGGTGATCTGCTCGCCCGACGAGACGATCGTGTCATACTCGCGCGCATCGTAGAACGATGCGTTCGCGCCCGCTGTCAAGGGCATCTGCCGGACCCAGTCGACGAGTTGGTTGGTCTTGCCCGCCATGGCCGAAACGACGACGGCGACCTGATGGCCGCACTCGACCTCGCGTTTGACGTGGCGGGCGACGTTGCAGATGCGATCGAGATCGGCGACGGACGTTCCGCCGAATTTCATCACGATACGGGCCATTTGCGGGGTTCTCTGGACGCGGGCACTTGCTGGCCGCGGTGCATAGCGAAACGGCCAGCGCGCCGCAAGCAAACCCGCGACCATTGCGCCGCTTGACTTCGACCGCGCATCGCCCGACTTCGTCATCAAACGTGCCCACGGAGCAAGCATGAGCGAAACGACAATCGATCAGGCCGAGGTCGACAGGTTTTCCAGACTGGCGGCCGAATGGTGGAACCCGAAGGGCAAGTTCAAGCCGCTGCACAAGTTCAACCCGGTGCGGCTGACATACATCCGCGACACGGTATGCAGCCATTTTGGCCGCGATCCGAAGGCGAAGCGCCCGTTTGACGGTTTGCGCCTGCTCGACATCGGTTGCGGCGGAGGGCTCTTGAGCGAGCCGATGGCGCGACTTGGTGCCGAAGTGACGGGCGCGGACGCATCCGAAACCAACATCGAGGTCGCCAAGCTGCACGCGGCCCAGTCCGGCCTCGACATCGACTATCGCGCGACGACATCGGAAGCGCTGCGGGAGGCCGGCGAGACCTACGACGTCATCCTCAACATGGAAGTCGTTGAGCATGTCGCCGATGTCGAGCTGTTCCTCAAGTCCTGCGCCGCGATGGTGCGGCCAGGCGGCCTGATGTTCGTTGCAACGATCAACCGCACGCTGAAAGCCTGGGGGCTGGCCATCGTCGGCGCCGAATACGTCCTGGGCTGGCTGCCCAAGGGCACGCACCAGTACGAAAAACTGGTCCGGCCGAGCGAGATCGACGCCGCGCTTGGCGGAACCGGTGTCGACGTCTTTCAGCGATCGGGCGTCTTCTTCAACCCGCTTGCCGACGAATGGCGTTTGTCCAGGGACATGGACGTCAACTACATGGTCGTCGCGCGGCGCGCGGCGGAAGGTCAGCCCTAGAAAGGTTTTGGCAAGCGCCGGTGCGCCGAGCGCTTTGGAACCGCGAAGCCACAGGCACCTTCGCTGCAAACACGTCAGCGGTGTTCAGTTCAGATCGTCGGGCAGGTCGGGCAGCGGCAGGATCTCAACGCCCTCATCGACCAGTTGCTCGACCTCTTTTGGCGCTGCCGTGCCGTAGATCGGCTTGGCGTCCTTCTCGCCATAATGCATCTGCCGCGCTTCTTCCGGGAAGCGATCGCCGACATTGTCGGCATTGGCTTTGACGTGCTTGGTCAGGTCCCGCATCTTGTTGACCAGTTCCTGCTGCATCGCCTGCCCGGCGGCGACCATGACCGCCTGCTTGCGCTCGTCCTTGGCGCGACCGGTCGCAACCGACGGCGCCATCAGCGCCTTTTCGACCTTGTTGCTGCCGCAGACCGGGCACTCGACAAAGCCGCGTCTGGCCTGGATGTCGTAGTCGTCGTTGGAGCGGAACCACGCCTCGAACTGGTGTGCGTTGTCGCAATGGAGCATGAACTTCATGACGCGGGTTCTTCTTCTTCTCGGCGTTGATAGCTGCGCCTGTGGCGCAGGTTGGGAATGCGCGTGCGCGCACGCGCCGATTGGGCCGGGTCGATCTCGGCGACAATCACGCCGGGCGCATCGTCGGATTTCTCCGCAAGAATAACACCCCAAGGGTCGACAATCATTGAATGGCCATATGTCTGACGCCCGTCTTCGTGCTCGCCGCCCTGGGCTGCGGCCACGACGAACGCGCCGGTTTCGATGGCGCGGGCGCGCAGCAGCACATGCCAGTGCGCCTCTCCGGTCTGGCGCGTGAACGCCGAAGGAACCGACAGAACGTTGGCGCCGGCGCGCGCCTGGTCGGCGAACAGGTGCGGAAACCGCAGATCGTAGCAAATCGCCAGCCCGAGCCGGACATCGTCGACTGGCGTGATCACGATGTCGTGGCCGGGCGCATAAATGGCCGACTCGCGCCAGCTCTCGCCTCCTGGCAAGTCGACGTCGAACATGTGTATCTTGTCGTAGGTCGCCTTCATGTCGCCGTCCGGGCCGAAGACGGCCGCGCGATTGGCGATCCTGCCGTCATCGCGCAGCACCGGTGTCGAACCGATGTGAAGCCAGATCCCATGATCGCGCGCCATCCCGGCGGCTGCGGCGAACACCGCATCGTCCCGTTGCGGCCTGACCGCCGCCATCAACGCGGCGCGGTCACTCTGGACGATGCCCGTCATCTCCGGCGTCTGGACATAGCGCGCGCCCGCGGCAACGGCGTCCGAGACCAGGCGGCCGAGCGCTGCGACGTTTCGGCCGACGTCGGTGGTCGATCGCATCTGGATGGCGGCGACGCGCATCGTCTCACACGGCCAGCATCGGGTCGAGCTTGCCGGCACGGTCGAGCGCCATCAGGTCGTCGCAGCCACCGACATGGGTGTCGTCGATGAAGATCTGCGGGAATGTCGCCCGGCCGTTGGCGCGCTGGACCATCTCGCGCTTCAGCGTGGGGTTGAAGGTCGCATCGTGCTCGACATAGGTCACGCCCTTGCGGTCCAGCAACCGCTTGGCGGCGGTGCAGAAGCCGCACATCTTGCGCGTGTAGATTGTGACGTCGACCATGTGCACGGGCCCTTCGAGTTGGCGTTTGACGTGGAGCATATAGGTTGCTGCGCGCCATGAGCAAAGGGCGCATGCGCCATCCCTACCCGCGATCGAAATGACCGGGGTCGACCCGCGAGAAGCACAGCGCGAGCACGCCGGTTGCGCCAGCCGCCTTGAGTGCGCGTGCCGCAGCTTCCAGCGTCGCGCCGGTGGTCAGAACGTCATCGACCAGCAGAACCGAACGTCCGCGCACCGCGATCTCGCGCTCGGGCGGAACGCGAAACACGCCGCGAACATTGGTGGCGCGCTGTGTTGCGGTCAGCCCGACCTGCGGACGTGTTGACTTGACCCGCGCGAGCGCGAGCGGCTCGTGAACGAGGCCAGTCAGGCCGCTCAATGCCCGGCCCAACTCGGCCGACTGATTGTAGCGACGCCGCCAAAGGCGCAGGCGGTGCAAGGGCACCGGCACGATCACGTCGGCATCCTCGACCAGTTCGCGACCGGCGCGCGCCATCCAGCGCGCCATCCAGGGAGCAAGGTCCGTGCGGTCGCCGTATTTGAGGCGGCTGACAAGCTGGCGTGCGATGTCCGTGTGGACACAGGCCGCCCGCGCGCGATCATAGACCGGCGGATTGGCGATCGCCTGCGCACTGACGATCTGGTCGCCGAAATCATGCGTGAAGGGTGCGCCGGTGACGGCACAGTACGGTTTTTCGATGAATGTGACGCGCGGCCAGCAATGCTGGCAGAGCCCGCCTTGCCGATCGATATGGCGCCCGCAGGCAAGACAAGAGTCCGGAAACAGCACTGCAGCGGTTGCGCGGCCGGCCTTGCGTGCCCATTGATTGACTTGGGTAATCATCTGGCCTGAACGGAGTGTGATCGGTGTCTCGCGCCATTATCGACAAATCGCAGGTGGCGGCAAATCAGCGGCGCGCGGCATCGATGGCCGTTGACGGCGCCGATTTTCTTCTGGCGCGCGCGCTCGACGACCTGGCCGATCGCCTGGCGCACACCCACCATCGCTTCGACAGGGCGATCGTTGTCGGACCGTATGGCAATCGCGTTGCCGAACGTCTTGTCGCAACCGGCAAGGTCAAAGTTGCCGACCCGGTGCCGACGGGCGACGGCGAGGTGATCGAGGTCGAGGCGATGAGCGCCGATCTGGCGGTTTCGATGATGCACTTGCATCATGTCGATGATGTCGCCGGTGCGCTGATCCAGATGCGGCGGGCGTTGCGCCCTGACGGGCTGCTTCTCGCCTGCGCACCGGCCGCCGGGACGCTCAAGGAGTTGCGGGCGAGCCTGATCGCCGGCGAAGCGCAGGTCACCGGCGGTGTGCGCCCGCGCGTGATGCCGTTCATGGATGTGCGCGACGCCGGCTCGCTGCTGCAGCGCGCCGGGCTGGCGTTGCCGGTCACCGATACCGACGAGGTCGTCGTCCGTTACGACACCGCGCTTGACCTGATGCGCGATCTGCGCGCGATGGGCGCAACCAATGTGCTTTTGGACAGGCCGCGCTGCTTCACGCCGCGCGCCGTGCTGATGCAGACGGCAGCGCACTATGCCGAGCACCATGCCGACCCAGATGGCCGGGTGCGCGCGACATTCGGTTTTGTGTGGATGTCGGGCTGGGCGCCCGATGAAAGCCAGCCCAAGCCGCTCAAGCCCGGAAGCGCCACAAAGAGCCTTGCCGAAGCGTTGGGCGACCGCAGCGATGCCGGTTGAATGGGACCTCGGGCGCGCCGGCGCGCGTTCAGCTTAGCGCGTTGGTGATCTCGGATTCGTTGGAATGAAACAGAGCGTTGGTGTCGTTGCCCAGGGCCTGGAAGCCGGCAATGGCGGCGATCGCGATCAGCGAAGCGACCAGGGCGTACTCGACGGCTGTCGATCCCTTGAGGTTCCTCACAAACCGTTTGAGCATGTTCCTCGCTCCTCAACTTAACTCCCGCCATAGGTATCGGCGGGCCGTTAAGAAGGGTTAACCTGCGGCCCGCCGAGCCGAAACGTTTCCAGAGTTGGTGAACGGACGTCTGACGTCGGGAATGGTATTCTAGCAATCGCCCGTGCGCGTTCCGTTGGGGCGGATGATGCACACCGCGGTTGGCGAACGCTGCAGGACGCTGCGGCGCAGCGTGTAGGTGTTGGACGATGGTGTGGACGCGGTCGTGATCGGGTCGATCCCCATGCCGCCGGCGAATGTGCGCGTGCCGCGATCCAGCATCGGCGTCAGGAACAGCGTCATGGCGATCGCCATCACCCCGAACAGCATGGCGCCGCGCAATGCGCCGTTGCTCCAATCAATCACGCGCGATCCCCGTGCCGGTGCCAACTCGGCCCACTCATTCTCATCCAGCATGATCGCACCCCAAGCACGCACAAGATCTCACGAAGTGACGGATTTGGCCGGTCGCCGCCGTCATATGCGCAAATTGCCATGAGGCGATAAACGATTGATTAACGCTGATTTATTGCGGCCTGCCGCGCGATGACTGCGTCAGAGCAGGTCCTCGAGCGCCGGTATGAGCGGGCCGTCGGCGTCGGGCATCGGGTATTGGCGCAGATCGCGCGCGCGCACCCATTTGAGCGCCTGGTGCTCACGATTTTGCGGGATGCCCCAGAACTTGCGGCAGATGAACAGCGGCATCAGGAGATGGAAACCATCATAGCCATGGCTTGCGAAGGTCAGCGGCGCCAGACAGCTCGCCTCGGTTTCAATGTCCAACTCTTCGCGCAACTCGCGCAGCAGCGCCGCCTCGGGCGTTTCGCCGGACTCGACCTTGCCGCCGGGAAACTCCCAAAGGCCGGCCATCGATTTGTCCTGCGGACGCTGCGCGATCAGAATGCGATTGTCCGGATCGATGAGAGCGCAGGCGACCACCAGTACCACGGGTTTGGCGGCGTCACTCAAGGCTCTGTCCCTCTGGCTCTGTCTGCACGGCTCAGTCTCCACGTGCGCGATAAATGTAGCGATAGGCCTCCGAAAACCCGATCCGCTCATAAAGGCCGATCGCCGACAGGTTGGTTTCCTCGACCTGCAGCCAGCCGACCTTGGCGCCCCGCGACACCGCCCATCGCAGCGCCGCGCGGATGATTGATCGGCCATGGCCACGATTGCGCGCGTCGTGCCGGACCGTGACGTCGAACAGTCCGGCCATCTCGTTGTCGACGACGCACAACACGGTGGCCAGCGGGCCGGCCTCGTCGGCGAGGACGAACAGGCCGCAGGTGGGGCGGATCGACTCGATCAGTTCGGTCAGACCAGGCTTGTTGACCGGCGTTTCGCCGCTCAGCGCGACCGCAGCATCCACGAACCTGCCGATGTCGCGCAGCGGCAGCAGTTCGAACCCGGCCTGAAGATCGGTATCGGCCAGTTCGGCGACCATCACGCGCGACTCGTTCAGGCGCACCCAGCCTTGCGCGTTCAGATGCGCCTGCAGGGGCGGCGGGGCGAGCGGCGACAGCCGGAACAGGATCGGTCGGTTGTAGGCGCCAAAGCGCTTTTCGATGCGCCCGATGCGCCGTTCGATGTTGCGGGCATCGGCCGGGTCGAGCGGATTGATCGAGTTGAGGCGCCGGGAGGGGTGGCTGGCCGTCAGCCGCACGGCCCAACTGCCGTCATAATGCACGGTCGCGGCTGGCCAGGCGCGGAACCCGACCGCTTCCAGACGCCTGACTTTGGCAAGGTTCGGCATCCCGGTGCGGCTAGCTCCTGTAGTCGGCGTTGATCGCGACATACTGCTTGGTCAAATCGCAACCCCAGGCAGTGAAGCGACCGGCGCCGAGTTTGAGGTCGATCGCGATGGTGATCTCGTCATTGCGCATGTACGCGCTCATCGCTTCCTCGTCGTAGTCCGGCGCACGTTCGCCGTCGCGCGCCGCAACCAGCGATCCGAACGCGATATCGAGCGCGTCGCGGTCGGCGGGTTCGCCCGCCTTGCCGACGGCCATGACGATGCGGCCCCAGTTGGCATCGCCTCCGGCGAGCGCCGTCTTGACCAGTGGTGAGTTGGCAACGCTCATGGCGATGCGTCGGGCCGACGCGTCCGATGTCGCGCCGGTCACATCCACGCGCATCAGCTTGGTCGCGCCTTCTCCGTCGCGCACGATCTGCAGCGCGAGATCGCGCATGACATCGGCAAATGCGTCGGCAAACGCGATGAGGCGCGTGTCTGCGGGATCATCATATGTCGCCGTGCCCGTGGCGAAGGCGAGCACGGTGTCCGATGTGGAGGTGTCGCCATCGACCGTGATGGCGTTGAACGTCGTCTTGACGTGACGATCCAGCAGGTCCTGCAGGACACCGGCCGCCATCGGCGCATCGGTGACCAGATAGGCCAGCATCGTTGCCATGTCGGGCGCGATCATCCCCGATCCCTTGGCGATGCCGTTGATCGTGACGGTCCGGCCGTCGATCTGCGCGGTGCGGGTCGCGGTCTTGGCAAAGGTGTCGGTGGTCATGATCGCGGTGGCGGCGTCGGCCCATGCGTCGGGCGTGGCGTCCGCGATCAGCGATTGCAGAAGGCCGTCGAACTTTGTTGCGTCAAGCGGTTCTCCGATCACGCCGGTCGACGACAGGAACACCTGATCGACATCGCAACCGAGCGCGTTTGCCGCCATGGCGGCCGTTTGCGCTGTCGCCTGGGCGCCCTTGCGCCCCGTGAAGGCGTTCGCATTGCCGGCATTGACGACGAGTGCGCGGGCCGTGCCGCCCGGCAGGTGCGACCGGCACAGGTCAATGGGCGCGGCGGGGCATTTCGATTGGGTGAGGACACCGGCGACGGCGGCCGGCGCATCGAACACCATGACCATCAGGTCCTTGCGGCCGGCGTACTTTATGCCGGCCTCGGCCGCAGCCAGTCGCACGCCGTCAAGCGGCGGAAGGGCTGCTGTGGCCGCCGGCGCAAGCGGCGAAATCGGGCCGGCCATGACGTTGCCTATTGCGCGGCCGGTGGTTGCGGCGCGCCCACCTGTTGGGCGACAGCCGCATCATAGGCGGCACGCAAATCGGGGTCGGTTATGTCCACGGCCGCCTCGGTGCGCAGGTTGCCCAGAAGCTCGAAGTACCGTTCCTGGATCATCAGCGATTGCAGGCGCTGTGCAACCTGATCGAACGGCGGCGGCTGGATCGGACGGCGATCCTCGACCAGGATCACGTGCCAGCCGAAATTGGTCTGCACGGGCTCGGCGGTGAAGCTGCCGGTTTCGGTGGCGAACGCGGCCTGTTCGAAGGCGGGCACCATCCGGCCGCGGCCGAAATAGCCCAGATCGCCGCCTTGCGGGCCCGATGGGCCGGTCGACCGCTCCTGAGCCAATGCTGCAAAGTCCGCCCCGGCCTGCAACTCGCCGATGATGTCGCGGGCTTCCTGCTCGGTCTCGACCAGGATGTGGCGGGCGCGCAACTCGTTCTCCGGCGGCCGCGATGCGATCTCGGAGTCGTACATCGCGCGCACCTGCTCATCGGTGATCGTGTCGATGACCTGTTCGGCGAAATAGCTGTTGTGCAGCGCGCGATCGCGCAGGAAATCGAGACGTTGCCGGAAAGCTTCGGTCTCGCCGATGCCGGCTGCCTCCGCGCTGGATGCCAGAAGCCGGATGTCGACCAATGCCATCAGCGCGGCAAAGCGCTGCTGTTGGGGCGGAACCTGGCCAAGCTGCTCCTGCAAGTCGCCAATCGCAAAGCCGATGTCGCGGTTTGTGATCGTCTTGCCGTTCACGGTGCCGATTACCGCGTCCGGATCGACGCCCGGCGCCGTCGTGGCCTCCTGGGCGAGGGCGGGTCCGGCGAGCGCCAATGTGGCGGCGAGGGCAACGAAGATGGCCGATCGGCGGCAGGCCGAACCGAATGACGGGATTTGTTTCATCTGGGCACCGGTCCTGGGTGTGTTGGCGTTGGTGCGGGACCGAGGCTCGGCCCGGCTTCACGGCGCTGTGTGGCGGGCAAGAGATCAGCCCTGCGGGGCGGCGTTGACAAGCATTTGGCGCACTCTTATCTGTCCACCAACCCGGCGTCCACCATGCAATTGGGGTGCAATTGGGGTAATTGCGCGGGGCGCTTTTTGCGGCGCCAGATTACGCCGGGCACATGCCCCGACCGTTTGCCTCCAAGTGTTGGTCAGCCGCCAGATCACGAAAGGCGCTCATACATGGTCAGCTTGGCCGGCTTCGCCCGCAAGATATTCGGTTCCGCCAACGACAGGCGCGTCAAGTCCGAACGGCCGCGCGTGGCTCAGATCAACGCGCTCGAACCGCAGATGCAGGCGCTGACCGATGAGCAGTTGCGGGCCAAGACCGATGAGTTGCGCAAGCGCCATGCCGACGGCACCTCGCTGGACGACCTGCTGGTCGAGGCGTTCGCGGTGGTGCGCGAAGCGGCCCAGCGCACATTGCAGATGCGGCCGTTCGACGTTCAGTTGATCGGCGGCATGGTGCTGCATGATGGCTCGATCGCCGAAATGCGCACCGGTGAGGGCAAGACGCTTGTCGCCACGCTTCCGGTCTATCTCAATGCCCTGACCGGCAAGGGTGTCCACGTCGTCACGGTCAATGACTACCTGGCCACGCGCGACGCCGAGTGGATGGGCAAGATCTACAAGTTCCTGGGCCTGACGGTCGGTGTGATCGTGCACGGCATGGACGATCAGGCGCGCAAGGACGCCTATGGCTGCGACGTCATCTATGCGACCAACAACGAACTGGGCTTTGACTATCTGCGCGACAACATGAAGTACGAGCGCGCGCAGATGGTGCAGCGGGGCCATGCGTTCGCGATCATCGACGAAGTCGACTCGATCCTGATCGACGAGGCGCGCACGCCGCTCATCATCTCCGGTCCGCTGGAAGACAAGTCCGAACTCTACGTCCAGATCGACAAGTTCATTCCGGGCCTTGCCGAGGAAGACTATACGATCGACGAGAAGCAGCGCTCGGCGACCTTCACCGAAGAGGGTACCGAAAAGGTCGAGCGTATGCTCGAGGAGGCCGACCTTCTCAAGGGGGAAAACCTCTACGATGTCGAGAACGTTTCGGTCGTCCACCATCTGAACAACGCGCTGAAGGCGCACAAGCTGTTCCAGCGCGACAAGGACTACATCGTCAAAGGCGACGACTTGGTCATCATCGATGAGTTCACCGGCCGGCAGATGCCGGGGCGACGCTTCTCGGAAGGTCTGCATCAGGCGCTTGAAGCCAAGGAGCAGGTGACCATCCAGCCCGAGAACCAGACGCTTGCCTCGGTCACCTTCCAGAACTATTTCCGCATGTACGACAAGCTGGCAGGGATGACTGGCACGGCTGCGACCGAGGCCGAGGAGTTTGGCAACATCTACGGACTGGACGTCGTCGAAATCCCGACCAACCTGCCGGTCAAGCGCGCCGACGAGGATGATGAAGTCTACCGGTCGGTGCAGGAGAAATATGACGCCGTGGTGCTCGACATCATCGATGCGCAGCATCGTGGCCAGCCGGTTCTGGTCGGCACGACATCCATCGAGAAGTCGGAAATGCTGTCGCGCATGCTGTCAGACAAGGCGTTCCTCAAGGGGCTTGTCGAACGGCTGAACGCACGCCTTTCCGAGTTGAAGGACGGCAAGGAACCCGAACTGCGCACCTGGCTCGAGAACGGGATCGAGCGGGTCGGCGCGGCCATCAAGACCAGCGGTGTCGAACACGAAGTCTTGAACGCGCGGCAGCATGAACGCGAAGCGCTCATCGTCGCCCAGGCAGGCGTGCCCGGCGCCATCACCATCGCCACCAACATGGCCGGTCGCGGTACCGACATCAAACTGGGCGGCAACGCCGAGATGCGGGTTGCCCATGAGTTGGGCGAGATGGAGGACGGGGCCGAGGCGCAGGCGCGCCAGCAGGCGATCGAGGCCGAAGTCGAGGTGCTCAAGCAGAAGGCGCTCGATGCCGGCGGGCTTTACGTGCTTGCCACCGAGCGGCACGAAAGCCGGCGGATCGACAACCAGTTGCGCGGCCGCTCAGGCCGGCAGGGCGATCCGGGCCGGTCCAAATTCTATCTGTCGCTGCAAGACGATCTGATGCGCATTTTCGGCTCCGACCGGATGGACGGTATGCTGCAGAAGCTCGGCCTGAAGGAAGGGGAGGCGATCGTCCATCCCTGGATCAACAAGGCGCTGGAAAAAGCCCAGAAGAAGGTCGAAGCGCGCAACTTCGATATCCGCAAGAACCTCTTGAAGTTCGATGACGTGATGAACGACCAGCGTACGGTCGTCTTCGATCAGCGGCTCGAACTGATGGACGGCGAAAGCGTGGCCGACACGGTCACCGAGATGCGGCACGAGGTCATCGAGAGCCTGGTGGCCGAGCATATCCCCGAAAAGGCCTATGCCGAGCAGTGGGACTCCGACGGTCTGGCCGAGAAGGTGCGCGAAACGCTCAATCTCGAACTGCCGATCAAGGACTGGGCCGAAGAAGAGGGCATTGCCGAGGACGACATTCATGAGCGGCTGCGCGAAGCGGCCGACAAGGCAGCAACCGAACGCTCGGAGCGGTTCGGTGGCGACGTCATGAGCTATGTCGAGAAATCGATCATCCTTCAGACGCTGGACCATCTGTGGCGCGAACACCTGGTCAATCTCGATCATCTGCGCTCGGTGATCGGCTTCCGCGGCTACGGTCAGCGCGACCCGCTGCAGGAGTACAAGGCCGAGGCGTTCGAACTGTTCCAGTCGATGCTGGTCAATCTGCGCCAGATGGTGACGTCGCAACTGATGCGCGTCGAGATCGTGCAGCAGGCGTCCGAAGCGCCGCAGCCGCAACCGCCCGAGATGGAAGGCCATCACATCGACCCGCAGACCGGCGACGACGAGATGGCGCGCGCCGAGCGAACCTCTGCGACCGCTGCCGGCATCATCGCGGCTGCGACCGGGCAGGTCGCGCCCGAGCAGCGCAACCCCGAAGACCCCAGCACCTGGGGCAAGGTCGGGCGCAACGAGGCCTGCCCCTGCGGTTCGGGCAAGAAGTTCAAGCACTGCCACGGCGCGTTTGTGTAGACAGCCGATGGAGGGCCGATTTGGCCCTCTATACTGCAACTCCACTGCGACGACTTGTCGCCTCGGGTTGAGGCTGGTTGTAGCTCGGGCCATCGACGTTGCAATTGTGCAACGAACTCTTCAATTCAGTCCTTTTTTCTTGGCATAG
>CAZSFA010000058.1:0-16573 GCA_964606055.1 uncultured Oceaniradius sp. | reverse complement strand
GACCAGCTTCCTGATCCGCGTCTATGCGTGGATCGGCATATTGAGCCCCAACGGGTTCCTCAACAACGCGCTGCTTTGGCTGGGCCTGATCGACACGCCGCTGGTGATCCTCAACACCGAAACGGCGGTCTATATCGGCATCGTCTATTCCTACCTGCCGTTCATGGTGCTGCCGATCTACGCCGCGCTCGAGCGGATGGACTATTCGCTGGTCGAGGCGGCGCTCGATCTGGGCTGCACCCAGTTCACCGCGTTTTGGAAGGTGACCGCCCGGCTCGCCGTGCCCGGCGTGCTCGCCGGCTGCCTCCTTGTCTTCATTCCCGCGGTGGGCGAGTTCGTCATCCCGGACCTTCTGGGCGGCTCGCGCACGCTGATGATCGGGCGCGTGCTCTGGACCGAATTCTTCTCAAACCGCGACTGGCCGGTCGCCTCGGCGGTGGCCATCGTTTTGCTCGTGCTGCTCGTCGTCCCGATCGTCCTGTTCCAGAACGCGCAGGCGCGCGCGCAGGAGCGATCCCGATGAGCGGCCGCTGGACCTGGTTCAACATCACCTCGGTGGTGATCGGATTTGCCTTTTTGTACATTCCGATCCTCCTTCTGGTCATCTACTCGTTCAACGAGTCGCGACTGGTGACCGTGTGGGCCGGGTTTTCGACACGCTGGTATGTCGAGATGCTCAACAATCAGGGCCTGATGAACGCGGCCTGGGTGACGATCAGGGTCGCGCTCCTGTCGGCGACGGTCGCGACCGTTTTGGGCACGCTCGCCGCGCTCGCGCTCGTGCGCCACACCCGGTTCACGGGCCGCACGCTGTTCACGGGCATGGTCTATGCGCCACTGGTCATGCCCGAGGTGATCACCGGCCTGTCGCTCCTGTTGCTGTTCGTGTCGATCGACCTTGATCGCGGTTTCCTGACCGTGACGCTCGCCCACATCACGTTCTCGCTGTGCTTTGTCGCGGTCGTCGTGCAATCGCGCCTGGTCAGTTTCGACATGTCGCTGGAGGAGGCCGCGCAGGACCTTGGCTGCACCCCGTTTCAGGCGTTCGTGCAGGTGACGTTGCCGGTGATTCTGCCCGCCGTGCTGGCTGGATGGATGCTCGCCTTCACGCTGTCGCTGGACGATCTGGTCATCGCTTCATTCGCCTCCGGGCCCGGTGCGACCACGCTGCCCATGTCGATCTACAGCCAGGTCCGGCTTGGCGTGACGCCCGAGATCAACGCGGTCTGTACGGTGCTGATTTCGCTGGTGGCGATCGGCGTCGTCACCGCCAGCCTTGCCAGCAAGCGCCGCGCCCTGATGGAGGCACGGTCGTCGGGCCGTTGAGCCGGGGCGGTTAGCCGCGCGGTGGACGGAACAGATAGGCCAGGCACCACAGCGGAACGATGACGATCGACCCCAGGACCATGTTCGGCAAGGCCCATTCCAGCGCCTGGCCGGCCAGTTCCGCAATGCGTTCGGGCGTCAGCCCGGCATGGGCCAGGATCTGGACCGCCGTGATGTCGAAATAAGATAGCGCCGCCCCCATCACGACCGAGGCAATTGCGATCTTGATCGCCATGATCAGGACTTGAAACACGCCCGCAACCCGTACTCGCCGAACTTCGCCCGGCAGCCATCATCGCGTCAGAACGTAAAGATCGACTAAAAGACCGGCGCCACCGTTAACGACGCGTCAACCATGCCGAGACCCGTCCAAACCCTTGTCAGTCGATGACGGCCGGCGGCAACCCGACCGGAGCGGCCAGCCGGACCGGCGTTGCGAACGGCCGGTTCCAGGAACCGCCGATGAAGAAGCTCGTCGTCGGCCCGGCATCGGGCTGCGCCACCGGTTCGCCGTCTTCATCGATGCGGGGCGTCGGCCCTGCGGTCGCTGTCAGGGCAAGGCTGCCACCGCCGTGGGAGACGATGCCGGTCAGCCCGATCTGCCCGTCGGCGTAGGTGATCCTGGAATCGCGCAGCGTGATCAGCCCGTCCTTGATGTCGCCATTGATCCGCGCCGCCGTGAACGCCTCGCCGCGCTCCTCGGTGTTGATGGAAAAGTAGCTGCTGGTATCGCGGTTCGCGACGAGGCTGGCATAGCCCAGCCCTGAAATGGCGCCCTGGTCCATGGCGATCGACACCGTGCCATAGGCGTTGCGCGCCATGGTGCGCCAACGGTCGATCAGCGTTGTCACCGTGATCGCGAAATCGCCTTGCCCGCGCGGCAGCGCGCTCGGCAATGGCAGCGTTTCGTTCAGCCGGGCGCTGTCGATGCCTTGGCCCGAAACGATGATCTCGGTCCGTCCCGGCGCCTCTTCGGTGCTCAACTGCAGCCGGGCCTGGATGTGACCGCCATAGGCTTCCGCATCGCCGATGTCGAAGATCGCGCGACCATCGGTGACCTGCGCGGTCGCGGCAAGATTGGCCATCGTCACGCCGCCGAAAGTGGCGCCGGCCGCCGAAACGCGAAGGTCGGCGTCTGGCAGATTGCCGAAGCCGACCGCCATGGGGTCATCGTCGGCCGGACCTTGCGGCAGGTCGACGAAGGCCCGCAGGAACTGCAAGAGATCAAGCGACTGGAAGTCGAGCGTTCCGGTCACCGCCGGACGGTTGTCCTCGCCGGCAAGCGCGATCTCAAGGACGCCGGCGCCTTGCGTTCCGTCAACGGAAATGTCCAGCGCCTCGAACCGGGCACGCCGCTGTGCCAGCAGCATCGGCCCGGACAGATCGACCGCGCCCAGCACCCGGCCCGGGAACATCGGCGTGCGCAAAAGGGCGAACAAAGAACGGGCAGAGGGCGTGGAAAACTCGATCGGCCCGTCGGCGAACGCCGTTGGCCCCAGATTGGCAAGGCCGCTGAAGCGCAGTTCGGCCGCCTCCGATTCAATGGCAAGACGCATCTGCGCCGGCTGACCGCCAAAGAACGCCGGCGGCGCATCGACGGAAAAGCTGACCGTGCCGGACGTGCCGCGCCAGATTGCCGCCGCGTCGAGCGAAAGCGGCGAGCCCGCCGCCGCCCAGTCGAGCGTCGCATCGATGGCGGTGATGTCCTCGACGACCTCGCCGGCCATGTCATACAGCGTGATGCGGGCGTTCTCGGTCTCGACCACGCCAAGCGTCCGGTCCCGATCATCATGTCGCTCGCGCCCGGCCATGAGCCGGCCGACCCGGCCGCTGACCCGCGTCCAGTCGACACTGCCGTCGGCCTGCTGCACGATCTGCACATGCGGCCTGACCAGACGGAACGCCGAAAACTGCGGCCGTCCGCCGACCAGCGACGCCAGCCCGACATCGGCCTCGATCACTTCGCTGGTCAGGATGGGCAGGTCGCCGCCATCGGGCGCACGCACCAGAACGTCGGTCAGGCGCGCACGCGGGCGCGGAAAAATGGTGACCTCGACGCCGCCATCGAGTTCGGCGGGTGTGTCGAACACGCTGCCAAGTTCCCGCTCGATGGCAGCCTGCACCGCGTCGGTCGAAACCAGCCACGGCAGCAAAGACCAAAAGGCGGCGGCGGCGATGACGATGAACACCGCGCCGAGCGCGACAATGCTGATCAGCCGTTTGCCCATGGGTTCGCTTAGCAAAAATCCTGTGAGGTCAACACCATCTTTGCCATCATGACGCCGGCATTTGCACGGGACTTTCGGCGACTTGCCGCCCGGCGATTGAACGCCTACGACGGACCTGACCACTCAAATGGGGAGGGTTGATGATCATGGCGTCACCATTGTGGTCGCCGTCGCCCGAGATGGCCGACGCATCGCCGATGCGCGCGCTTGCGCGCCTTGTCTCCGATCGCCACGGCCTGAGCCTTGCGGCATACAGCGACCTGCATGCCTGGTCGGTCGCCGACCGGGAGGCGTTCTGGTCCACCGTCTGGGACGACAACGCCGTCATCGGCGAAATGGGCGCCGACGCCCTTGCCGATGGCGACACGATGCCCGGTGCCCGCTTTTTCCCCGACGCACGGCTGAATTTTGCCGAAAACCTGCTGCGCCGAACCGGTCCCGGCGAGGCACTGGTCTTTCAGGGTGAGGACAAGCTCACCCGCCGCGTCACATGGGACGACCTGCATGCCCGCGTTTCGCGCTTGCAACAGCTGATGCGGGCGCGCGGCGTCAAGCCCGGCGATCGCGTGGCGGCGATGATCCCCAACATGCCCGAAGCGATCATCGGCATGCTCGCCGCTTCATCGATCGGCGCCATCTGGTCGTCCTGCTCGCCGGACTTCGGACCGCGTGGCGTCCTTGACCGTTTCAGCCAGATCGAGCCGGTCATGTTCATCGCCTGCGATGGCTACTGGTACAATGGCAAGCGCATCGCGGTGGCAGACAAGCTGGCCGAGATCGTGCCCCGGTTGCCGAGCGTCCGCGACGTGCTGGTCGTCGATTATCTGGGCGATGCCGAGGCCGTCGCCGCGCGCGTGCCGGGGGCGTTGGCGCTCGATGCCGCATTGGCCGCGTTCCAGCCGCAGCCGGTCACGTTCGAGCGTTTCGGGTTCAGTCATCCGCTCTACATCCTTTACTCATCGGGCACGACCGGCATTCCCAAGTGCATTGTGCATTCGGCCGGCGGCACGCTGCTGCAGCATCTCAAGGAACACCGTTATCATTGCGGCATCGGTGCCGATGACCGGGTGTTCTACTTCACCACTTGCGGGTGGATGATGTGGAACTGGCTGGCCACCTCGCTGGCATCGGGCGCGACCGCGCTCTTGTATGACGGCTCGCCGTTTGCGCCCGATGGCAATGTGCTGTTCGACTTTGCCCAACGGGAGAAGGCGACGTTTTTCGGCACGTCGGCCAAGTTCATCGACGCGGTGCGCAAGGCCGGCTTGCGGCCCATCGACACGCACGATCTGACGAGCGTGCGCGCGGTCGCTTCCACCGGATCGCCGCTGTCTCCGGAGGGCTTCCGGTTTGTCTATGACGGTATCGCGTCGAACGTGCACTTGGCGTCGATCTCCGGCGGTACGGACATCGTCTCGTGCTTCGTCTTGGGCGTGCCGGGCCAGCCGGTCTTCACCGGCGAGATCCAGGGGCCGGGACTGGGCATGGCCGTTGAGGTCTGGGACGATGAAGGCAAGCCGGTGACCGGCCAAAAGGGCGAACTGGTCTGCACCAAGCCGTTCCCGTCCATGCCGATCGGCTTCTGGAACGATCCCGACGGCGCCAAGTACCATGCCGCCTATTTCGACCGCTTCGACAACATCTGGTGCCACGGAGACTTCGCCGAGATCACCGCCAATGGCGGTTTCGTCATCCATGGCCGGTCGGACGCCACGCTCAACCCCGGTGGGGTGCGCATCGGCACCGCCGAGATCTACAACCAGGTCGAACAGATGCCCGAGGTGACCGAGGCGATCTGCGTCGGCCAGGACTGGGACGACGATGTGCGGGTGGTGCTGTTCGTGCGGCTGGCCGATGGCGTGGTCTGCGATGAAGCGCTCGTCAAGGCCATCAGAACCCGGATACGCACCGGCGCCTCGCCACGGCATGTGCCCGCAGTCGTGCTGCCGGTGGCCGATATCCCGCGCACCAAATCGGGCAAGATCGTCGAACTGGCCGTGCGCGAGGTCATCCATGGCCGGCCGGTCAAGAACCGCGAAGCACTGGCCAATCCCGAAGCCCTGGCCTGTTTCGCCGACCTGCCGGAGCTGGCGCGTTAGGCCCGTTCGCGGTTAACCACGGTCTCGCTGCGATACAGCACAGGCGACTGTTAACCATGTTTGGCAAGGTCCCGTTAGGAATTGCCGCTTAAGGTGACGTTAACACCTTGACGATCTTCGCCCAAAGGGCATGGCACCGCGCCGGTTTATACAGCAGTTCAAGTACTTTAGCCGGTCTTTCGGGGCCGGCTTTTTCTTATGGCGGCAGGTATTGCGCGACACGGATTGCCAAGGGCCAAGATCAAGCCGATCCGGTTTCGCTTCCGCTCCATTGTGCAGCTTTGAACGGCGATGTGCGGTCATCGATCCGGTGCCGGGATTGCCGGCCGGCCATTCGATTTAACAAAACTTTCACACGCAGGTCATCGTGCCGTGCCGTGTCCAGCCCATGCCGTTGGTGGATCGACAAAGGTCGATTGCATCCATCAACTGTCATCATCCTGGAGGGTGAAGCACATCATGCATCGCACAACCACGCTCGTCGCGGCGATTGCCGCTCTTGGTCTGGCGCAGGGCGTTTCCGCGGCCAGCGCCCAAGACACCGGCAATGTTATCTTCTTCCATCCCGATGGCGCCGGCGCCAGCCACTGGGCCGCGGCGCGCATCGCATTTGCGGGGCCAGACGGCGAACTGAACTGGGATCGCCTTCCCGGCGTTGGTGTCTACACCGGGCACATGAAGACCCGCCTGACCGGCACCTCGCACGGTGGCGCGACGGTCCACGCCTATGGCGTCAAGGTGCACCACGATTCCTTTGGTCTCGATCGCACCGATGTGATCACCGCCGCATCCGGCAACCAGATGACGATCGCCGAGGAGGCGCACGCCGCCGGCAAGGCCGTCGCGCTGGTCCAGTCCGGCCATATCGCCGAGCCCGGCACGGCGGTCTTCGCCGCCTCGAACGAAGCCCGTGGCAACACAGCCGACATCGCGCAGGACGTCATCGAGTCCGGTTTCCCGGTCATCATGGCCGGCGGCGAACGCTTCCTGCTGCCCGAGGGCGTTGAGGGCCGGCACGGCGAAGGTCAGCGCGAAGACGGTCTCAACCTGATCGAGCGCGCCGAGGAACTGGGCTACACGGTCGTCTACACCCGCGACGAACTGATGGCGCTGGACCTCGCTGAAGTCGACATGGTGCTGGGCGTGTTCGCCCACAACCACACGTTCAACGACCAGGAGCGCGAGCGCAACATCATCGATGGCCTGCCGACCTATCAGGAATCCGCGCCGACCATCGCCGAAATGGCCGACGCTGCGCTTCAGATCATCGCACGCGACGAAGACGGCTTCTTCATGGTGATCGAGGAGGAAGGCACCGACAACATCGCCAACAACATGAACGCCTACGGCACGCTGGAAGCGCTGCGCCGCGCCGACGAAGCCACCGGCGTTCTGATGGATTTTGTCGAAGCCAACGATGACACCATGCTGCTGATGGCCGCCGATTCCGACGCCGGCGGCATGCACGTCCTGTCCGGCAGCGAGGCGCAAGAGGGTCGTGCCGTGGCGGCAACCACGCGCGGCGGCGGCGTTCTGCACGGCCAGCAGGGCACGTTCGGCGACGTGTTCATGTCCGCGCCCGACAAGGAAGGTGTCAGCCATCCCTTCGGCATAACCTTTGTCGGCTATAACGACATCGCCGGCGGCATCATCGCCCGCTCGGCCGGCCTCAACCATGACCTGATGGAGCCGCTGGTCGACAACACCGAAATCTACACGCTGATGCACCGCACGCTGTTCAGCGACCAGATGAACTGATCGGACATCGTCCGCTCACCGAGGCGACCGCGCGATCACCCGTGCGGTCGTCGATCCCCGGGTCAGGTCAGCTGGCCAGAACCCGTGCCGGCGGGAACACGATGTCGATGCGCGTGCCGTGGCCCGGCTCGGAACTGATGTCGAACTCGGCGCGATTGGCCTCGACCAGCGCCTTGGTCAGCGGCAGGCCGAGCCCGGTGCCCTCGCCACTGTTGCCGCCGATCGCCGTCACCTGCTGGAACGGCTTGAGGGCGCTTTCGACCTCTTTTTCGCTCATGCCGATGCCGGTGTCGCGGATGCGCATCACCACCGCGCCCTCATCGGTATAGCTCGTCGACACGATCACCTGTCCGCCCGCATGGGTGAAGCGGATGGCGTTGGACAGAAGGTTCAGCGCGATCTGCTTGATCGAGCGCAGGTCGGCGACGACCGGCGGCAGGTCGGTCTCCAGCGATGATCGCACGATGATCTGGTTGCGATTGGCCTGCGGCTGGATCATCGCGACGGCCTCGGCAATTGCTTCGTTGATCGAGACGCTCTCGAACTCCAGATCCTGCTTGCCGGCCTCGATCTTGGAGATGTCCAGCAGATCGTTGACCAGATCGAGCACGTGCCGGCCCGACCGGTTGATGTCGGCCAGATAGTCCTTGTAGCGGGCATTGCCGATCGGCCCGAACCGTTCCTCCTGCATCAACTCCGAGAACCCGATGATGGCATTGAGCGGCGTCCGGATCTCATGGCTGATCTTGGCGAGGAACTCCGACTTGGTGTTGGAGGCGCTCTCGGCCTGGCGGCGCGCTTCCTGCAGAGCCTGTTCGGTCTGTTTCCACGGCGTGATGTCGCGGATGACGGCGCAATAGCCGTTGGAGGCCGGCAGCCGCGCCATGGTCATGAACAGCGGAACGAACCCGCCATTGCGTTCGCGCCCGAGCACCTCGCGCCCCTCGTTGAGCACGCTGGCCACGCCGTTGTTGGACAGCCCGTGCAGGTAATCCATCGCCGCGCGCTGGCTTTCATGGGCAAACAGGAACGAGAACGATTCGCCGTCGACCTCGCCGTCGCTGTAGCCGAACAACGCGGCCGCCGACCCGCTCAGCGACCGGATCGCGCCGTCACTGTCGAGCACGATCACACCATCGGTAGCGGTGTCGAGGATGGCGCGCAGTTCGGATAGTTCCGCTTCGGTGACCGCCGGCGGTGCGCCGTCATCATCGTCGGCGTCGAGCGAAGCCACCAGCGCGGCGGCAGGGGCGGCATCGGATTCCGGTTGCGTGTCCTCGCTCGGCTCGAAGGCGAACATCATAGCCCGCCGACCGAGCCACGGCACGATCTGCAGATGCGCGCGCGCGGTCAGCGTTTCGCCACTTGCGTCGACCAGGGTGACACGATGGTCGCCGTCGTCGGCGTCTTCCTCCGGTGCGCTGCCCCCGAACAGCGCCTCGACGCCGCGCGCATTGAGCGCGCCGATGTCGGCGTCGCCGGCCATCGCGCGAAACGCGTCGTTGATGTAGACAGCTTCGCCGCCGCGTTCGAGCAGGATCGCCAATGGCAGAGAGTCCAGGATTTCCGGGCCAAGGCCCGGCGGAAGCGCGGCCATCGGGGCCGGCTCCTCGTCGGGTTGAGGCGAAACCGGTTCGGCTTCCGAACCGGGCCGATCGTTTTCATCACCCTGCGAGGCTGCCGTGACAGGCCCCACAGGGCCATGTTCGTCGATCCCGTCCAGCGCGGCGATGTCGTCAAGGTCGCCGGCGTCCCCCGCCTCATCGTGCGCGGCAAGCGACACCGTCTCGTCGGCTTCCTCGGTCGGGCCGTCGATGGGCGCCGCGGCCGCTTCCGCGACCGGGTCGGGTGGCGCCGGTGCGTCAGATGCCTGGCTGAGCGCCTGTCCGATGCGCCGGAAGGCTTCGGCCTCTGTGTCGCTCAGATGGGCGGCGGGCGCGGTGCCGTTGCGATGGGCGTCGAGGCTGATGATCTTGTCGGTCGCCCGGCGCATCGGGTTCGCCGGGGCGCTGACCAGAACGGGCGGTTCGTCCGCCGCGACAGGGCTCTCGGTGATCGTGTCCGGGGAACCATCGTCTTCGGCGGGCGGGGCGGGTTCGGACATGGCGTCGGGGTCGGGCGCATCCTCGACAAGATCCTCATCGGACGGGAGCGCTTCGGTCCCTGCCATCTGCGGGCGTGCCGGCAGGGCGAGTGTCAAGCCGGTCTCCTGCGGATCGACCACCGCATCGGCCATGCGCGCTATGCCGAAACCGCGATAGCCCTCAAATTCTCGCTCGCGATTGTAGTAGGGCAGGGCGGCCAGATCGACCGGAACGCGCAGATCGGTGCCCTCGATCGGCCACAGCACGCTCTTGCCCGACCATGTGTCGCGCGCAGTCAGCGCCGACGCGATGTCGCCCGCCGGGTCGAGATCGAACCGCTCGGAGACGTCGGCGAAGCTGCGACCGACGACATCGGCGGCCGTCGGGCCGACCGCCAGCGCAAATTCCGGCGACATGTCGACGAACACCGCATCGGCGTCGGTCTTCCAGACGAAGCGGATCGGCCCCGAGGCAAGATCAACCGGCGTCTGCGGCGTATCGTCATTGGCGGCCGGCGCCGGTTCGGCCTCAGGCGCGACAGTCGGTTCGGCATGATCGTCCGCAACAGCGGCAGCGGGCACGGCCATCGGTTCCGCCGTTTCCGCAGCGGTCGCAACGGTGCCCTGTGCCTCGCTCACGGCTGCTTCTTCGTCCGAACCGTCCTGTGCAAGCGCGACGATCAGATAGAGTTCGGGCTCGTCGCCGAGGCGCCCGACGCCGACAGCGCAGCGCCCGCCGCCGGCGCATGGTTCAACGACCTGCTTGACCAACCTGTCGGCTTCTCCGCGCGCCTGCGCCGCCAGAGTGTGCAGCCGCTCGATGTCCCAGCCGATGGTCCGAAACCGGTCGCCCGCGGCAAGGATGCCGCCCGCACCGTCGATGATGGCGGCGCCGGCGTCTTCGCCCTCAAGCCCGGCGATCGCCATCTCAAGACCGTCCTGCTCGGACAGCGCACCGCCGCCAACCGGTGCGGTGACCAGTACGTGCGCGCCGTCGACGGCGAGGATGTCGATCGTCTGCATCTCGGCCTTGACCAGCTTGGTCGTCATGCCGGCCGCAACGCGCGCCATCGCGGTGCGCGGCGTGTCGCCCAATGTCGAAAGCACCGCCCGCAACTGGCGCAGCCCGATTTCGGTGGACGCCGCCAACGGCGCGGTGCCGGCTTGTGTGCCGATCGCGCCCAGGCCGAACAGCGTCGCGGCCGCGCCATTGGCCCACCGGATCGCGCCCTCGTGGCGGTCCAGGATCAGGGCCGCATCGCCGGCCTGCATGGCCTCCCGAACGCCATCCTGCACGGCGATGTCGATGAAGGGGATATCAGTCCAGGGGCGTGTCATGATCGATCCGTCCGCACCGGCCGTCGTCAATGGGTCGAAGGCCGCCAGTGTGAGGTTAACAAAGCATTAATCACCGCAATGGCGGGCAGAGTCCATAAGTGCGAACACCCGACGGGCGGGGGTCTGCGAAAGTGGTTAATCGCATTGTGCAATGCACAAAAATGTTGCAACGCACAATGAAATATGCCATATGGCGCACATCGATATTCGCACCAAGGAGACCTGTTGTCATGGCCAAAGCCGCTACACCCAAAGACGAGAACAAGACCGCCGAAACGCCGGAGACCGATGTCTTCGCCATGCCCCAGGTTGGCAACCCGACTGAAATCGTCGAGCAGTTCCGCACGGTGGCCGAGGACAATCTGGAAAAGTCCAAGGCGGCCTTTGAAAAGGCGCGGACGGTCTATGAGGACATGCAGAAAGAGGCCGAGTCCGGCATCCACACCGCCCAGGCGCACACCTCGAAGATTTCGCTCGCCGCCATCGACCAGCTGCGCACCAACACCGAGACGACCTTCGGCCACATCGAGAAGCTGATGGCGGTCAAGTCGGTGGCGGAACTGGTCGAGTTGCAGTCCGCCTTCGTGCGTCAGCAGGCCGAACTGGCCGTTGATTCGGCCAAGACCATGCAGAACCTCTACCAGCAGGCCGGAGAAGACATCGCGGCTCCCGCCAAGGCTGCGGCCGAAAAGGCGATGGGCGCTTTCAAAACCGACTGATGGCCGCAAGACGTGTCGGGCTCGGCGCTTGCAAAAGCGCCGGCTTGGCACTATGCGGTTGGGCGCGAACAGGCCGTTTGCGGGCGTAGCTCAGTTGGTTAGAGCGCTGGATTGTGGCTCCAGAGGTCGGTGGTTCAAATCCACCCGCTCGTACCACCCAACCGGTGGATGAGGCCTTCGCGAACCACCCCGACCAGCAACGATCCGATCAGAACAGCGAACCCTGGTCCTTGGCGCTGCGCTGCTTGGCACGTTTGGGCGCTGATTGTGGCGCCGCTTTTTCTCCCGCAACCACCGGCATACGATCATCGCCGGCGAACTGCACCGTCAATCGGTCGCCCGTGCTGACGCCCGCCGACCCCCGCACCGGCTCGCCTTGATCGTTGCGCACCAGCGCGAATCCGCGCTCCAGCACGTTTTCATACGACAGCGACTTCAAAAGTCGCGCCCGGTCGCCAAGCCGAACGGCACGAAGGCGCAGCACATCACCAATCGTCCGGTCGAGCCGGTCTCTTGCGAGATCGAGCCGCCGCGCGCCTTCGCCGTGCAGCCGTTCCGCACCACGGATGGTCAATCGGGATGCGCGATGGCCCAGTTCGGTGCGCCGCAGCCTGATCCCGCGCGCCAGCGCCATCGGCAAGTCCCGCGCCGCACGCATCAGCATCTGCCGGTCGCGATCGAGCCGCTCCGAAAGCCGCGCCGGCGAAAAATGCGCCCCGAGCGCGGAAAGCCGCGCCCGCTTTGCCGCAACACCTGCCCCCAGCCCGCTGCCAAGCCGCTGTTCCAGACCGTCAAGCTGCTGCCGGGGCAGGGCCAGCAACTGGTCCGGCTGCGGCAACCCGCGCGTCGAGGCGCGCAGGCGGGCGCGTCGATCGTCCGCCAACCGCGTTGCAGCACCGGCCAACCGGGCGGCCAGTTGCGCGACACGGGCCTCAAGATCGGCCTTGACGGGGACGGCCATTTCGGCAGCGCCCGTGGGTGTCGGCGCGCGCCGGTCGCTGGCGTGGTCGATCAGCGTCGTGTCGGTCTCGTGGCCGACCGCCGATATCAGCGGGATTGCCGATCGGGCCGTCGCGCGCACCACGACCTCCTCGTTGAAGCCCCAGAGGTCTTCGAGGCTGCCGCCGCCGCGTGCGACGATCAGTAGATCCGGCCGCGCCACAGGGTCGCCCGGCACAAGCGCATTGAAGCCGTCGATGGCGGCCGCGACTTCGGCGGCGGACGTCTCGCCCTGAACCCGCACCGGCCACACCATGATCCGGGACGGATAGCGATCGGCGATGCGGTGGACGATGTCGCGGATCACCGCGCCGGTCGGCGAGGTGACGACGCCGATCACGCGCGGCAGGTAGGGCAGCGGTTTCTTGCGGTCGGCATCGAACAGGCCCTCGGCCGCCAGTTTCCTGCGCCGCTCTTCGAGCAACGCCATCAGCGCGCCAGCGCCCGCCGGTTCGATCCGGTCGATCACGATCTGGTACTTCGACGAGCCTGGATAGGTGGTCAGCTTGCCGGTCGCGATGATCTCGAGCCCTTCTTCGGGCTTGAAGGCAAGTTTGGAGAATGCGCCGCGCCAGATCACCGCTTCCAGCGTGGCGCGGTCGTCCTTGAGGCGGAAATAGGCATGACCGGACGCATGCGGGCCGCGATAGCCGGAAACCTCGCCGCGCACGCGCACGCGCCCGAAGGCATCCTCGACGGTCCGTTTGACCGCCTGGCTGATCTCTGAGACCGAGTAGTCGGCGACGTTGGATGCCGACGCAGAATCGGTTTGGGCTTGCGACAGGGCCATGGCGCGGTTGTTTCAGCCGCGGGCAGGCCGGTCAAGCAAGCGACGGATCAACCATTGGCGCCGTGGCGGTCAGCCGCTCATGGCGGGCGCGGCTTGCGGGGGCTCTGGCGGGTGATCGCGCAGGGCCGAGAACGCAGGCGTCGCCTGCTCAAGCCGGCGCGCCCATGCCGGGTCGGGCGTCTGCCCGCGCGTTGCCTGGTCGTAGACCTGCAACAGCGCACAAAACGCAATCGGCTCCAGAACGACGTTGATGACGACGATCGCGGCAACGACCGCGGCCGCCATGCCGTAGCCGGTGTTGGGGCCGGGCAGCCCGTCGAGCATCAGCGCGAACGGCCCTGCAACGGCCGCAAGAATGGCGAGCCCTGCCAGCAGCAGAAACAGCGCGAGCCATGCCGCATTGCGCAGCATCACGCGGCCGTTCTGCGCGTAGAGCACCACCGCATCGGCCGATGTACGCCACGGATTGGCGCCGGGATTGCGGATGTTGTGCGCAAGGATGATCTCATCGACATAGGACACGGCGACTTCCACCACGGCGCGGACGATCGACAGGATCACACCAAGCCCGGGAACAAAGCCGCCGATGCGGTCGAAAAGCTTGCGTACGCCGGCCAGCGCCGCCTTGATCATCTGGTCGAGCCCGAACAACAGGCTCGCCTCGACGAACCGTTCGCGTGTGGTGCGCCAGCCATAGCCCAGTTGGCTTTCGCCTTGCGGCAGCGCGCCGTCATCCAGCAGCCGCACGATCACGGCGATGTGGGCCGCCTTGACGATGTAGAGCGTGTACTCGCGGACGATCCGCACCACCAGTGCGCCAAAGCCGATGCCGCCCATGAGCCCGAAAATGCCGCCCTGCATCGGGCTCAACTGGGTGAACATCAGCGGCAGCAGTTCATGGCCAAGAACGCCGCCGGACGCCGCCATGACCACGAAAATCAGTCCTGTGATGCCGAACACGATCAGGCGCAGCACCAGAAACGGCCAGGTGCGCGCAACGATGCCGACCGTGCGGCCGATCGAGAAGTCCCAGAGCATGGCAGCCTCCTTGGTGCCGTGCATATGGGCAGACGGTCTTTAACGGGCCATGATCGGTCGGACCCGGCGTCGCATCGCGGTTACCGAAACCTTGCCCGGATTGTTCAATCGCGCTGCGCCGACACAACCGCGAAACTGCCGTCTTCCAGCCCGACATGGAACCGCGCGGGGATGGAACCCGAGGCCGGATTGCGGATCGGCCCGATCACGCGCGCCGGCATGGCGGCAGCGGCCATCTCGATCCAGCCGCCATCGGCATAGCGCATGATCCGAAGCGCCCGCCGGTCGGCCGAGGGCACCGCCAGATCGCGAGACGGCCCGCCATCGCCGGAGAGGTTGCCGACTGCCGAAAGCGCCAACTCGCGCGCGCCGATCACATGGTTGGAAAACCCGTCCGCCGCCGCGACCAGCGTCAGCCCATCGCCCGAGAAGGCATAGAGCTGCAACTGTCCGCCAATGTGCGGCGTGCGAACGACGGCGATGTCGCCGCGCCCGTCGCCGGTCAGGTCGGTCAGCGCGGCTATGTTGAGCCAGCGATTGGATCGCCCGATGAACGGGGTCTGCGCCAGCTTGACGATCGCGCCTTCGCGCAGCCCGAACACGGCCACCGACCCGCCCAGCCGGGTCGATGCCAAGAGCGCGACGATCTCGTCGCGCCCGTCGCGATCGAGATCGACGATGCGCGGCGTGATGTCCTCGAAGACCTCGGCATCGGGCAGGGTGAGCGTCAGCGTCCGGCCGGTGGCGGCACGCACGCGCAGGCCGCCCGCTTCGATGCGGTCGCCCAGTACGCCGTGGGCATAGCGCCCGGTCGGAAAGACGAACCATGCCGCCGCGACATCGTTGCCCAAGCCCGGCGCAATGCGACCATCTGGCAGTGCGTCGGGATCATCGGCGCGTTGCCGCCGGTCGATCGCCAGTTCGGCCTGGGTCCGGGCCTGCGCGCCGTCCAGCCGTTCGACGGTGAGGGATGCGGCCGACGCTGTGAGCGGCATGATGGCAAGCAGCGCTGCCGCGATCAGGCGCTTGGCGGGCATCGTCCTATCCGATCCGTTCGGTGGCCGCGATCCGGATGCCGAAGCCCTCCAGGCCGACATAGCGCCGCTCGCGGGTCGAATAGAGCCGAATGGCCGTGATGCCCAGATCGCGCAGGATTTGCGCGCCAAGCCCGATTTCGCGCCATTGGCTTTCGCGTTCGCGCGCCTCTGCGTGCTCTTCGCTGATCGGGCGCGGCACGCCCGGCGCGACACCCACGGACCCCTCGCGCAGATAGACGACGACGCCGCGACCATGGGTCCTGACCATCCGTTCGAGGATTTCAACCGGACTTCGATCGGGCCCGAAGACATCGTCGACGACGCTTTCAAGGTGCAGCCGCACCGGCACATCATGGCCATCGCGCACATCGCCGGCGACGATTGCCAGGTGCTGCATGGGGTCCCAGGGCAGCGTATAGGCGTAGGCCGTCGCCGCACCGGCCGCCGTTTCCACGCGGCTTTCCTCGACCCGCTCGATCAGCGTTTCCTGCCGCTGGCGATAGGCGATCAGGTCGGCGACCGAGACCTGCTTGAGGTTGTGTTCGTCGGCAAACGTCGACACCTGCGGGCCGCGCATGACCGTGCCATCATCGTTGATCAGTTCGCAGATCACGCCGATCGGCGGCAGGCCCGCCAGCCGGCACAGATCCACGGCAGCCTCTGTATGGCCCGAACGCATCAGCGTTCCGCCTTCGCGCGCGACGAGCGGAAAGATGTGCCCCGGCCGTACGAAATCGGCGGCGCCGGCATTGGGGTTGGCCAGATTGCGAACGGTCAGCGTGCGGTCATCGGCGGATATGCCGGTGGTCGTGCCGTGCTTGTAGTCGACCGAGATCGTGAACGCGGTGGCGTGCGGCGCGTCGTTTTCGGCGACCATCGGCGCAAGGTTCAGCCGCCGGGCCTCGTCCGGCGGCATCGGCGCGCAGACGATGCCGGACGTGTGACGGACGATGAACGCCATCTTCTCGGGCGTGGTGTGCACGGCGGCGACGATCAGATCGCCCTCGTTCTCGCGGCTGTCATCGTCGGTGACGACGACGATTTCGCCGTTCTCGAAGGCGCGCAGCGCCTCGACCACCTTGGTCTGATCATAGGGCATCGTTGTTCCTCAAACGCGTCCGGTCTGGCCGCGATGGCGCAGATAATGATCGGCGATGG
>CAZSFA010000057.1:0-16790 GCA_964606055.1 uncultured Oceaniradius sp. | reverse complement strand
TGTGCTCGATCGTCAGGTAGGAGATGCAGCGCCGCGCATCCAGCTGGTAGGGCGCGGGAAAGGCGTTGGTCGGACACACATCGAGGCAGGCGCGACACGAACCGCAATGGTCGATCTCCGGCGCGTCGGCGGGCAGGTCCATGTCGGTGAAGATCGCGCCCAGGAAGAACCACGAGCCCAGATCGCGGCTGACCAGATTGGTGTGCTTGCCCTGCCAGCCCAGCCCGGCCGCCTGCGCGAGCGGCTTTTCCATGACCGGGGCCGTGTCGGTGAACACCTTGACGTCGGCGCCGGTGCGCGCGGCAAAGCGGCCGGCGGCCTGTTTGAGCTTGCCCTTGATGACGTCGTGATAGTCGCGATTGTGGGCGTAGCAGGAGATCGTCGCGCGATCGTGTCGCGCGATGGCACCCAGGGGATCGTAATCGGCATCGGGCCCGTAGTTCATCGCAACCATGACGACGCTGCGCGCCTGCGACCAAAGCGCGGTCGGGTCGGCGCGGCGGGCAAAGGTGTCGGCCATCCAGCCCATCGTGCCGTGCCGCCCGGCCTTGAGGAACTCGGCCAGCCGGGCGCGCGTCTGGCTGCCCGTCTCGGCGGGCGCGATGCCGACGGCGTCAAAGCCGAGCCCGCGCAGGTCCTCGGTCAGGCGGGCACGCGCCCTGGCGGCGTCGGTTTTCTGGCGGTGCACCGTTGCGGTCATGCGCTTCAGGTAGGGCGTTTGGCGGTCAAAAGTCGAGGTCGGCGTAGTGGGAGACCGGAACGAGGCCGCGCACGCGCTCGTTGAGCAGATGACGGAAGGACGGGCGCGACTTGACCCGGACATACCATTCTTGCGCCTGCGGCGCCTCGGCCCAGGGCACCTCGCCCATGTAGTCGAGCACGGAAAGCGCGGCGGCGGCCGCCAGATCGGCCACCGAGATCGAGCGGGTGCCGAGCCAGTCGCGCGTGCCGGCAAGCCAGTTCACATAGCGCATGTGCTGACGGATATTGGCGCGCGCGGCGCGCATGGCGCCACTATCGGGCGAACCGCCACCCAGTTCGCGCGGCATGTCCAGCTTGAGCACGCGCTCGCGCACCAGAACGCGCGTTGCATCGGTGTCGAACTTGATCAGGAACCAGTCGATCAAACGCCGCACTTCGGCGCGATGCAGCGGATCGCCGGGCATCAGACGCCGCTGGCGCGCCATCGCGCCGCTCGTCTCGTCGAGGTATTCGGCGATCGGATGGGCGCCGACGACGGGAAATCCGGTCTGGTCGACGAGCACCGGCACGGTGTTGCCGGGGCTGATCGCCAGAAAGGCCCGCCGCTTCTCCCAGGGCCGCTCCTCGTAGAGTTCGGCGTCGACGCCATATTCGGCAAGGATCAGCCGGATGAAGCGCGACGGCGCGGACATGGGATGATGATGCAGAATCATGGCGGCCCGGGTTCAACGATCACGAATTCAATGTGATACGCATAGCCGGCGAAAGGCGCAATATCGCCCGGTCCGCAGCGGTTTACGGCGCGAAGGCGGCGATTTCGGCCAATGTCGGCAGGTCCGCGCCGCGCCGCGTGCAGGTCAGCGCGGACGCCTTGACCGCGAAACGGGCCATTTCGCCGATATCGACATCGCGCGCCACGCCGCGCCTGGCCGCATCCTGTTCGGTCAATGTGTGAAGACAGGCGGCCATGAACGTGTCGCCCGCGCCGACCGTGTCGACCACATCGACGGCGATCCCGGGCAGATGCATCAACCGGCCGTCGGCCGAGGCGGCGATCGCGCCGTCGGGCCCGCGCGTGACCATGACGATGTCGGCGCCGGCGACCAGCGCCTTTTCGGCGAACCACTCCAGCGGCTTGCCCGGCCACATCAGGCCGATGTCCTCGTCGGACGCCTTGACGATGCCGGCGAGCGGCAGCATCTCGTCGATGCGCTGCCGCCACAGGTCGAGATCGGGCACGACGACGGTCCGCACATTGGGGTCGAGCGAGATGAAGCGCTGATCCGCTTCGCGCCGCGCCAGCGTGCGCAGCGCCTCGCCCGTCGGCTCGAACACGGTCGCGAACGAGCCCAGATGCACGATCGACACGTCATCGGACAGGCTGTCGGGCAGGTCGCCGACCTCAAGCGAACAGTCCGCGGTTCCCTTGCAGTAGATGTAATAGCGCGGATGGCCGTCGGGGCCGGTGTCGACCAGCGAGATCGTCGTCAGGTTGTCGGTCGCAACGCAGTACCGGTCGGAAATGCCGTTCTGGGCCATGAAGGCACGCATCCGCTGGCCGAGCATGTCCGTCGACACGCGGGTCAGAAGGCCGGTGTCGGTGCCCATGCGCGCAAGGCCGAGCGCCACGTTGAGCGGCGAGCCGCCCACGACACCCTCGACGGTGACCGCAAACTGGTTGCCGCCGGCGTGATCGCCGACGAACATGTCATACAGCGCTTCGCCGCAGGTGATGATCATTTTGGGCCTCCGCCTGGTCAAACTGCACAACCTGGCCGCTGCGGATCGATCGCTCGGCCGCATCGCCCATTTCCACCGCACGCGCGCCGTCTTCCAGCGTCACCTCGGGCCGGCCGCCATGGCGGATCAAATCGGCGAAGTGGCGATGCTGGTAGAAGGTGCCGCCATGGTGATCGCCGGCGGCAAGGATCGCCTCGTCGACGTGGACCTCCTCGCGCAGCGGCGCCTTGTCGGCGCGCGGCGAGATGACGATCTCCGAGGCGCGTTCGGCGGCGCCGGGCCAGAAACGCGACGGGCCGGGCACCATCGCCTCGATCTTGCCCTGGGTGCCGACCACCGAGACCTGCTCCTGCCAGTAGGCGCCCTCGGCAAACATGCTCAGGTCGAGCGCGGCGCGCATCCCGTTGGCGAAATCGGCAATCACAAAGGCATTGTCGACCACGTCGGGCACGCGATCCTCGTGCCGCTCGTCGAGGTGGTTGAGGTCCTGCGCGCCAGACGCATAAAGGCGCAGCGGCTCGGAGCCGGTGATCAGGCGCATCAGGTCGAAGAAGTGGCAGCACTTTTCGATCATCGTGCCGCCGGAGCGCGACGCGAACCGGTTCCACGACATCGGCTTGACGAGGAACGGAAAGCGATGCTCGACGATCGACACCATCTTGATGTCGCCGGCCGCGCCTGCCCGCGCCTCCTCGATCAGCCGCGCGATCGGCGGCATGTAGCGATACTCCATCGCCACCCAGACCGGCGCCGCACGGCCGTGCGCGCGCGCCACCAGATCGCGGGCGATGCCCGGCGCGATCGCAGCCGGTTTTTCCAGCAGGATCGGCGCTTGCGTTGCCAGCGCGTCGATCATGATCGGATGGTGGGTGTCGTTGGGCGTGGCGATGACCAGCGCATCGGCGATCTGCGCCGAGAGCAGTTCGCGGTAGTCGGCAAAGGCGCGCACACCGGCCATGCCGGCGTGTTCGGCAGCGGTCAGCCCGGCCACGCGCATGGCGTCGTCGACGTCGGCGATGGCCGTCACGGTCGCGCCTTCCATCAGCGCGATGTTGCGGATGTGCTCCTGGCCCATCATGCCGGTGCCGATCACGGCATAGCGCAGGGTCATGGACGTTCAGCTCCACTGTTGCAGGGGGCGGCGGCAGCCGGCACGTGCGTGACGGTCGCCCTATCCCGTGGCGACGGCGGGGGCAAGTCGATTGTCGGCGCGTGCGGCCGGGGGGCGCGCCCGCAACGCGTTGCGGCGCGGTCGAAACCGCGCCGCGTGCATCAAGCCGGTGCGTGCCGGGGATCAAGCGCCGGGCGTGTTGCGGACGAAGTCGTTGCCGCGCTCGGCGGTCGCATTGAAGGTCATCGCGTTGACCCGCCAACCATCCGGCGTGCGCACGAAGCCGTGGCGATAGGTGCCCCAGACCTCCCACAGCGGGTTGCCGCCGTTTTGTGAAAGCGCGCCGCGCTCCATCCGGTTCCACGCGTAGCCGTGCGAGACGACGACGGCGTTGTCGGCGTCGGCGAACGCCACCTGATGATTGGTGCGCAGATGCAGCGAGGTCTTTTCCGCCGTCAGGTTGCCGGCCCAGCCGGCGATCAGCGCATCGGCGGGCATGGTGGCCGGTTCGCCGCCGACCAATGACGTGAAATCGACGTCGATGGTTTCGGTGAACCAGAAGCGCGCGCGCTCCCAGTCCTTGGCATCGACTGCGGCGTCGATGGCATCGGTGATGCGGATGATCTCGGCGCGGTCGACGAGGTTCTCGGCGGTGACGGGCGTTTCGGCCAGGACGGGTGCCGCCAGAACGGTCGCGATGGCTGCGCCGGCAAGGGTGTTGGTCGTGCGGTTCATGGTCATGTCCTCACATTCTGGGGTTGGAGCCGGCGACGGGTCAGGAGGCGGCGTTGGCGCGGAAGTGTTCGGCCATCGTGTCGGCGGCGCGGATGACGTCTTCGGGATTGTCGTAGAAGTCGAACTGGGTGACGTCTTCGAGCCAGCGCGTGGTCGCCTCGCCGGCGTAGCCTTGAAGGAAGGTGCGCACGCCCTGCGGAATGGCCGCAGCCTCGGAGTGAACCACCGCAAGCGGCTTGTCGAGGCGCTGCGGATTGTCGGCGGGCGCGTAGGTCAGCCAGCCTTCCCAGGACGCCTGGTTCCACCGGTTGTCGTACTGGGGGATCGCGCCACGGCCCGCCTCGTAATAGTAGCCGCCGATCGGCATCAGCACGCCTTCGGCGCCTTCCGGGCCGGCGGCGGGAATGATCTCGCCGCCTTGGGCCTGCGCGGCACGGCCGATGTCGATCAGGCCGGCCACACCGTCCGCACCGCCATAGACGGCTTCGACGATCTCGGCATTCTGGAGCCACGGCGCGACGAGGCCGACCGAGCGGATCGCGGCGTTGCCCGATACGGCGTCGACCATGTAGCCGGCCGACGCGCAGATGCCCAGGCCATGGATCTGGCCGGTGTCGACCTCGGGCAGTGTGGCGAGGAAGCCGATCGCGGCGCGGATGTCGGAGGTCTTGGCCTCGGGGCTTTCAACGAAGCGGACGTTGTGCGGCAGGTCGCCGGACCGGCCCCAGCCACGGAAATCGAAGGTGAATGCGGCAAAGCCGCGCTCGGCCATCTGCCGGGCGTACTCGCGCGGCATCTGTTCCTGAACCGTGGTCCAGGCGCCGGTGACGATGACGGCGGGACGGCGCTCGCCCTCGTTGTGGGTCGCCGGCAGGTAGAGCGTGCCGGTCAGCGTGGCGCCTTCGTTCTGAAATGTGACGGCGCGGGTCTGGATCTCACCCGCAAGGGCGGTGCCGGCCATCAGCATCGTCGCCGCAACGGTTGTGGTGAGCGTCTTCATCTTCTGTCTCCTCGGTCGGCGCCGGCCGGGGTTGACGGGTCGGGGAGGTGACCGGCGCGATGACGGGAAGATGGCGGAGGGCGGGCCGGCGCGCAGGCGCGATTCCTGCGGTCGGCTATGCGATTCCTGCGGTTGTGGCGGTTCGCCCGCTATTGCGCGCGGTAACGGGCGGGCGTTGCGCCGGTGGCGCGTTTGAAGTGCTGGCCAAAGCGCGAAACGTCATCATAGCCGACACGATGGGCGATCTCTGCGACGGGCAACGCCGTGGTCGCCAGCAGCACCCTGGCGGCTTCGATCCTCCGGGCGATGACGTATTGCAGCGGCGACTTGCCGGTCGCCGCCTTGAAGGCGCGCGCGAAGTGGTGCGGGCTCATCGCCGCCGTGCCGGCCAGATCGTCGAGCGTCAAATCGGCGGCCGGATCGTCATGAATGCGCGCCACGGCACGCGCCAGCCGGCTGTCGTCCAGCGCGTGAGCGGCCGTCGGTACGGGCGCAACCACCCGCGCCAGATGCGCGGCCAGCGCCCTGTGCATGGTGTCCCGATAGAGCACGCCGTTCAGGCTGCCCGCATCGACGCTGGACTTGGCCAGTTGGACGAGCAGCGGATCGAGCGCGCCGATCACGGGGCGGAAATCGGCGGCGCCCAACCCGCCGGCCTCATCCAGCATGGCCTGCGGCACCTCGACCGTGATGAAGCGATGATCGGTGTCGAACTCGCATATGCCGTCGACCCCGCCCGGCAGCACCCAGCCCTGATCCGCAACCAGCGGGCGATGGGCGCGGCGGTCGGACCCGATGGCGATGTGGTGGCCGGGCTGATCGGTGAGAAAGACGCCGATCGAGACGTGGTCGAAAGCAAATGTGCCGCCGCCGGCGGGCGCTTCGTCGCGCCGGGCTGTCACGGTTGGCCGCTGCCTCTTGCCGGTCATGGCACTCAAGATAGTCCAGCCTGCGCGTCGGGCAAAGCGGGCGGCGAGCGCGCGCCACCGGGCCGAGGCCAGCGATCGGTCAGCGCGCGGCGGCCGGCCCGAACAGGCGCATCATCGTATCAAGGGCATTGGCCGACCGTTGGGCGATCTCGGCCCTGGAGGGCGCGGCGATGGCGCCGGTGACCCGCCGCACCTGAAGGTCGCCGATCAACAGGCTGACATAGGTCTCGGCGGCGGCGGACGCGTCGGCGATGTGCAGCGCCCCCGCCTCATCGGCGCGCGACAACAGTTCCGCGATCAGCGGCACGACCGCATCGCGGCCCGATGCGGCGAGCGCCGGGCCAAGGGTCGCGGTGTCGTGGACATCGCCGGCGGCGGCGCGGTTGAGGGCAATCGCCCGCTCCGACATCAGGGCGGTCAGCAGGACCGGGCCGAACGCGCGCAGCGTCGCAACCGCCTCGCCGCCGTTCGCCGCGACGCCCAGATGGTCCTCGAGCAGCGTCTTTGCGGCGGCGGCATTGCCTTCCACCAGCGCGCGGAACAGCCCCTGCTTGTTGCCGTACCACTTGTAGAGTGTCTGATTGGAGGCGCCGGCCCGCTTGGCGATCTCGAGCATCGATGCGGCCTTGTAGCCCTTTTCGGCCAGAACCTCGTATGCGGCCGCCTCGATCGCCGCCCTGCGGCGTGCGCTGTAGTCGCTGGTCAATGCCGATCGCCCCCTCTTGCCGATTTGAGTTGACCATAATCGTAAAGCTCTGTACAGCGCTCATTATCGTACACAACTTTACATTTGAGGATTAGGGACATGCGACCTCTCATCATGGCTGCCATCGGAATCGGGACTGTTCTGGCCGGTTCGGCGGCCTGGATCGGCATTTCGGCACAGGCCACGCGCGCCGACATCAACGGCTTTGAATCGATGGTCGAACAAAGGGCGGGCGCCGCCGAGACCCAATGGACCGACGGGCTCGATCCGGCGCTGCCGGAACCGGTGCGGCGCTACTTCGCCTTTGCGATGCCCGACGGGCCACCGGACTTCAACGTCATCGAGATCGAGGCGCGCGGCCAGTTCCGGCGGCCACTGACCGAGGGTTTCGCGCCCACGACCGCGCGGCAGGTGATTTCGCTGCGCGAGCCCGATCTCGTGTTTTCGGCGAACACGCCGATCCTGGGGCCGTTATGGGCGATCGCCTATGACCGCTACATCGGCGGGGAGATGGAGATGGCGGCCAAGCTCGTCTCGACCTTCACCGTGATGTTCGAAACCTCGACACCGGCTCTGAACCGGACATCGCTGCGGCGCTGGCTCCTGGAAAGCCCGGCCTACCCCATGGCGCTGCTGCCCGGCGGACCGGTGACCTGGGAACCGGTCGATGCCAACCGCGCACGCGCGGTGGTGAGCGCGCATGGCGAAACCGCGTCGCTGGTGGCAACGTTCGATGCATCCGGCGCGTTGACGCGGTTCGACGCCGAGGAGGACGGCGACCTGACGACGCCCTATCACGGCTCGGGCGAACACACCGCGCGCGGCGATTATGAGCTGGTGCAGGGCGTGCGCGTGCCCACATCCTTCACCATCGCGCGGGCGGCGGGCGGCGAGATCCTGCCGTTCTGGATCGGCGACATCACGCGCGTCGAGTTCCGGCGATAGCCTTTTGAACCTGCGAACGCGGCCGGGGGCGGCGCCCGCCCCCGGTTCATGCGTCAGCCGAGCGCGGCCTTGAGTTCAAGGCGGCGCGCGTGCAGGATCGGCTCGGTGTAGCCGGACGGCTGCACGCGGCCCTTCAGCACCAGATCGAGCGCTGCCTGAAAGGCGATGGACCCGTCGAAGTCGGGCGCCATCGGCCGGTAAGCCGCGTCATCCGCGTTCTGGCGATCGACCACGGCCGCCATCTTCCGCATGGTGGCGACGATCTGGTCCTCGCTCACCACGCCATGGCGCAGCCAGTTGGCCATGTGCTGGGAGGAAATGCGCAAGGTGGCGCGGTCTTCCATCAGGGCAACGTCGCTGATGTCGGGCACCTTGGAACAGCCGACGCCCTGGTCGATCCAGCGCACGACGTAGCCCAGGATGCCCTGCGCGTTGTTGTCCAGTTCGGCCTGGATATCCTCGGGCGTCCAGTTGGGATTGGGCGCGACGGGGACCGACAGGATGTCGTCGAGGCTGGCGCGCGGCCGGCTCTTCAGCCCGTCCTGCACCGCAAAGACATCGACCGTGTGATAGTGCGTCGCGTGCAGCGTGGCGGCCGTCGGCGAGGGCACCCAGGCGGTGTTGGCGCCGGCCCTTGGATGGCCGATCTTCTGCTCGAGCATGGCATGCATCAGATCGGGCATCGCCCACATGCCCTTGCCGATCTGGGCGCGGCCCGAAAGACCGCAGGCAAGGCCGATGTCGACATTCCAGTTCTCATAGGCGGCGATCCATGCGGCCTGCTTCATGTCGCCCTTGCGGATCATGGGCCCGGCTTCCATCGCGGTGTGGATCTCGTCGCCGGTGCGGTCGAGAAAGCCGGTGTTGATGAAGACGACCCGGGCCTTGGCGGCACGAATGCACTCCTTGAGGTTCACCGTGGTGCGGCGTTCCTCGTCCATGATGCCGATCTTGATCGTGTTGGGCGCCATGCCGAGCGCTTCTTCGACACGGCCGAAGATCTCATCGGCAAAGGCCGCTTCCTCGGGACCATGCATCTTGGGTTTGACGACATACATCGAGCCGGCCTGCGAGTTCGCGCGACGGCCATCGGGGCCGATGTCGTGCAGCGCGATCAATGCCGTGATCATGGCATCCATCATGCCCTCGGGAACCGCGTTGCCGTCGCGGTCGAGGATCGCCGGATTGGTCATCAGGTGGCCGACATTGCGCACCAGCATCAGCGACCGGCCCTTGACCGAGACGGGCGTGCCGTCGGGCGCGGTGTAGGCGATGTCGGCGTTGAGTTTGCGGGTGAACGTGGTGCCGCCCTTGGTGACCTGTTCTTCCAGATCGCCTTTCATCAGGCCGAGCCAGTTGGCGTAGACCAGCGTCTTGTCTTCGGCATCGACCGCGGCGACCGAATCCTCGCAGTCCATGATCGTGGTCAGCGCCGATTCGAGCCGAACATCGGCGATGCCGGCGGGATCGGTGGCGCCGATCGTCGAAGCGGCATCGACGCGCACCTCGATGTGCAGGCCGTTCCTGCGCAGCAGCACCTGCATGGACGATCCTGATCCGGACGCGCCGGCGAACTGCGACGGGTCGGCAAGCGCCACCCGCGAACCGCCGGCCTGCGCGAGAAGCACGCCGTCTTCGACGTCGAGAGCCGTCACATCGGCCCATTTTGCGTCGGCGAGCGGGGCGGCATCGTCGAGGAAAGCCTTGGCCCATGCGATCACCCGCGCGCCACGCTCGGCGTCATAGCCGCCGGCCCGGGGCAGATCGCCCAGTGCGTCAGTGCCGTAGAGCGCGTCATAGAGCGAGCCCCAGCGCGCATTGGCGGCGTTGAGCGCAAAGCGCGCGTTCATGATCGGCACGACCAGCTGGGGGCCGGCAATGGAGGCGATCTCCGGGTCGACCTGTGCGGTCGTGACCTGAAAATCCTCGCCTTCGGGCAGCAGATAGCCGATCTCGCGCAGGAAGCCCTTGTAGGCCTCAAGGTCGGTCGGCGCGCCATTTTGCCGATGCCATTGGTCGATCTGCGCCTGCAACGTTTCGCGCCTCTCCAGAAGCGCCCGGTTCTTCGGCGTCAAATCGTGAATCAGCGCCGAGAAGGCGGCGAAGAAACCGTCCGGATCGACGCCGGTGCCGGGCAGCGCCCGCTCCACCAGGAAGTCATGCAACTGCCGATCGATCTGCAGCCCGTTGGTGTCAATCCGCTCGCCCATGGCACTCTCCCGATTTGCGCGTTCCATTGTGCAGCATGTGCGCGCGCAGCCGATTGTCGTCAATCGGGCGAAAGTGAGAAGCTTTTATTCCATTCTGGAACAAATGATCGAACGAGCTTACGTGATACGAATAAAGTATGATATTGTATGAAATATTCATACTTGGAGGCATGCGATGCACCGAAAGACGATCAGCATCACGGACGAGATGGAGGCCTTCATTCGCAGCCGCGTCGCCTCGGGCGATTATGCCAATGACAGCGAGTACATCCGCGACCTGATCCGACGCGAAAAAGCGCGCAAGCAGGCGGAAGAGGAGCTGCGCGCCATGATCCAGGAAGGGCTGGACAGCGGGCCGTCCGACAAGACCGTCGAGGACATCTGGCAGGAGGTGCTTGCTGAGCGCGAAGTCAGCGCCGCGCAATGACGTACCGGCTCACCCGCCGCGCGGCGGATGATCTGCGGAACACACTGTCCTATTCGCGTCGGCAGTTCGGCTCCAAGCAGGCCGAAGCATACAAGAGCGGGCTCGAAGATGTCCTACGCATGCTGGCGGAATACCCCGGTGCCGGATCGGACCAGTCACACTTGCTGGAAGGCGTACGACGCTTCGTCTACCGCGTGCACTCCATTTTCTATCGTCGGACGGATGACGGCATCGAGATCCTGCGCGTTCTCGGGCCAGGGCAGGATCCTTTGCGCGCATTCGGCGACTAACGGCGCATCACCCGCATCGGCAGGCCGTCCTGCGCCTGAACGGTCAGTTTCTGGACCGGCCAGGGCACCAGGTCGGGTGTCGGCTCGAACCGGAACCCGTCGAGCATCAGGGCCAGCGCGATCACAGCCTCCTGCAATGCGAACGTCGCCCCGATGCAGATGCGCGGGCCGACGCCGAAGGGCAGATACTGGAACCGGTCGATACGGTCGCGGTTTTCCGGCCAGAAGCGCGACGGCATGAAGGCGTTGGGATGCTCCCAATAGAGCCGGTGCCGATGCAGGACCCAGGGCATCACCAGCACCGTCGCCCCGGCGGCGATCTCGACCGCCCGGCCATCCTTGAAGGTGAACGTCTCGGCATCGACCGCCATGCGGTTGATGGATGGCGCCGGAGGGTAGAGGCGCATCGCCTCCTCGAACGCGGCGCGGGTCCTGGGCATCCGCTCAAGCCATGTGACCGGCGGCGGATCGTCGGCAAGCACGCCGGCGACCTCCTCCTCGACGATCGCCCGGTCGTGCGGCGCGTTGGCGAGCAGGTAGAGCGTCCATCCCAGTGCCCGCGCGGTCGTCTCGTGGCCGGCGCCGATGAAGGTGATCAGATTGTCCTCGATTTCCTCGGCGGTCAGGCCATCGGGCCCCTCGGCGGCGAGCAGCAGGGCCAGAAAATCGTTCCTCACGCTGTCCGGGTCGGTGCGCATGCGGGCGCGGCGCGCCGTGATGGTGTCACGCATGACGCGGCGAAACTTGGCCATGGTGGTGCGGCCGCGCACGCGCTGGATCCGCGGCACCCATTGCGGCGCGCCCAAAAGGTCGAGCGGATCGACACGGCCCATGGTCGACAACAGGCGATCGACATCGTCGGCGAAGTCCATGCCGCCGGTCTGAACGTCGTCGGAGAACAGCGTCGTCGCCAAAATGGCGTAGGTCAGCTCGGTCATGTCGTGGGCGATGTCGCGGACGGTGCCGTCATTGTCGCGATAAACGTCGAGGAACGCGTCGGCCCGCTCGCGCATCATGTCGGCAAAGCCCTTGATGTGGCGCGGCGTGAAGACCGGCGCCATCGCCCTGCGCGAGCGGCGCCACGTCTCGCCTTCGGCGGTCAAAAGGCCATCGCGCAGGATCGGGCGCAAGATGAGCTGCCGCACGCGCGCCATGCGATAATTGGCCTGATTGTCGACCAGCACGTGGCGGATCAGTTCGGGGTGATTGCAGATGAGCGTCGTTTCGTTGAGGAAGCGCGCGGTGATGTGGGTCTGCGTGTAGGACGGCTCGCCCCACAGTTCGAGCGGGTTGCGCATGACGGTGCGCACCACATCAAGGCGCGACGGCTCGTGCGTTCTGGGCACGGGATGGGGCGGAACGAAAGGCTGCGGCGCGATGTCCATCGGGCAAATCCTGGGCTGCCGCCAATATGGGGAGGCAGGGCACCGGGGTCAAAGGCGCTTCGCGGTCAGGGCCGGTCCGGCGAAGCCGGGAACAGCACCGGTTCATCGCCGCGCCGCCATGCGGGATGCTTGCCCATGATGGCCGCAAAACGCGCCGAGGCGGTGAACCGGTCGAGCCAGGCGATCAGATGCGGCCAGGGCCGTGCGTCGAACCATGCGCGGTCGACATTGGCGTATTGACGCACGAAGGGCAGGGTGGCCGCGTCCGCGAACGTCATTGCATCACCGACCAGCCAGCCGCCTTCGGCAAGCCGGGCCTCGTGGCCCATCAGCCACCGGGCGGCGCTGTCGCGCTGGGCGACGGGGTCGATCGCCTCGTCGGGATAGCGGTTGGGATACTTGTAGCGGTCGAGCGCGGCCTTGAACGCGCCGTCATTGCCGGCGACCAGTTCATCGATCGCATGCCGGGCGTCGGGATCGGCCGGCAGCCAGCCGTCGGGATCGTTGCGGCCGAGCGCCCAGCGCATGATGTCGTCGCTTTCATCGATCACCGTGCCATCGGCCAGGACCAGAACAGGCACCGTTGCCTTGGGCGAGGCGGCGACCATGTCCGGCGGTTTGTCGCGCAGGACCACCTCGCGCAAGTGGACCGTCACGCCGCTTGCAAGCAGCGCCAGCCGGGCGCGCATCGCATAGGGGCAGCGACGGAACGAATACAGGACCGGCAGGTCTGGCCAAGGGCCTTTTTGCGCATTAAGCAGTGCCAAGGGGAGCCTTCTCCTTTCGTAGTATACACTTGGGGACATTCATGAAGACGCGCAAGCTTGGCCGCACCGGCCTCAACGTGCCCGAAATCTGCCTGGGCACGATGACCTGGGGATCGCAAAACAGCGAGGCCGAAGCGCACGCGCAGATGGACTATTCGGTCGAGGCGGGCGTCAATTTCTTCGACACGGCCGAACTCTACCCCACAACGCCGTTCGCCACCGAAACGGCCGGTCGCACCGAAGAGCTGATCGGCACATGGTTCGCCAAACGCGGCAAGCGTGACGACATCGTGCTGGCGACCAAGGTCGCCGGGCCGGGCGGCCACGGTATCGACGGCGGCCGCCCGATCGATGCGGACAAGATACGCACCGCCTGCGACCGGTCGCTCAAGCGCCTGCAGACGGACTATATCGACCTCTATCAGGTCCACTGGCCCAATCGCGGCTCATACCATTTCCGTCAGGCCTGGGGTTTTTCCGCCGAGGGTCAGGATCGCGAAAAAACGCTGCCCGATCTCGAAGAGACGCTTGCGACGCTCGACGAACTGGTCAAGGCGGGCAAGGTGCGCCATGTCGGCCTTTCCAACGAGAGCGCATGGGGCACCGCACAGTATCTGAGGATCGCCGAGGCCAAGGGCTATCCGCGCGTGCAGTCGATGCAGAATGAATACTCCTTGCTGCACCGCCTTTACGATCTCGACATGGCCGAGATGACGCGACACGAAGATGTCGGCCTTCTGACCTACTCCTCGCTGGCCGGCGGCCTCCTGACCGGCAAATATGCCGACGGCACGATCCCGGCCGGTTCGCGCCGGTCGATCAACGACACCATTGGCGGACGGGTGACCGAGTATCTCGAACCTGCGCTGACGCATTATCTCGATCTGGCCAAAAAGCACGGCGTCGATCCGACACAGATGTCGCTCGCATGGTGCCTGACCAAGCCGTTCATCACGTCGGTGATCATCGGCGCAACGACCATGGAGCAGCTCAAGACCTGCATCGATGCGGCCGATGTCACGCTGTCCGACGAGCTTCTGGCCGACATCGAAGCGGTGCATCGCCGTTATCCCCGCCCGCTCTGACAGCGAGGCGCGGTTCAGCGTTTGAACCGCGCCTGCACCTTGTCGCCGGCCAACTCCTTGAGCGCGTGCCGACCGATCCACTGGCGTGACGTCCCGGGCGCATCCATGAGCACCGCGCAGGTCTGGCGCGCGGCGGCATTGAGCCGCAGATTGCGCTTGCCGATGGCCCGCAACGCCATGTCCACGCCCTTTTTGACAAGCGGGCGGTCGTCGGCCGGCGCGTTCTCGATCAACCTCAAGGCGTCGAGAAAGACCGAATCGTCGGCCTTCTTGTCGTGCACCGACAGCGCCCAGATCAGTGCATAGGGCGCGCGGCGCACGAACTGCTCCTCGCGCCCGGCCCATTGGTGCACCTTCTTCCAGGCGAACGGCGTGCGGTCGAACAGGACGAAACAGACGTGATCGCAGATCGCCCAGCTGTCGAAGTCGGCGCACCAGCGATCCATCAGCGCTTCGGTGACCTTGTCGGGTTCAGCGATCTCGGCGGCGAGGATTCGCGCCTCGTAGAAACCGGTGTCCCATAACTGCAGCGCAAGGGCATGATCCTTGCCGATCGCCCGTGCCTTCTTCTTCAGCACACCCATCGCAATGCCAAAGGCGTTGTCGTTGGGAATGCCATAGCGCGCCATGCCGGCGCGGCCCTCTTCCGTGCCGGTCTCGGCCAACCATTGCAGGACGTCATCGACGGTCATGGCGCCATTCCGGCATTGGTCCGCGCATTGGCCGTCAACCACGCTTGGAGGCGGTCTTTCGACATGGTTCCTGTTTCCAGCCGTTCGTAGATGAACGCAATGGCCGTTTCCTCGGATGCGGTGATCGACGCACCGTTCAATTCAAGGAAGATGTCCAGACACGCAAACGCAACGCGCCTGTTGCCGTCGACGAAGCCGTGGTTCATGGCAAGGCTCTCCCACAGCGCCGCAGCTTGCGCGATCAGGCCGTCATTGTAACCCGTCTGCGGGCGAAGCAATGCGGCCTCGATCAACCCCGGATCGCGAACACCGGGCGCACCGCCAAACAAGCGTATCTGCTCGGCGTGAACGTAGAGCGCGTCCGCAAGCGTGATGTAGCCGAAGGCGGCTATCGCGCCAGCGCCTCATAGACCTTGGACCACCTGCGGGCGCTTTTTCGTGAAGCGCCTTGACGGCGGGGCTGACGGACGAGCCCCGCGCCATTGCGGCCATTGTGTCGAAATCCTCAACCCGGCATGACCACCGCGACGTCGCGGCCGTTCTGGCGATTGGGGACAGGCGCAGGGGCGGCATTCTCAAGCAGCTGGCCAAAGCGGTTCCTTGCTTCGGTTGCGTCCATGCTGTCGGAAATCGTTGTCGTGCTCCGCATCATTGGGTGCTCAAAACTGGCCAATTTGGCCAGACTTCTCAAGCTCGCCTATCCCAGCGCCGCCACGACGTCGGTATCGAGCACCGGCGAGGCGCCATCATGGCCCAGAGCGGCGACAAGCTCGGCGCTCGGCACCCTGCGGCGGCCGTTCAGAAACAGCGCCTTGACCAGCCCCCTGGCATGGATATGGCCGGCCACCTCAAAGCGTTGCTCCATGTAGACCCATTTGTCGTCCCAACCGATCACCCGCGTCGTCAGGTCGTAGCGCTGGAACGCGTCGAGCGGGCGGCGATAGGTCATTCTGGCGCCGCCGACCACCGGCGCCCAGCGGTTGTCGCGCATGGCCCGCCACAGGCCCGAACGGATGGTCAGATCCGTCCGCCCCAGGTCCATGACGGTCAGGTAGCGTCCGTTGTTCATGTGGATGTTGGTGTCCAGGTCGTTGGGCAGGACGCGCAGCCGGATGCGCGTCTCGTCGAGAATGCCGACCCCGGGCTTGCGGAAGGCGGCAATCACGATCCAGATCAGGCGGAGGAACAGGTTCACGGCGCGCATTCCCGGCAATCAACTCTTCGCGCACATAACTTTTACGTAAACGGAAGGAAAGAGCGCCCTGCGATTCGACCGTCCCATGCGGCGCGGTGTCGCGTGGTGCATCGCTGTGGTAGGGTTGGGCGGTTTGACGACAGCGGGCGGCGCGATTGGCCGCGGAATGGAGTGTCCATGCACAAGGTCACCGGTATTGGCGGCGTGTTCTTCCGCGCGCGAGACCCCAAGGCGCTCAAGGCCTGGTATGCCGAGCATCTGGGCGTGGACGGCGCGCCGGTCTGGCATCAGGCCGAAGGCTACACCGTGTTCGAGCCGTTCGCGGCCGACACGGACTATTTTCCGGCCGAACGGCAATGGATGATCAACTTCCGGGTCGACGATCTGGCGGCGATGACGGCGCAACTGGAAGCGGCCGGCATCGCGGTCGAGACGCGGGCCGAATGGGACATGCCCGAGGTCGGAAAGTTCGCCCGCATCCACGATCCGGAAGGCAATCCGATCGAGTTGTGGGAGCCGGCCGGAGGATGACGCACGGGCCATCCCGGCAAGCCGATGTCATCGCGACCATCGCCGATGCGTTGCGTGACGCACCCCGGATCCGGGCGCTGTTCCTGAGCGGCAGTCACGGCAACGGACTGGCCGACGCCTACAGCGACATCGACTTCGTGATGGTGGCGACGGACGGGCCGTCCGACGCGGTCGCCGCGCTATGGCGCGATGCGATCGCGCGCACCGGCGAGATCGTGCTGTGCTGGGACAGGACCGTGCGGCCGGCGCTGATCAACACGATCACCGCCGACTGGACCCGCACCGACGTCGTCATCCTCAAGCCCGAGCAGATGGGCACGCAGGCGCAGGATTCCCTCAA
>CAZSFA010000056.1:0-16894 GCA_964606055.1 uncultured Oceaniradius sp. | reverse complement strand
GTCCCGCGCCGACGGTGATCGCCGCATCGGCAAGATTGAAGATCGCAAACGACCACCCCGGCGTGTGAAACAGAAAATAGTCGATCACATAGCCATAGGCGACGCGATCGATCAGATTGCCGATCGCGCCGCCGATGATCAGCGCGAAGCCGAAATGGGCGATGGTCTGCTCGGGCGGGCTCGACACCCACAGCCAGCCGACAAAACCGCACACGCCGAGACTGAGCGCGATCAGCGGCACCGGCCCGACATTGGACAGCATCGAGAACGCAATGCCAGGATTGTGCGTCAGAAACAGCGCAAAGAACGGCACCAGATCGATCCGTTCCTGATAGGTCATCATCTGCTGCACGCCCAGCTTGATCGCCTGGTCGAAAACGACCATGGCCGCGACCGTTGCAATGGCGGTCGAAAGCCGCTTCATCGCGCATCCTCCGCCGGCGCGTCCGCGATCGGGAAGGCATGGCGCCTTGCCTCGTAAAGGCAGATCGCCGTCGCCACCGCCAGATTGAGCGAATCGGCGCGTCCGGCCTGCGGAATGCGCACCAGCGTCGAGCAGGCGGCGACCAACGGGTCGGGCAGGCCGGCCTGTTCGTTGCCCATCACAAGCAGGATGGGGCCGCCGGCATAATCGGGCGTGCGGTAGTCGACCGATCCAGCCAGATGGGTGCCGATCACCTGGCCCGGCCAGCGCGCGGCAAAGGACGCAAAGCCCGCCTGCGTCTGGCGGATGAGCGGGACAGCGAACAGCGAGCCCATCGTGGCGCGCACGGTTTCGGTGGCGAACGGATCGGTGGTCTCGCCGACCAGTACGACGGCCTTGGCGCCGGCGGCGTCCGCGGTGCGGATGATCGTGCCCAGATTGCCCGGATCGCGCACCCGGTCGAGCGCGACCACGACGTCGGAGGTCGCGGGCGCCAGGGTGTCGGCATCGGCCCAGCGCTGCTCCAGTATGCCGCAGACCATCTGCGGATTGTCGCGCCGGGTGATCTGCCCGAGCACGCGCTCGGGCACGATCACGACATCGGTGCCCTGCGCCACCGCGCGCGTGACGAGCGCGGTGACGGCATCCTGGCCCTTTGCCGAGGCGGCATGGATCAGCGTGCGCAACCGCCATCCGCCATCCATCGCGTCGATGATCAGCTTCATGCCTTCGGCCAGAAAACTGCGCGTATCCTCGCGGTGGCGCTTCTTCTCCAGCAGCCGGATGTCCTTGATGATCGGGTTGGACGCGCTGCTGATCTCCTTGACGCGGCCCGGCGGGCGGATCGGCTGGCTCATGCCGGTGTCCAGCGGCTGTACATGGACGTCGACAGCGCGCGCCCGGCGCCTTGTTCGCGCAGGATCAGTTCACCCGATTGCACCTTGCCGGCCGGCTCAAAGCCCGTCATCGCCTCCATCATCGCCTCATGGATCGCAAACACCGAGGCGCGGATCGCATAGGCCGTCAGCACCGCCATCAGCGCGTTGGGCGACAGGATCGCGCGGCAGCCATCGAGCAGGTCGGGCAGGTCGTCGAACAACTGCCAGACCTCGCCCGAAGGCCCGCGCCCATAGGCGGGCGGGTCTGCCAGGATGATGTCGTAGGCGTTGCCGCGCCGGCCCTCGCGCAGGACGAACTTCATCGCGTCCTCGCAGATCCAGCGGATCGGCTTGTCGTCGAGACCGGCGACGCGCTGGTTCTCCCGTGCCCAGCCGATCGCCTTCCTGGAAGCATCGACATGGGTCACCCGGGCGCCCGCGCGCGCCGCGACCAGTGAGGCAACGCCCGTATAGCCGAACAGGTTCAGCACCGTGACGGGCCGCCCCGCGCCCGTGATCGCATCGGCCATGGCCCGCCAGTGCGCGGCCTGTTCGGGAAAGACGCCAACATGCCGGAACGCGGTGAACCGGCCAAGATAGGGGATGCCATCGAACGCCATCGGCCAGGTTTCGTCGCGCGCCGAAGTGCCGTCGTCCGGTTCGCGGAATCGCCAGCGGCCCATGCCTTCCTCATCGGTATCGCCCGTGAACACCGCATCCGCCGCGTCCCACTCGCCCGCCGGCAGGGCCTTGCCCCAGATCGCCTGCTGTTCGGGGCGGATCAGCCGCAGCGCGCCGTAGCGCTCCAGCTTCTGCCCGTCGCCGCTGTCGATGAGCGCGTAGTCGTCATCGGCCCGTGTTTCGAGCACGACCGGCACATGCGCGTCAGGGCGAGCGCCCGACCGCCGCTGCCGGGCCGGTCGCGGCGCCTGTTCGGCCTTGGCGGGCCGGGCGTGTTTGGGCTTGGGTCGGAACCGCCCCGGCGCGGCCTTGCGGGCCGGTGCTGCGTCCTGGGCCTCCGCCCCCCGCCGCGGTCCCTTGGAGCGGTGCTTGTGCATGGCATGCATATGGCTGGCGGCGATGCGCTTGTGAAGGGCGTTCTCGCGCCGGCATTGCACCGGACGCGCAGGGTTGGCTGCGCCGATCGTGGTTCGCCGTCAGCGCGGCAGGGCGAGCGGGTTGTTGGTCGCGGTCTGACCGGCCTTGCGCTTGGTCTGCTCGACCTCGGTGCGCAGCTTGTCGGCCTCGCGCTTGTAGGTGCGTTCAAGGTCACGATGCCGGCCCTGCGCCAGCCAGGCGCCAAAGCCGCCGGCGATCACGCCGATGGCTGCGGCCGCGAACAGCCACACAAACAGTGGCGCGGTGTAGGTGAGCGCCGGGTTGCCGGGATGGAACACGTCAATGCTCAGCGGCACCGGCGCGCGATTGGCGACCGTCAGCGCGATCAGGACGATCGCCAGCGGAATGAGGATCAGCACATTGAATATGCGACGAAGCATCGGACGTCATCCATCGGGCAGCGCACCATTGGGAGCAGATATCGCCCAGCGGCGCGCGAGCGTCAATTGCCGGCGCCCGCACCGTTCAGCCGGTTGCGCAACTCCTTGCCGGTCTTGAAGAACGGCACCCATTTCTCCTCGACCATGACCGTTTCCCCGGTGCGCGGATTGCGGCCCTCGCGCGCCGGACGGTTCTTGACCGAGAACGCGCCGAAACCGCGCAGTTCGACACGGTTTCCGGCCGCCAGTGTTTCGGTGATCTCCTCAAGAACAGCGTTGACAATATTCTCGACATCGCGCTGGTAGAGATGGGGATTTCTATTTGAAATAATTTGGACGAGTTCGGATTTAATCATGGGTCCCGGACCAGTAGTTCAAAATGCCACATCAGCGTGCCAAAGCGAGATCAGACCGTCAAGCAGCACGCGATCCCGAACGGCCTCCGCGATCGGTGCGGCCGCTTCGATGAGACCCACCGAACGCCCGATCGCGGCAAGCCCCAGAAGGTCGGGCGTATCGCTGCGCGGTCGCCAGTCGATGATGGTCAGTCCCTCGCCGACGCCCTGTTCGGTCAGCCAGTCCCGGGCGGTCTTGCGGCCGCCGAGTTCATCCACCAGGCCCAGTTCGAGCGCCTGACGGCCGGTGAACACCGAGCCGTCGGCCAGCCGGTCGATGGTCGGCTGGTCAAAGCCGCGTCGTTCGGCGACCAGATCCTTGAACCAGTCATAGCTGTCCAGCACCATCTCCCGGATCATCTGTTCGGCGCCGGGCGGCGGCGGGCCGAAAAAGTCGGGTTCCGCCTTCAACGGCGTCGACCGGATGCCGCGCACCTCGATTCCCCAGTCCTCGAGAAGCCCGGTCAGATTGGGATACTGCACGATCACGCCGATCGAGCCGACGATCGAGGTCTGCCGCGCCACGATGTGGTCCGCGCCGGCGGCGATCATGTAGCCGGCCGAGGCGGCCAGCGTGTCGACCTGTGCGACCACCGGCTTGTCTTCGCCGAGCCGCAACAGCGCTTCGTGGATCGCTTCGCCCGCTGCTGTGGTGCCGCCCGGCGAGTCGATCGTCACGATGACGCCGCGCACCCGGTCATTGGCCGCGATGGTGTCGATCATGCCGACGATCCGGTCGTCTTCGAGCAGCGTTCCGGCGATATCGATCCGCGCGACATGATCGCGGCTCTTGGCGCCGATCTGGTCGCCGCCGAACCGCAGCGTCAGCCCACCGATGATCGCAAGCACCGCCAGAACCGCGACGATTCGCCAGAATGTCAGCCGCCGTCGCAGGCGCTGCCGGTCGATGATGTCGTCGGCGCGAAGGCCGTCCACACTCGCCATGCCCGCAATCTCCTCTTGCTCAACCCAGTCGATGGCGGCAGTTAACACATCCAAAAACGACCACAATGCGAATCTAGCGCGCTGGAGCGAGGCGATGTGGCGGATGCTCAATCAAATGTTGATCGATCGCGTATGAGCGGAACCCGATCCGCAAAGACCGGTCGCCGGACGCGCGGCGGCGCCTACAGGCGCGCCAGCACCCATTCGGCCCGCGTCAGGCGGCTCAAATGGTTGCTGCCGCTGGCCGCGGTGCTGGTTCTGGTCGGATTGCTGGGCGTGATGGCGCTTGCCCGGTTCATCGCGCCCGGCGTCGATGTCAACCTGATTGCGAGCCGTGTCATCGATGGACAGCTGGTGATCGCCGAACCGGTGCTGAGCGGCTTCACGCCCGATGGCCGCCCCTATCTGGTTTCGGCGCAAAATGCCCGCCAGGTGCTCGGCGAGACGATCGTTGCCCTTGATACGATCACCGCCGATGTCGAACTCGAAGGCGGGCGTACCGCCGCGCTGGAAGCGGTCAGCGGCCGGTTCGATCCCGACACCAACCTCTTGCACATCGATGAGGCCGGCACGCTGGAAATCTCCGACGGCACGCGCGCGACCTTCGCCGATGTCGAGATCGACGTCGCCGCCGGCGCCTTGCGGACCGACCGCACGGTCACGATCAGCCGACCGGGCGCCGAAATCGTCGCCGATCGCATGATCGTGGAAGACGGCGGCCGCCGCTTGGTGTTTGAAACCGATGTCAGCGTGGTGCTACAGCCTTCCGCCATACAGCCGCCCGGGTCGCCCCCGGCCGCCCCCGTTCAATGAGGCCCGCCATCATGCGCCGTCGTGTTCTGCCCATCGTGCTCATCGCCGTCGTCGCGTTGAGCATTGCCCGAATGGCCACCGGGCCGGCCATCGCCCAGACGGGCGACACCAACTTCTCGATCACATCCGACCAGCCGGTCCAGGTCGATGGCGACCGCCTCGAAGTGCTCGAGGATCAGGGTCAGGCGGTGTTCGACGGCAATGTGCGCGTGGTTCAGGGCCCCACCGTCCTGCGCACCGGCCGGCTCGTCATCCATTATGCCGGCGGCGGCGGCTCGATCGTCGATGGCGCCACGGCCATCGAGCGGCTTGAGGCCAGCGGCGGCGTCAACATCCAGTCGGGCGAACAGGTGGCCACCGGGGAACGCGCAACCTACGACATGACGTCGGAGGAACTGACGCTGTCGGGCCAGCGCGTAACGCTGTCCGATGGCGGCAATGTCGCAACCGGCTGCCGGCTGACCGTCAACATGCGTTCGAGCCGCGCCCGTCTTGAGGGTTGCGGCGATCAGGGCACCCGCCCGACCATTCTGATCCAGCCCCAGAACCGCTGAGCGCATCGCCGCGCGCATCGGATCGCAACAAAGCAGGACGCTCGCCAACGTGTTTGCCGGTCGTAGCAGGGACGCCAAGGACAGCCAGAACGGCATCGCGCCCGAACAGGCCGAGGCCCTGGCGGGAACGCTGGTCGCCCATGGCCTGACCAAGAGCTATCGCGGCCGCAAGGTGGTGGACGGTGCGTCCATGGCCGTGCGCGCCGGCGAGGCGGTGGGCCTTCTTGGTCCCAATGGCGCGGGCAAGACGACCTGCTTTTACATGGTCACCGGACTGGTTCCCGTCGATCAGGGCCGCATTCTCATCGACGGCAACGACGTCACCGCCATGCCGATGTACCAGCGCGCGCGCCTTGGCATCGGCTATCTGCCGCAGGAGGCGTCGATCTTTCGCGGCCTCAATGTCGAGCAGAACATCCTCGCCGTCCTCGAGGTCGTCGAAAAGGACAAGCGCGAACGGGCGCGCAAACTCGATGAACTGCTCGAGGAGTTCTCGATCCGCCATTTGCGCAAATCGCCGTCCATCGCCCTGTCCGGCGGCGAGCGGCGACGCTGCGAGATCGCCCGCGCGCTGGCCACAGATCCGGCCTTCATGCTGCTCGACGAGCCGTTCGCAGGCGTCGATCCGATCGCCGTCTCCGACATTCAGGCCCTTGTGCGCCATCTGACGGGGCGCGGCATCGGCGTGTTGATCACCGATCACAATGTGCGCGAAACGCTGGGGTTGATCGATCGCGCCTACATCATCCATGCCGGTCGCGTGCTGACCCATGGCAAGCCCGACGAGATCGTCGCCAATCCCGATGTCCGGCGCCTTTATCTGGGCGAACAGTTTACTCTGTGAGCCGATAGAACCAACGTGGACTGGCCAAGGCGTTGAAAACGCGCTTGAATGGGCGCAATGCAAGCTGCGGGCCAGTTTCGGCTGGCCATTCGGGCATACGGGCAAGCAAACGGGATCGGGTGTGATGGCGCTCTCCGCACGCCTCAATCTGCGCCAGTCGCAGTCGATGGTGATGACGCCGCAATTGCTGCAGTCGATCCGGCTGTTGCAGTTCACCCATGCCGAACTCGACCGTTTCATCGACGAGCAGATCGAGGTCAACCCGCTTCTGGAACGGGCCGACGACGCACCCGCAACCGACATGCCCGGCGCCGCCGAGAGCCCGGACCGGACGCTGGACGACGAGATGGCCGACCCGCCCAAGCTCGCCAAGACCGCCGAGGCGATGGCCGAACGGCTCGACACCTCGCTCGAAAACGTCTTTCCCGACGACCCCGGCCGCAGTGATGACACCCCGCCGCCGCCCGCCGAGCGCGGCCCCGCGCCGGCATTGCCCAATGGCATCGGCGTGCCCGAACATGACTGGACGCCGGACGATCTGCCGGCCAACGCCGCCAGCCTGCGCGATGTGATCGGCGAACAGATCGCCTTTGCGCTGACCGACCCGGCCGATCTGATGATCGCCGCCGAACTGACCGACCGGCTCGACGAGCGCGGCTATCTGGATTCCGATCCGGGCGCGATCGCCGAACGTCTGGGCGCGCCGGCGGCGCAGGGTCGGCGCGTGCTCGGCGTGTTGCAGGGGTTTGATCCGCCCGGCGTCTTTGCCCGCGATCTGGGCGAGTGCCTGTCCCTGCAATGCGCGCGCCGCGACCGGCTCGACCCGGCGATGCGCGCGCTGCTCGGCCATCTCGATCTTCTGGCCCGGCGTGACTTCGACCAGCTCGCCCGGCTGTGCGGCGTCGACGAGGCTGACCTGCTCGACATGCTCGCCGAGATCCGAACGCTCGATCCGCGCCCCGGGCTGGCGTTCGAGCCGGGTGCGGTTCAGGCGGTGATCCACGACGTGACCGTCAGCGAGACCGCCGATGGCGCCTGGAACGTCGAACTCAACTCCGATGCCCTGCCGCGCGTTCTGGTCGATCGCGATTATCACGCCACGGTCGCCGCCGGCGCGCTCAAGCAGGACGAGCGCGCCTTCATGACCCAGTGTCTGCACGATGCAAACTGGCTCGAGCGCAGCCTCGACCAGCGCGCCACCACCATCCTGAAAGTCGCCAGCGAGATCGTCCGCCAGCAGGACGCATTCTTCGTGCACGGCGTCAGCCAGTTGCGCCCGCTGACCATGAAGGCCGTCGCCGATGCCATCGCCATGCATGAATCGACGATCAGCCGCGTGGCCGCCAACAAGTACATGCTCACCCCGCGCGGCATGTTCGAGTTTCGCTTCTTCTTCTCCGGCGCCATCGCATCCACGTCCGGCACGGCCCAGGCCCATTCGGCCGAAAGCGTGCGCCAGCGCATCCGCGACCTGATCGACGCCGAACCGGCCGACAAGGTCCTGTCCGACGATGCGCTCGTGTCGTGCCTACAGGGCGAGGGCATCGACATTGCCCGGCGCACGGTCGCCAAGTATCGCGAGGCGATGAGCATCGCCTCATCCGTGCAGCGCCGGCGCGAAAAGCGCGCCCGGGCGCTGGCCGGCGCCTGACCGGAGCCCTCCGCCGTCATCGCCGCCCCTTCACATTGAGGATCGATTGCACCAATCTGACGGACGTCGCGCGCCGCTTCCCATCGGCGAGCCGGACGGGATCGTGACTGAACACGCGTTGCGCCAAAGCGCACAATGATAACCAGATGGGACGAAGAGGTAGCAAAATGAGCTTGCGGGTTTCGGGAAAGCATATGGAGATCGGCGATGCGTTTCGCAGTCGCATCGAAGACCGTATCGACGAGGCGATCACCAAATATGTCGGTGGCCGCGCATCGGGCCATGTGACGGTCGAAAAATCCCGCTCCCGCTTCACCACCGACTGCATGCTGCATCTGGATTCGGGCGCCATGCTCCAGGCGACCGGTGAGGCGCAGGATCCGCAGGCATCGTTCGATGTGGCCGCCGAGCGCATCGAAAAACGCCTGCGCCGCTACAAACGCCGCCTGAAATCCCACCACGCCGACGGCGCGGCGACCCGCGATGAGGAATACGCCTACCGGGTGCTCGAAGCGCTGCCTGAAGGCGAAGACGAGGACCTGCCGGCCGACTACGCGCCGCTGGTCATCGCCGAGACGAAGATGGGGTTGTCAACAATGCCCGTCGCCTCCGCCGTATTGCAACTGGACCTTCAGGACACCCCGGTCTATGTCTTCCGGAATGCGGGCAGTGGCGACGTCAACCTCGTCTACCGCCGCCCCGATGGAAACATCGGATGGATCGACCCGGGCTCGGTGCGCTGATCCATCAACCCCGAACAACAGGTCGCGGCCGCCGTCAGGCCCGCGACCGACACATGTGACGGGCCGCCAGGCTTGAACCGCGGCGCCGCAGGGTAAACCTGATGAACCTAGGCGATATTCTCGCTCCCGATGCCGTGATCGGAGAATTGCGCGCAAGCTCCAAAAAGCAACTGCTGCAGGCCATCGCCGAACACGCATCGGACGTTACGGGCCTGTCGGCGCGCGAGGTCTTCGACACCATCCTGCAGCGCGAAAAACTCGGCTCGACCGGCGTTGGCAACGGCATTGCCATCCCGCATGGCAAGTTCCCCGGTTTCGACCGGATTGCAGGCGTTTTTGCCCGGTTGCCCGAGCCGATCGATTTCGACGCGCTCGACGACCAGCCGGTCGATCTGGTGTTCCTGCTGATCGCGCCCGAGAGCGCCGGCGCCGACCATCTCAAGGCGCTCTCGCGGATCGCCCGCGTGATGCGCGATCCGGCCCGCATCAGCCGCCTGCGCGCCACCGCCGACCCGGCCGTTCTTTATGAGTGTCTGGTCGGCGAGCCGACCTCGAACGCGGCCTGAAACACGCGCCGCGTCGATCCGCCGGGCCGGCGAACCGCCCGGCGGCAATCCCGCTTGATGAAACCGGTGATCCTGTCTATCACCCGCCCATGCACGGGCGCGGGTCCGGCGGACCAGGTGCCGCGTTCGGCCCGCCCGAGGAGGGGACCAACACCATGAGCGATCATCCCATCTATCCCGATCTGGCCGGCCGGTCGGTGCTGATCACCGGCGGCGGGTCCGGCATCGGCGCCGCCCTCACGCGCGGGTTTGCCCGGCAGGGCGCAAAGGTCGCCTTCATCGATGTCGCCGAAGACGCAAGCCGCGCGCTGGTCGCCGACATCGAGGCCGAAGGGTTGGCCGCGCCGCTCTACATCAATGCCGACTTGCGCGACATCGAGGCGATCGGGGCCGCCGTTGCGACCGCGCGCGATGCCAACGGGCCGATCACCGTGCTCGTCAACAACGCTGCCTGGGACGACCGCCACGAGATCGCCGATGTCGATGAGGCCTATTGGGACAACAACCAGGCGATCAACCTGCGCCATGCCTTCTTCACCGTGCAGGCGGTTGTCGAGGACATGAAGGCGGCGGGCACCGGCTCGATCGTCAACTATACCTCGGTCTCGTTTATGATGAACCAGGGCGACATGCCAGCCTATACGGCGGCCAAGGCCGGTATCATCGGTCTGACAAAGGGTCTGGCCGGCAAGCTGGGCGTTCATGGCATCCGCTCCAACTGCATTTCGCCCGGCTGGATCATGACCGAACGGCAGAAGACCCATTGGGTGACCGAGGAATCGCTCGGCAAGGTGCTCGACCGGCAATGCGTCAAGCATGCCTTGCAGCCCGAAGAGATGATCGGGCCCTGCCTGTTCCTTGCGTCGAACGCATCGAGCGCCGTCACCGCACAGATCCTGAGCGCCGACGGAGGCGTGACGTGAACCATGCCTCCGGCGCGGTCTGCGCGCTGGTCGACTGGGGCACATCGCGTGTCCGGCTGTGGCTCGTCGATCGCAACGGCGCCATCGTCGCCGATAGCCGAAGCGATGACGGCATGGGCCGGCTTGCGCCCGGCGCGTTCGCCGGAGTGCTCGAACGCCTGTTGGCCGAAACCGGCGCGCCGCCCGGCATCGGCGTGATGATGTGCGGCATGGTCGGCAGCCGGCAGGGTTGGGAGGAAGCGCCCTATCTGCCCACGCCCGCCGCGCTCGACGGGCTGGCCGCCGGCGCCCACGCGGTCACGCACGCACCGCGCGCGGTGTTCATCTTGCCCGGCGTTGCCGACTTCAGCTCCGAAACGCCCGACGTCATCCGCGGCGAGGAGACCAAGCTCTACGGGCTTCACGCCGATGCCGAAGGCGCAAGGCATGATCTGATCGTCATGCCCGGCACCCATGCGAAATGGGCCCGGGTCGAGCCCGGCTCGCGCATCGTCAGCGCCTTTGCGACCTCGCTGACCGGCGATCTGTTCGCGGCGCTGGGCGAAGCCTCGGTGCTCAAGCACTCGGTCGGCGACGGCGCAGCCGATGCGGACCATCCCGGGTTCGCGCGCGGGGTCGCGCAATCGCTGGACGAACCGCAGACGTTTCTGTCGCGCCTGTTCCGCGTGCGCGCACGCGCGCTCCTGCATGGCGCCGACGATGCCGCCGGCGTTGCGCATCTGTCCGGTGCGATCATCGGCATGGACATTGCCGGCGCGATGCACCGCTTCGGCCGGCCGGCCAGCGTCGCGCTGATCGGCAGCGGTGCGCTCGGCCCGCTCTATGAGCGCGCGCTCGGCGTCGCCGGCATTGCCTGCGCGGTGTTTGACGGCGACGATCTGGTCCGGCGCGGTCTCCTTGCGGCCGCCCGCAGTGCCTGGCCGGCATCGTTTGGCGACCCAGCCACGTCGGAAGGGACTGCCGGCGATGGCTGATGCAAGCGCACCCACCGCGCCCTGGCCGGCGCTGAGCCGCAATCTTGTGGCGATCCTGCGCGGCCTTGAGCCGGACAATGCCGTCGATGTCGCAGACGAACTGATCGCGGCGGGGTTTTCGGCCATCGAAGTGCCGCTCAACTCGCCCGACCCGTTCGTTTCGATCGAGCGGATCGCGCGCAAGCACGGCGATACGGCGCTGATCGGCGCGGGCACCGTTTTGACGGCCGACGATGTCGATCGGCTGGCCGCGGCCGGCGGCAAGCTGCTGGTCTCGCCCAACATCGATGCCGATGTGATGGCTCGGGCCCGCCGGCACGCGATGGTGACGATGCCGGGTGTCTTCACCGCCACCGAAGCCCTGCGCGCGGTCGCGCTTGGCGCGTCGGCGCTCAAGTTCTTTCCGGCCAGCGCGCTTGGGCCGTCCGGCATCAAGGCGATCATGGCGGTGTTGCCCAAGGGGTGTATCGTGGGGGCGGTCGGCGGTGTGTCGGATGCCGATTTCGCCGCCTATGCGGCGATCGGCGTCAAGACCTTCGGCCTGGGCTCGTCGTTGTTCGCGCCCGGCCTTGCGGCCGACGAGGTGGGGCGGCGGGCAAGGGCCGCCATCGCCGCTTACGACGCAGTCTGAGGTTAGGGAGGACTTACCATGGCGAAGGTCAGCATTTTGTCGGCAACGCAGTGCGAACTGGGCGAAGGCCCGTTCTACTGCCATCGTCGCAACACGGTGTTTTGGTTCGACATCGTCGGCAAGCGCCGCCATGGCCACAACTTTGATACCGGTCAGGAGGTCGTCATCGACCTGCCTGAGATGACGAGCGCCATGGGCATCACGCCTGACGGACGCGATGTCCATCTGACCGAAACCGGCCTGTACCTGCAGTCCGGCGAAGGCTGGGATCAGGTCGTCGCCATCGAGGCGGACAACGCGAACACCCGCTCCAACGATGCACGCATCCACCCGTGCGGCGCGTTCTGGATCGGCACGATGAGCAAGGGGCAGGCCAACGCTCCGGGCGCCATCTACCGCTATTTCGAAGGCACGCTGGAACTGATGTTTCCCGACATCGAGATTCCCAACTCGATCTGTTTCTCGCCCGATGGCACGATCGGCTACTACATCGATTCCGCCGCCGGCCGGCTGATGCAGGTCGCCGTCAATCCGGACAATGGCGCGCCCATCGGCGAGCCGATGGTGCTGCTTGAAGCCAGGGACCGGCCCGGCGTCGTCGACGGCTCGGTCTGCGACAGCGACGGCGACATCTGGAACGCGCGCTGGGGCAATGCGTCGCTCGACCGCTATACGCCCGACGGCGCGCTTGCCGAGAGCATCGAACTGCCGGCGCCGCAGACCACCTGCCCGGTGTTTGTCGGCAATGATCGCATTGTCGTCACTTCGGCGTGGGCGGGCATGGACGATGCGACCCGCGCGCAGCATTCGCGCTCGGGCGAGACCTTCATGGTCGAGTTCGACCGCCCGATCGGCGCGCGCTATGAGCCGTCCGTGCGGCTCTGATCCGATGACCGAGCCGCGTCGTCATCGCCATCGCACCGGCCACCGGCCCGCGATTCGGGTCGGTGCGGGCGCCATCCACAACGCAACGTGCGACCATGGCAACGCTCGCCATTGACACCTCGGCGCGGTTCTGTGCCGCCGGCCTTTATGACGCCGGGACCGGCCGCATGGTCTTTCGGGTCGAAGACGATATCGGTCGCGGCCATGCCGAACGGCTGATGGATGTGATCGCCCATGTGATGGACCGGGGCGGCATCGGGTTCGACCGGCTCGATGCGATTGCCGTTACCATCGGTCCCGGCTCGTTCACCGGCATCCGCGTCGGCGTCGCGGCGGCGCGCGGGTTCGGCCTGGCGCGCGACATCGCGGTGCTCGGAACCACAACGCTCGAAAGCCTGGCCGTGCAGGCCGTTGCCGCGTGGCCGGCCGATGGCGCACTGCTCGCCGCGATCGGGGGCGGCCGCGGCCAGATCTTCTGCCAACCGTTTGATGCCGACGCCGCACCGCGCGCAGAGCCCTTCGTCGTCGCCGACGATGAAACGCCACTGGTCGTCGATGCCGACATTGCGACGCTGGTCGGTGATGCGGCGCCGGCCATCGCCGCACGGTTGCGGGGCGATCGGCGCGTTGCGATCGATCGTCCGGTCGGCGACATTGCGTCGGTCGCGTCGGCCGCGCATCGCTTTCGGCGCCCGCCCGTCCCGCTCTATCTGCGTGGTGCCGATGCCAAGCCGCAGACCGGCTTTGCATTGCCGCGCAGCGGCACCGGCGCTGCGCCATGATCTGGCCGTTCGCATCGACCGCCGACGATCTGGCGCTCCAGCCGATCGGCGTCGACCATGCGGCGGAGGCGGCCGCCATTCATGCCGCGACCTTTGCCCGCCCATGGACCGATGGCGAGTTCGGCGACCTGATCGCGCAGGACAACGCCTTCGGCTTTGCCGCGCTTGAGCCGCCCGGTCGCGGTGGCGCGATGGCCGGGTTCGTTCTGGCGCGCCATGCCGCCGGCGAGGCCGAGGTCCTGACCATTGCCGTGCGACCGGACTGGCAGCGCTACGGCGTCGGCCGCCGCCTGATGGACCACCTGCTCGGCGCCGCGCACCGCGAACGCATCGATGCGATGTTTCTGGAGGTCGACGAGGCCAATGCGGCAGCGCGCGCGCTCTATGCCAAGCGCGGCTTTCGCATCGTTGCCGAGCGGCCCGACTACTATCGGGGCAACGATACGGGCCGTAGTCGCGCGCTCGTCATGCGCCGAGACGGTCGGTCGGCAAGGCCGCGCGCCTGATGGACAATCTGCGCGCGATCGGCGTCGTCATCGCGGTCGTACTGGCAACGCTCGTGCTTTGGCCTGCCCACACGCTGGCGCGCTGGCGTCGCTCGCCCCGCCGCAAGTCGACGGCGCTTCTGTGGCATCGCATCACGGCCCGGCTGATGGGCCTTCGCGTGCGGGTGCACGGCACCGTGCCGGCCAACGCGGTGCCGGGCGTGCTGATCGCGGCCAATCATGTCTCTTGGCTCGACATCGTGGTCTTCGGCTCTGTCGCAAAGGCCAGTTTCATTGCCAAGGACGAGGTCCGGTCATGGCCGTTCTTCGGCGCCCTCGCGCGCTGGCAGGACAGCGTGTTCGTCGCCCGCGATCTGCGCACCGCGACCCGTGAGCGGGCGACCGAAATCGCGCGCCGGCTCGATGCCGGCGACAATCTGGTGCTGTTCGCCGAGGGCACGACCTCGGACGGCAACTTCGTGGCGCCGTTCAAGTCGGCGTTGTTCGGCGCGGCCCTGATGGGCGAGACCGGCACGATCAGCGTGCAGCCGGTCGCGATCACCTATTGGGGGGTCGACGGTATGCCGATGGGGCGGCGCGACCGGCCGATCGCCGCCTGGCCCGGCGATGTGCGCATGGCGCCGCATCTGTGGCGCATCCTGCGGCGGGGACGGATCGATGCGCATCTTGCGTTCGGCGCACCCATCCCGGTCCACCCGCGCACCGATCGCAAGCGTCTTGCCGCCGAGGCCGAACGGGCCGTCAGGACGATGGCGTCAGCCATGCTGCGCGGCCGCGATCCGACTTTCGTTGCGGGGCAAAACCCGCTATGAGCGCGATCATGAACGAGACTGCCCAGCCGACAGCGCGGCCCGGCACGCGCCGCGTGTTCGTCAAGACCTATGGCTGCCAGATGAACGTCTATGACAGCCAGCGCATGGCCGATGCGCTGGCCCGCGACGGCTATGTCGAGACCCAATCGCCCGACGATGCCGACATGGTGCTGCTCAACACCTGCCATATCCGCGAAAAGGCCGCCGAAAAGGTCTATTCGGAGATCGGCCGGCTGCGCCAGTTGCGCGAGCGCCGGCGCCAGGCCGGCAATGATCTTATGATCGGCGTTGCCGGCTGCGTCGCCCAGGCCGAGGGCGAGGAGATCGTCAATCGCGCCCCGGCCGTCGATTTCGTGATCGGCCCGACCACCTATCACCGGCTGCCCGACGTCGTCGCGCGCGCCCGAAACGGCGAGACGGTGGTCGAGACCGAGTTCGCCGTCGAGGACAAGTTTGAGCACCTGCCCGCCCAGCCCAAGCAGCATGTGCGCAATCGTGGCGTCGCCGCGTTCCTGACCGTTCAGGAGGGCTGCGACAAGTTCTGCACGTTTTGCGTCGTGCCCTATACGCGCGGCGCCGAGGTGTCCCGGCCGGTCGCCCAGATCGTCACCGAAGCGCGGCGGCTGGTCGATGCCGGCGTGCGCGAGATCACCTTGCTGGGCCAGAACGTCAATGCCTGGCACGGCGAGGGCCCCGATGGCCGCCAGTGGGGCCTTGGCGAACTGCTGCACGAACTGGCCGACATCTCCGGCCTTGCGCGGCTGCGCTACACGACCAGCCATCCGCGCGACATGGATGACGCGCTCATCGCCGCCCACCGCGATCTCGATGTCCTGATGCCCTATCTGCACCTGCCCATTCAGGCCGGGTCGGACCGCATTCTCAAGGCGATGAACCGCAAGCACACCGCCGACGATTATCGCCGCCTGATCGACCGCATCCGCAGCGCCCGGCCCGACATCGCCCTGTCCGGCGATTTCATCGTCGGCTTCCCCGGCGAGACCGATGCCGACTTCGAGGACACGATGGCGATCGTCCGCGATGTGACCTATGCGCAGGCGTTTTCCTTCAAATATTCCACGCGGCCCGGCACACCGGGTGCCGAGATGACCGATCAGGTACCGGAAGAGGTCAAGTCGCCACGGCTGCAACGCCTGCAGGCACTTTTGTCGGACCAGCAGGCGCGCTTCATGGCATCGCTCGCCGGACGTTCGATCGACGTGCTTCTTGAAAAGCCCGGCCGCGACCCCGGCCAGTTGGTCGGTCGCTCGCCCTGGCTGCAACCGGTCGTCTGTGATGAAACTGTCGGAAACATCGGCGACATTGTCCGCGTGCGAGTCGATCGGGCGTCGGCCAACAGCCTGATCGCGACGGGGGCGGACCGCGATGACGACCAGACACGCAAGGACGCGGCATGACGATCAGGGGCGGGCCGAACGCTTGAGCACGTCCGGTGTGAAACTGCAGACCGTGCCGCATGGCGCCTCGGACCTTGCGCACATCGTCATGACCTTCGACAACAACCACTTCGCGCGGGCGCTGTTCGGCCAGTTCGACCAAAACCTGGCGCTGATCGAACAGACCCTGGGCGTCGATGTGCGCGCGCGCGGCAATCAGGTCACCATCAAGGGTGAACCGGTCGCCACCGAACAGGCGCGCCGCACGCTCGACTGGCTCTACGATCGCATGGAGACCGAGGGCGCCGAGCCCGAACCGTCCGATGTCGAGGGCGCGCTGCGCATGGCGATGGCGGCCGACGATCAGCTTTCGCTGCCGACCATGGACGGCACGGCGCGCATTGCCGCCGCCCAGATCGCGACGCGCAAGCGCACCGTCATTGCCCGCACGCCCACTCAGGACGCCTATATGCGGGCGCTCGAACGGGCCGAGCTTGTGTTCGGCGTCGGGCCCGCCGGCACCGGCAAGACCTATCTGGCGGTCGCCCATGCGGCGATGCTGCTCGAACGCGGCCAAATCGACCGCATCATCCTGTCTCGCCCGGCCGTCGAGGCCGGCGAGCGTCTGGGCTTTCTGCCCGGCGACATGAAGGAGAAGGTCGATCCCTATCT
>CAZSFA010000055.1:0-16952 GCA_964606055.1 uncultured Oceaniradius sp. | reverse complement strand
AGCTGCGAGCCGACCAGCGGAACGCCGAGCGCCAGCGTGGCGCGCGCGTGCGCGGGCCAACTCATCGGCGCGGACGCCGAGCCCAATTCTCCCGCAGTTGTGGTCATGGCCGGCGTGTACGATCAAGCCGGGTCCGCTTCAACCGAATTCCGATGTATGCGGCATTCAGGGACAATGATGGCTGCCGGCAGGCTTGGTCAGCGATGCGCCCGCGCGCCCCAGACCGTGCGCCTGAGCGCGATGAAACGCCAGTTGAGCAGCGCCGCCGCCGTCGCCAGCCCGCACGACAGGCCGATCCAGACGCCGACGCCGCCAAAGCCGAGCGGAAAGCCCAGGAGCCAGGCCAGCATCAGCCCGACCAGCCAATAGGCAAAGAACGCGATGTACATCGGCACGCGCGTGTCCTTGAGCCCGCGCAGCAGCGCCGAGCCAACCGCCTGGGCGCTGTCGACCAGTTGAAAGCACGCCGCGATCAGCAAGAGCGGCACCGCATAGGCGATGACATCGGCCGATTCGGGGTGCGCCTCATCCAGGAACAGGCCAACCAGCGTCGCCGGAACCGCAAAGAAGATCGACGCGCCGATCATGGCAAAACCCAGACACATCGCCATGATGGTCAGCGCGGTGCGCTCGACACCCTGCGCGTCGCCGATCGCGTGGAAATGGCCGACACGGGCGGTGGCGACCTGCGACAGGCCCATCGGCACCATGAAGGCGAGCGCCGCCAGTTGCAGCGCGATGCCGTGCGCGGCCAGCGGTACCACGCCGATCAGCCCCATCAGAAGCGAGGCCGAGATGAACATGGCGACGCCGATCGTCATCATCGCGCCGATCGGCAGGCCGACACGGGCGACTTCGACGAGCGCCTGCCAGTCGGGCCGCCAGAACCGCTGGAACAGCACGTAGGGCCGGCCGCGATCGCTGAACGTGGCGTAGGCGGCCAAAAGGGCGAACACCAGCGTGTTGGTGCCGAGCGTGGCAATCGCCGCGCCCCGCACGCCCAGTTCGGGCGCGCCCCAATTGCCGAAGATGAACACCCAGTTCAGGCCCGCATTGACGAACACGCCAGCCAGCGTCGCCCAGAAGACGATCCGGGTGCGCTCGATCGCGGTCAGGAAGCTGCGCAGCGACCACCACATCAACAGGACCAGCATCGACCATTGCCCGATGCGCATGTAGATGCCGGCAAGGTGCGCCACTTCCTCATCCTGGCCCAGCGCCAGAAGAACCGATTCGGTGAACCACAGGAGCGGCGCCATGATCAGGCAGTAGATCAGCGTCGCCCACATCCCCATCCGCACCGAACGGCGCACCTGGCGCTGATCGCGCCTGCCTTCGGCCTGCGCCGCCATCGGCAGAACCGCGAACGGGAACCCGGCACCAAAGATCATCACGATGAAGAACATCTGCGTGGCGATCGCGGCGGCCGCCAATTCGGTCACGCCGTACCAGCCCAGCATGATGGTGTCGGTGATGTTCATCGCCATCGCGGCGACCTGCGAGCCGACCAGCGGCACGCCCAATGCCAGCGCCGCGCGTGCGTGCGCGGCCCAGCTCAACGGCGCGGGCGCCGAGGCCATCGGTTCCGTCGATTGGGTCATTGTCGGCCTGTACGCCCGCCGGTCGCGCTTGCCAATCCAAATGTTGCCGGCGCCTGCCGGAAAAGACGCGGCCATCGATCGGGGGCGTCTCGATCACGGCAACGCACGCCTCAGGCGCGACGCAAACAAAACCCCGCCAATGGCGGGACGACGTCATGTCGAGCCACCATCGAACCAGTTTTCGCGGGCATGACGCACGCGCAACACCAGGATGCCGCCGCCGCCCTCGATCAGATAGACGATCAGATGCGCGCCATGGGGATGGATGCGAACGGGCGGTGTGATCTCGGCACGCTCACGAGCCATGTGCGGCTGTGTTGCGATCAGCTCGAAGACGACCGACAACTGGTCGTGATAGGCATCGGCCTGCCGGGCTCCGAACCGGTCGATACCGTCCAGATAGATGCTGACGAGGTCGGCGGCGGCGGCATCGCTCAAGCGGTAGCCCATCGGTTCAGCCGCTGGCCAGCTCCCGTGCCTTTCGGCGAACGTCGGCCATGGTCTTGCCGCCGGCTCCGCCTGCAAGCGCCTCATCGACCAGCGCCTGCATGTCCGCCACCTTCATCCGCCGCTCGCGATCGCGGCGAATGAGATCGCGAACATAGTCGCTGACATTGGCAAAGTCGGTGCCGTCAGCCTGCTCCTCGACCCAGCGCTTCATGTCGTCGGGCAGCGAGACATTCATGGTCGCCATCTCGGCCTCCCTCCAGTGTTGGCAAAGTTTGCCATGAAGGGCGCTTCGGCGCAACGCGCTATAGCAAACGGCCGAGGAACGGCTGGACCGGGTCTTCCTCATCGGCGAACTCGCCGATCCGCTTGATCTCCCATTCCAGCCGGATGCCGGATGCATCGAGCACGCGCGTGCGCACCGTCTCGCCAAGCAGTTCCAGATCGTGGCTGGTCGCGCCGCCGGTGTTGATCATGAAGTTGCAGTGCATCGGGCTCATCTGCGCGCCGCCGATCAGCAGCCCGCGGCAGCCGGCCTTGTCGACCTCTTTCCACGCCGATGTGCCTTCGGGGTTCTTGAAGGTCGACCCGCCGGTCTTCTCCTTGATCGGCTGCACGGTCTCGCGATGGTGCTGCACCTCATCCATCAAGGCGCCGATGACCGCCTTGTCCTCGGGATAGCCCCTGAACACCGCACGGGTGAAGATCAGCCCGGGCGCGGCCGACGAATGCCGATAGGCATAGCCCATGTCCGCATTGGTCAGCGTGTGCTTGCCGCCCTGGCGGTCGACGGCGCGAACCTCGACCACCCGCTCGCGCGTTTCAACGCCGTTGGCGCCCGCATTCATGCGCAGCGCGCCGCCAACCGAGCCGGGAATGCCGAAATAGTGGTGAAAGCCGCCAATGCCCGCCTCGCGCGCGGCCACCGCAAGCCGCTTGTCGGGCACCGCCGCCCCGGCGCGGATGACGCAGTCATCGTCGATCTCGATCTGGCCAAATCCCTTGGCGGCCAGACGGACGACCACGCCCTTGATGCCGCCATCGCGGACCAGAAGGTTGGAGCCGACGCCGACCACCATGACCGGCACGTCCTGGGGAAGCGCGGCGAGAAACGTCGCCAGATCGTCGTCGTCGGCCGGTTGGAACAACAGTTCTGCCGGCCCGCCGGTCCGAAACCACGTGATCTGGCTCATCGGTGCATCGGCTTTCAGCCGACCGCGCACCGCCGGCAGGTCCGGTTCGAGCCGCGCCAGAAGCGCCTTGCCGTCGACAGTGCTCATGCGGCCGCCTCGCCTTCCAGTTCCCGCGGCAGCGCATAGGCCCATTGGGTGATGCTGCCCGCGCCCAGATAGACCACATAGTCGCCGGGCCGGGCTTCGGCGCGCATGATCGGCGCGACATCGTCGGGCCCCGTGATCAGCCGCGCATCGCGATGGCCGCCTGCCTTCATGCGACCGACCAGCGCGGCCGCGTCCACGCCCGCGATCGGCGCCTCGCCGGCCGGGTAGACCGGTGCGATCAGCGCGGTGTCGGCCTCGTTGAAGCAGGCGGCGAAGTCGTCGAACAAGTCGCCAAGCCGCGTGTAGCGGTGCGGCTGCATGACGGCGAAGACGCGCGCCGTGCCCGCCGCCTGCCGCGCCGCCGACAGGACCGCGCGGATTTCCACCGGATGATGGCCATAGTCGTCAAAGACACGCACACCGTTCCACGTGCCGGTCTCGGTGAACCGGCGCTTGACCCCGCCAAAGCCCGAGATGCCGCGCCGGATCGCGTCCGGCGAAAGCCCCAGTTCATGCGCGACCGCGATCGCCGCCGTCGCGTTGGAGATGTTGTGAAGGCCCGGCATCGGCAGGCGCAACCCGTCCAGCGGCACCACGCCGCCCGACTTGCGGCCGCGAATCATCACGTCGAACACCGAAACCGGCCCGTCCATGCCGCGCGGCGTGAAGCGGATGTCGGCCTGCGGGTTCTGGCCATAGGTCACAAGCCGGCGATCGGTCACGCGGCCGACCAGCGCCTGCACCTCGGGGTGATCGATACAGGCAACGCCGAAGCCGTAGAACGGTACGTTCTCGACGAACTGCTCAAAGGCATCACGCACCGCATCGAACGAGCCGTAATGGTCCAGATGCTCGGGGTCGATGTTGGTGATCACCGCCACGTCGGCGGGCAGCTTGAGGAACGTGCCGTCGCTCTCGTCGGCCTCGACCACCATCCACTCGCCCTCGCCCATGCGCGCATTGGTGCCATAGGCGTTGATGATGCCGCCATTGATGACGGTCGGGTCCATGCCGCCGGCGTCGAGCAGCGCCGCGACCATGGATGTGGTGGTCGTCTTGCCATGCGTGCCGCCGATTGCGATCGCGTTGCGGAACCGCATGATCTCGGCGAGCATTTCGGCCCGGCGCACGATCGGCAGGACGCGCTCGCGCGCCGCCATCAGTTCGGGGTTGTCCGGCTTGATCGCCGTGGACACGACCACCACCTCGGCTTCGCCCAGATTGTCGGCCGCATGGCCGACGAACACGTCGATGCCCTTGTCGCGCAGCCGCTGCTGATTGGCGCCGTCGGCCTGATCGGACCCCTGGACGCGATAGCCGAGCGTGTGCAGCACCTCGGCGATGCCGCTCATGCCGATCCCGCCGATCCCGACAAAATGGACGACGCCGATGTTCTGCGGCATTTTCATCTCAGCGCCGATCCCTTACCCAGTTGATCCCTCACCCGTGAGCCGCCTTGAAGGCCGCCACCGATTGGCCTGCCGCAATAGCCTCGGTCATGTCGGCGAGCAAGCGGGCGGCATCGGGCCGCCCGGCCTTGCGGGCGCTGGCCGCCATTTCGACGAGGCGGTCGGGCGCGCCGATCAGCGCCTCGATTTCGACCGCAAGACGCTGCGCATCGAGATCGCCCTGCCGGCGCAAAACGGCACCGCCGGCCGACTCGAGCGCCGCCGCATTGGCCGCCTGGTCATGATCGAGCGCGTGCGGATAGGGCACGAGTATCGCCGGCCGGCCGATCGCCGCAATCTCCGAGACGGTCGATGCACCCGACCGGGCGATCACCAGATGCGCGGCACCGATCCGCGCCGGCATGTCGGTGAAGAAGGGCGAGACCTCGGCGGCAACCCCGATCGTGTCGAACGCGGCGCGCGCGGCCGCCTCGTCGTCGGGCCGGGCCTGCTGGGTGACATGGAACCGGGCACGCAGCGTTTCTGGCAGCAGCGCCAGCGCCTCGGGCACCGTCTCGGAGAAAAAGCGCGCGCCCTGGCTGCCGCCGAAGACGACCAGCCGGATCGGACCGTCTTCGTCCGGCGGCGCATAGTCGGTCGCGGCTGCTTCGATGACCGCCGGCCGGACCGGGTTGCCGGTGACGACGATGCGATCGGCGAAGTTGCCGGTCGGCGACAGGAAACCGCCGGCAATCGCGGTTACGCGGCGGGCCAGCAGCTTGTTGGCGCGCCCCATCACAGCGTTCTGTTCGTGCACCATGGTGGCAAACGCGCCCGACGCCGCCATCAGCGGCGGCACGGTCGGATAGCCGCCAAAGCCAACGACGGCTTTCGGCTTGAGGCGCGCAAGAAGGATGCGCGACTGGCGCATGCCGGCAAGAAGCGTCAGGCCGGCCCTGATCAGGGCAAGGGGGTTTTTGCCCGATGGCGTGTCGGACTTGATGACGTGCAGGCCGGCATTTGGGAAACGGTCGGCGTACTTTTCGGCGCGCGCATCGGTGGCCAGATGCACAGACCATCCGCGCGCGGCCAGCTCATGGGCCAGCGCCTCGGCCGGAAACAGGTGACCTCCGGTGCCACCGGCCGAAACAAGGATCGTGCCGCGCCCGCCATCCATCGTCACTGGGCGGCCGCAAGCCCGGCAAAGCGCACATTGGCAAAGCGCGTCTCGGGCCGTCGCCGGGTCAGCGCCAGGATGATGCCGGCCGATATGGCGACCGCGATCATCGACGAGCCGCCATAGGAAACGAAAGGCAGCGTCATGCCCTTGGCCGGCAGCAATTGCAGGTTGACCATGATGTTGATCATCGATTGCAGACCGATCAGCACGACCAGCCCGCTGACCGCCAGCCGGCGGAAATGGTCTTCCTCGCGCATCGATTTGACCAGGCCCCGCAACACGATGAAGGCGAACACGGCGACCAGCACCATGCACAGCATGATGCCGTACTCCTCGGCCAGAACCGCAAACACGAAGTCGGTGTGGCTGTCGGGCAGGACGCGCTTGATGGTGCCCTCGCCCGGCCCCTGCCCGAACCAGCCGCCGCGCACGATCGCCTCGCGGCCGGTGTCGACCTGGAACGTGTCGCCTTGGCCCGTGATGAACCGGTCGATGCGGTTGGCGACATGCGGCAGCAGCACATAGGCGCCCAACAGCCCCACGACGCCAACGGCGCCCAGCGCGACGATCCACAGCCACGACATGCCGGCCATGAAGAACATCGCGCCCCATGTCGCGGCGACCAGCACGGTCTGGCCCAGGTCGGGCTGCGCGACCAGAAGCGCGGCAACCGCGGCAAACAGCAGGCCCGCCAGAAGATCGCCGGGAATGTCCGGTCGCCGCAGCCGTTCGGCGAACAGCCAGGCGCAGATGACCACGAATGCCGGTTTGACGAACTCCGACGGCTGCACCGAAATGCCGGCGACGCGCACCCAGCGCCGCGATCCCTTGACCTCGACGCCGAAGAACAGTGCCACCACCATCAGCGCCATCGCGCCCAACAGCACGATCAGCGCCATGCGCCGGATTTGCCGGTCGTCGAGGAACGACACCGCGACCAGCACGCCGATCGTCGGTACGATGAACATCGCGTGGCGCTGCACGAAATGGAAGGTGTCCAGCCCGATGCGCTTGGCGACATCGGGGCTTGCCGCAAACGACAGGACGACCCCGAAGCCAATCAGCATCGCGAACGCAAACAGGAACCAGCGATCGACGGTCCACCACCAGTCGGCGATCGCGCTGCGGTCACTACGACGATACATCGCCGTCCCCCTTGTGTTTCTTCTTGCGGTCGCCGCCGACGGTGGCCCGCTCCAGTTCGTCGGCGAAATCGGCGAGCGCGTCGGCGTCGTCCGAAACGGGCTCCGGCGCATCGGGTTCGGGCGCGTCGGGTTCGGGCGCCGCCGGCTCCTCGACCTGTGCGTCCGCCGTGGTTTCGGCGTGCGTCTCCACATGGGCGGGCGCATCGCCCGGCTCGACGGGCTGTACCTCCGGAACGCCATCGGTTGCCGCAAGGTCTTCGCCCGGCACCGGGTCGGGTGCGGGTTCGGCGGCCTCGACCGTGGCGGCCGGCTCGGACGGGGCATCGGGCGCCGGTTCCTGCTCCGGCGCCTCGGCGATCGTCAGCGGCACGGCGGTCGGCATCGTCGCCATGACCTGGGGCTCCTGCGCGACCTCTCGCGGCGCGACCGGCTCTTCCGGTTCGACCGCCGCGGGTTGCGGCTCATCGCGCCGCCCGTGGCCCGGCTCCAGCATGTTGACAGCCTCGATGAAGGCCGCGCCGCGCTTTTCGAAGTTGGCGTATTGGTCAAAACTCGCCGCCGCCGGCGCCAGCAGCACCACCGGCTCATCGGCGTCGGATGCAACCGCATCGGCGGCCGCCCGGCGCACCGCCACATCCATCGTCGCCGAGATCTCGAACGGCACGCGCTCACCCAGCGTTGCGGCGAATGCGGGCGCCGCCTCGCCGATCAGGTAGGCCTTGGCGACCCGGCTCAGAAGCGGCGACAGCGAAGCGATGCCGCCCTCCTTGGCGAGCCCGCCGGCGATCCAGTGAATGGTGCGGAAGCTCGACAGCGCCTTGGCGGCCGCATTGACGTTGGTCGCCTTGGAATCGTTGACGAACAGCACCCGCCCGCGCCGCGCGACGATCTGCATGCGGTGTTCGAGCCCGTCGAACGTGTTCAGCCCCTGGGTGATCTCGTCGTCGGACAGGCCGAGCGCGCGGCAGGCATGGCTGGCCGCAAGCGCGTTCTGCAAATTGTGGTCGCCGCGCAGCGCGTCCGCGCCGCTCAGATCGATCGTGTGGCGCGCGCCCAGAACGCTTATCCGCTCGACCTTGACGCCGGCCTTCTCGATCTCGTCGGCGGCCGACCGGCACCACACGTCGTCGATGCCGACGATGGCGTGATCGGCGCCCGCCACCAGGCGCTTCTTGATGCTTCCATAGTGTTCCATCGTGCCGTGCCGGTCCAGGTGATCGGGCGACACGTTCAGAAGGATGCCGATGCCCGGATTGAGCGTTGGCGCCAAGTCGATCTGGAACGAGGAGCATTCAACGATGTGCACGCGGTTCGCCGCCGGCGGATCGAGCGCCAGCACCGGCACGCCGATATTGCCGCCCATCTGCACGTCGCGCCCGGCCCCGCGCAGGATGTGGGCGATCAGCGCGGTCGTGGTCGACTTGCCGTTGGTTCCGGTGATCGCCACGAACGGCGCGCCCGGCGCGATCATCGCGCGTTCCTGGCAGAACAGTTCGATATCGCCGATGATCGGCAGGTCGTGCGCCCTGGCCTTGTCGACCGTCCAGTGCGGTTTGGGGTGGGTCAGCGGCACGCCGGGCGCCAGCACCAGCGCGTCAAACGCGCTCCAGTTGGCGGTGTGCAGATCGGCGGTCTCGATCCCGTCCAGATCGGCCGCTTCGACCGTCTCGGGATTGTCATCGAAGGCGATGACCCGCGCGCCGCCCTCGGCCAGCGCCCTGGCCGTGATGCGGCCCGAGCCGCCCAGTCCGAACAAGGCGACGTGTTTTCCCGAAAATGCGGTGATCGGCGTCATGTCAATGATCTCTTATCGCAACTTGAGTGTGGACAGACCGATCAGCGCCAGGATGACGGCTATGATCCAGAAACGGATGACCACCTGGCTCTCGGTCCAGCCCAGCTTCTCGAAATGGTGGTGTATGGGGGCCATCAGGAATACCCGGCGCCCGGTCATCTTGAAATACCCAACCTGGATGATCACCGACAAAGCTTCCATCACAAATAGCCCGCCGATGATAATCATCACGATCTCATGCTTGGTCGCCACGGCCACCGCCCCGATCAGACCGCCCAGCGCCAGCGAGCCGGTATCGCCCATGAAGATCGCCGCCGGCGGCGCGTTGAACCACAAAAAGCCCAGGCCCGCGCCGATCACCGCGCCAAGCACGACCGCCAGTTCGCCGGTGCCCGGCACGAAATGGATCTGCAGATAGTCGGCAAAGATGGCGTTGCCGGACAGGTATGCGATCACGCCGAACGAGGCGGCCGCGATCATGATCGGCACGATTGCCAGCCCGTCCAGCCCGTCGGTCAGGTTGACCGCATTGCCGGCCGACACCATCACGAACGCGGCGAACGGGACAAAGAAGATGCCCAGATTGATCAGGAAGTCCTTGAAGAACGGCATCGCCACGCTGGTCGAGAACGGCGCATTGCCCGCCAGCATGATGACATAGGCGGCAAGCCCCGCGATCAGGAACTCGATCGCCAGCCGTGCCCGGCCCGAAAAGCCCTTGTCGGTCTGCTTGGTGACCTTGAGGAAGTCGTCATAAAAGCCGATCGCGCCAAAGCCGAGCGTCACCGCCACCACGACCCAGACATACGGATTGCCCAGGTTGCCCCACAGCAGAACCGAGCCGACAATGCCCGATATGATCATCAGCCCGCCCATGGTGGGCGTGCCGGCCTTCTTGAAATGGGTCTGCGGGCCATCGGCGCGGATCGGTTGGCCGCGGCCCTGCTTGAGCCGCATCAGCGCGATGATGCGCGGCCCGAACAGGAAGATGATGAAGGCCGAGGTCAACAGCGCCCCGCCGGTGCGGAAGGTGATGTAGCGGAACAGGTTGAGGATTTGGAACTGGTCGGAGAATTGGGTCAGCCAGAAGAGCATGTGAGAAAAACCCCTGTTCCGTCGCCTCAGGCGCCCGCCAGCGCGTCAGCGTCGCGGAACATGGCAACGAGCCGCGACAGACCCATGCCTTTTGATGATTTGACCATGACGGCATCGCCCGCGCCGATTTCACCGGCGAGCACTTCGGCCATCGTGTCGACGTCGCCGAAATGGCGGACAACGAACCCTTCATCGCCCAGTGCGTTGGCGAGCGCCGTCATTTCGGGCCCGCACAGGAACAGCTGATCGAGCCCTGCGCGTCGCACCGGATCGGCCAGTTCGCGATGAAGCCGCTGCGAATGCGCGCCCAGTTCGAACATGTCGCCGAGCACGGCGATGCGCCGGCCGGCGCCGGCCGGCTCCATCGCGGCCAGAAGATCGAGCGCCGCCTCCACCGAGGCTGGATTGGCGTTGTAGCTTTCGTCCAGCAGCGTGAACGTGCCCGCGCCGACATTGCACTGGTGCTGCCTGCCGCGCCCGTCCGGTGCGGGCAGATCGGCCAGAGCATGCGCAACGCGCGCCAGATCGGCGCCCAGAAGCCGCGCGCCGGCCAGGACGCCCAGCATGTTCTGCACCACATGGCGGCCCGGCAGGCCGACCTTGAAGGCGATCTCCTCGCCGAACGCCACCGCCGTCACGGTCGAGCAGTCGATCAGGTATTTGGCGTTGAGCAGCCGCACATCGGCCTTCTTGTCGGCGCCATAGCCGATGATCCGGTTGACGCCGGCCTGACCGGCAAGGTCCGCCAAGAGGCGGAACCGCTTGTCGTCGCGGTTGATCAGCGCGGTTCCGCCACGCACGACGCCCGAGAAGATCTCGGCCTTGGCGTTGGCGATGCCGTCGAGATCCTTGAAGTTGCCCAGGTGCGCGGCTGCGATCAGCGTAATCATGCCGACATGCGGCCGCACCATGCGCACCAACGGCGTGATCTCCCCGGCATGGTTCATGCCGATCTCGAAGACGCCGTAGTCGGCGTCGGCCGGCATGCGCGCCAGCGTCAGCGGCACGCCCCAGTGATTGTTGTAGGAGGCGACCGAGGCATGCACCTTGCCGCAGCTTTGCAGCCCGTGCCGCAGCGCCTCCTTGGTGGTCGTCTTGCCGGCCGAACCGGTGACGGCGATGATCTTGGCCGCGCTGCGCGCCCGCGCGGCCTGCGCAAGAAGGCCCAGCGCGTCCGGCACGTCGGCCACCACCATCAGCGGCAGCGTTTGCCGGCCGAGCGCTGCCAGCTTGTCCTCGCGCACCACGAGGCAGGACGCGCCGGCCGCCACCGCCTTGGAGGCAAACGCGTGGCCGTCGCGGTTGTCGCCGGCGATCGCAAAGAACGCATCGCCCGGTTGCAGCGTGCGCGTATCGATGGAGATGCCGGTCACCGCGTCGGGCACCCCATTGACCGGCCGGGCGTTCATCGCCTCGACCATTGCCGCGCCGGTCCAGAGCGGCACGCCCGATCCTGCGTTGACGCCGATGCTCATGCCGCGTGCTCCGCCAGCGCCGAACGCGCTTCGTCATGGTCGGAGAACGGCAGCGTCACACCGCCCGCGGTCTGCCCGGTTTCATGGCCCTTGCCGGCGATGACCAGCGTGTCGCCGGTGGCGAGCGCGCCGATCGCGGTGCGGATGGCAAGCCGCCTGTCGCCGATCTCGATGGCACCGGGCGAGGCAGCCATGATCGCCGCGCGGATCGCGGCGGCATCCTCCGAACGCGGATTGTCGTCGGTCACGTAGACGACATCGGCCAGCCGTGCCGCAATCTCGCCCATGATCGGCCGTTTGCCGGCATCGCGATCGCCGCCGCAACCGAACACCACGGCGACGCGGCTCGTCGTGAACGGCCGCACGGCGGCCAGAACCTGTTCGAGCGCGTCGGGCTTGTGCGCATAATCGACATAGATCGCCGCGCCACCGTCGGTCGTGCCGACATGGTCGAGCCGACCCGGCGCGCCTTCAAGGCTTTCGAGCGCGGCAAAGGCCGTCGCCGGCTCGACGCCGGTTGCGATCGCAAGGCCGGCGGCGACCAGTGCGTTGGCGATCTGGAAGTCGCCCGCCAGCGGCAGCACCACCCGATGCGTGCGCCCGGCATGGGCGACCTCGGCGATCTGGCGATGCCGTTCGTGTTCGACCCGCTTGAGGCTGATCGCTTCGCCCTTGCGGCCGACCGTCCAGACATCGAGCCCGGCCGCACGCGCCGCGTCGGCTGCCTGGGCCGACCAGTGATCGTCGGCGAAGATCACGGCGACGCTGCCCTTGGGCGCCAGCGTGTCGAACAGGCGCATCTTGGAGGCGAAATAGGCGTCCATCGTGCCGTGATAATCCAGATGATCACGACCCAGATTGGTGAACGCGGTCGCCGACAGGCGAACCCCGTCGAGCCGGCGCTGGTCGAGCCCGTGGCTGGATGCTTCCATCGCCGTGTGGGTCACGCCCGATCGGGCGAGTTTTGCGAGGATCTCATGCAGTTGCACCGGGTCGGGCGTCGTCAGCGCGCCGTCCATGGATTGGCCCGGCGCGACGACGCCGGTCGTGCCGATCGAGGCCGCCTGCATGCCGGCTTGGGCGAAGATCTGGCGCGCGAAGGCGGCGACCGATGTCTTGCCGGCGGTCCCTGTGACCGCGACGATCGTATCAGGCTGCGCACCGGCCAGTTCGGCCGCGATCAGCGCCAGCGCGCGGTGCGGATCATCGACAGCGAAGACAGGAACAGCGACGTCGATCGCCGCATCGCGCCCGCACAGCACCGCGACGGCCCCCTTGTCAGCCGCATCGGCGGCATAGGTCGCGCCATCGACCTTCGAGCCGGGCAGCGCGACGAACAGGTCGCCGGCAGCAACCGCGCGCGAATCGGCCGTCACCCGCGCAAACGAACCCTCGGGCAGATCGGCGGGCGCTAGCGCAAGCAGGGGTGCCAGTTGTGAAAACCGCATGATCAGGATCCGCTCGAATCCGCTCCTTATTGCCAACTAGTAAGACACAAGCAAGGCATCGCGGGTCGCCTCGTAATTGGGCGAAAGCCCAAGCAACGGCACCGCCCGCGATATGATCCGGCGCGTCGTCGGCGCCGCGTTGAGGCCGGCCGTCGCGCTTTGCTGCCCCTCTTCGGGCTTGGGTTCGTCGAGGATGATCAGCACCACATATCGCGGATCGTCCATCGGCAGCGCAGCCAGGAACGCGTTGAACCGGTGGTCGCCAGAGTAGCGGCCATTGACGACCTTTTCGGCGGTGCCGGTCTTGCCACCGACGAAGAAGCCCTCGACCTCGGCGCGGCGACCCGAGCCCTCTTCGACGTTGAGCCGGAACAGGTAGCGCATCATCGCGCTGGTTTCGGGCTTGAGCACCTGCGTTGCTTCGGCTTTTGCGGCGACCGCGTCGCGCGGCAGGAAGGACGGCGCCATCAGGTAGCCGCCATTGACGAGCGCGGCGGCGGCGGCGGCGGTCTGCAACGGCGTCGTCGACATGCCATGGCCGAACGAGATGGTGACCGAGTTCAGTTCCTTCCACTCGCGCGGTTCGGTGGGCCGCGCAACCTCGGGCAGTTGGGTCTGCATCCGGTCGAGCAGGCCCATGCGCTTGAGAAACGCGCGATGGCCGTCGATGCCGACCACCTCGGCCATCTTGGCGGTTGCGATGTTGGACGAATAGATGAACGTCTCGGGTACCGACAGGACACGCCGCTTGCCGTGGAAGTCGTTGATCGTGAAACGGCCGTAGCGCAGCGGCCGGCGCGCGTCGAACCGGCTGTCGAGGTTCACCAGACCCGAATCGAGCGCCATCGCTGTGGTGAACGCCTTGAAGGTCGATCCCATCTCGAAGACGCCGGCCGACATGCGGTTGAGCCGGTCCTTGTCGAGCGCGTTGTACGGATTGTTGGGGTCGTAGTCGGGCAGCGAGACCATCGCGACCACTTCGCCGGTGCGCACGTCCAGCACCACGCCGCCCGCCGCGATCGCCTGATAGCGCTCCATCGCCTGAACCAGTTCGTCGCGCACGATGTGCTGAATGCTGGCGTCGATCGACAACCGCACCGGATCGAGATCGTCGTCGGCGTCAAGTCCCAGTTCCTGAAGGACCGCAAGGCCCTGATCGTCGACATATTTCTCGATGCCCGCGGTGCCGGCGTTGTCGATATCGACCAGCCCGACAATGTGCGAAGCGGTCGGCCCGCCGGGATAGAAACGCCGCGTTTCGTTGCGGAACCCGATGCCGGGAATGCCGAGCGCCAGCACATCGGCCTGCTGCCGGGGCGTGATCTCGCGCCGCAGCCAGACAAAGCCGGCGCCCGAGGACAGTTTGCGATGCCAGTCGGCGCGATTGACATCGGGCAACACGCTCGCCAGCGCCTCGACCGCCTCGTCGGGGTCGATCACGCGGCGTGGTTCGCCGTAGAGCGCCGGCACACGGATGTCGGTCGCCAGAAGGTTGCCGCGACGGTCAAGAAGGTCTGGACGCGCCGCCATGATGCGGTCGTCGACGCCAAAGCGCCGGCCGTCGTCGAGATCGGTCAAACCGTACTGGACCAGGCGGCCGGCAATGACCGAATAGACCGCCATGAAGCAGGCGACCGCGATGACGATGCGGCTGCGGCCCATGCGCCCGATCGCCTCGGCCCGGCGCTGGCCGGACGGGCGCTGCGGCGCGCTGGGCACGCGCGACCGCCAGAAGCGCAGGCGCGGCATGGCAAGGCCGGGCGTCATTGCCCGTCCCCGCTGATCGAACCGGTGGTCAACTCATCGGTCGGAAGGCCGACGATGATGTCGCCGACCGCGTCGCCCGGATCGAACGGCGGCGGGCCGGGCAGGTCGCCGGGCCGCACGAACTGGTCGGCTTCGGCCCGCGTCAGGCCCAGTTCCTCGGCATAGGTTTCCGTCAGCGCCTGCAGGCGTTGCGGGTGGCTCAGATGCGCCCAGTCGGCGCGCAGCAGGTCGATCGTCTCCTGCTCGAGTTCGATTGCGCGTTCAAGCGCGCGGATTTCGACGAGCCGCTGCTCGGCCTCGTGCTTGACCGAATAGGTCCAGGTCGCCGTCGCGATCACCAGCGCGATCAAGGCGATATTGACGATGCGCATCATGGGTGTGCCTCCGGCCATGGCAGGTCCGGCAGCCGGAACAGCGCCATGTCGGGGTTGCGCGCCGCGCCGCCGATCCGCGTCGCCGCGCGCAGCTTGGCCGACCGCGCGCGCGGATTGCGCGCGATCTCGTCGGCCGATGCGGTGATCACCGGCTTGCCCTCGATGGCGAACACCAGCGGGCTGGGCGTTGTGGCGGGCAAATGCCGCGAACCGCTCGCCTGGGTGGTGCGGTCCTGGATGAAGCGCTTGACGATGCGGTCCTCGAGCGAATGGAAGCTGACGACAACCAGCCGGCCGCCCAGAGCAAGGCAGGTCTCGGCGGCAAACAGCGCGCGCGCCAGTTCGCGCAACTCGTCATTGACGAAGATGCGCAGGCCCTGAAAGGCGCGTGTCGCCGGGTGGATGGTGTCTCTTGCCTTGCGCGGTTGCGCCGCCTCGATGATCGCGGCCAGGTGCGCGGTCGTTTCGATCGGGCCCTTGTCGCGGGCGCGGACGATGGCATGGGCCAGGCGCGGCGCATTGCGCTCCTCGCCAAGGATGCCGATGATCCGGATCAGATCCTTGACGTCGAACGTGTTGACGACATCGGCCGCGCTGACGCCGGCCTGTGCCATGCGCATATCGAGCGGGCCGTCATTGCGGAACGAAAAGCCCCGCGCGCCCTCATCGAACTGCATCGACGATACACCGACATCCAGAACGACGCCGTCGAGCGAAGCGGGTTCGCAATGCGCACCGAGCGTCGAAAAGGGCGCGGCGACGAAGCTGAACCGGTCGCCATGGCCGGCCTTGAAGGCCGCTGCGGTGGCGGCCGCGTCGGGATCGCGGTCGAACGCGGTCAGGTGCGCGCCGGCATCCAGGATCGCGCGCGCATAGCCGCCCGCACCGAACGTGCCGTCGACGATCGTCTCCCCGGGTTTGGGATCGAGCGCGGCCATCGCCTCTGCCAGCATGACCGGAACATGGGGCGCGCCCTCACCGTTCACGCCGCCCCCCGGGGCGCCGTCTCGCCCTGCGCGGACGATTGCTCCTCGCGCAGCGCCAGGAGCCGCGCGCGCACCTGTGCGCGATGCTCGGCGAACCGCTCGGGCGCCCACATCTGGAAGAAGTGCCCCCGCCCGACGAAATGCACGTGATCGGTGATGCCGGTGTGTTCGCGGATGAAGTCGTTGACCGTGATCCGGCCGGCGCTGTCCACCTTCAGGAAGGCGCCATCCCCGTGACAGTAAAAGGACATGTCGTCGGATGAGCGCGCGAACGGGTCGTCCCCGGCCAGCCGCTCCTCGAAGCGCTCCAGAAGATCCATCCCGCCCGCATCGATCGCCGCCATGTCGATCGCCTGCAAGGCGTAAAGATCGTTCAGCCCCTTGGTCTGCAACACGGCGCGAAAATGGGCCGGCACCGACACCCGGCCCTTGGCGTCGATCCTGTTGACCGCATTTGAAAGAAAACGCTCCACGCCCAACACCTGACGTTTCCATCCGGCGGGGCTGGCCATCGCCACCGATGGCCGCCACCGCCAAGACCCGTCCCCAAGTCTTTGCCAAAGCTGCCCCCTTCACGGCGCATCGGAGCCCGCCGATCCCCTCGGCATGCCAATCCGCGTGACGGTGCCGGCCCGCGCTCAGTTCCAGACCGCAAAAACCAGCCACGTCCGATGCGATCGGACATGCCCAAAACTGGCCTGCGGTACGCGAATGAACGACGTTAGCACCGTCGAACAATGGGGTATCATGGGCTGACATGGGCGTCAACGGGATCATCATACATCAACGGGCGCATTGCGCCCCTGAAACGGGCGGATGCGAAGCATCGCCATTTATCGGCTGTTAACCTTAAGGAAGCGTTGCCGGCGCAGCGGCCAAGGCGGTGGGAGGCAATCCCGGGGAAATCAATGCCAGCCGGCCTGTAAGCCGGGTTCTGTGAGCCGCCAAGCGGCCCGGCAGCCATTCATCTG
>CAZSFA010000054.1:0-17032 GCA_964606055.1 uncultured Oceaniradius sp. | reverse complement strand
CCAGCCAGTGCTGGGTGCTCATCCAGAACAGGTAGACGGTGGGAAACAGGACGACGGTTGCGAGCGCCATCACCATCGGCGCGATGAACCAGAACCGCCACGTGATCGCCATAGCCTGCCCGTCCGTCTTGGGTCGTGCGGACGCCGGCCAAGGCCGGCGCCCGCGTCCTTGGGAGGATTCTACTGGTAGTATCCGGCCCGCTCCAGGCGGTCCTCGGCCCAGGCCTGCAACTCTTCGAGCGCCTCATCGACGGTCTTCGATCCCGAGATCGCCTCGGACGCGGCGGTGCCGATCCGGTCCATGAACGCGTTCAGTTCGGGAATGTAGGGGAAGTATTGCGGGTTGGCCTGCTCATAGCTCGCCTCGATCTGATCCAGCATCTCGGCCGGCCATTTGCCCGCCAGCACTTCGCCGCGGGTGATCGACGGGAAGGTCGAGTATGGCCAGCCGATCGACTCGGCAAAGCCCTGCATGGCCTGCTCGCCGGTCAGGAAGGCCAGCGTCTTGAACGCCTCTTCCTTGTTCTCCGAGAATGCGCTGACGCCCACCGAGAACGTCCAGAAGCTCTGGACCGGCTTGCCGGACGGACCGACGGGCGACGGTGCAAATGCGGTGTGATTGGCGACGTTTTCGTCTTCCGTGCCGCCGAGCGCCGCAAAGCCGTTGATGGCCGAGGGCATCAGCACCACCGCCTGGCCGGCACCGTAAAGGTTCATCATGTCGACCCAGGTGTGGGTTGCGATGCCGTCGGGGCCGAAATCGCGCGACCAGTTGACGAAGGTCTCGAACCCGTCGCGGAAGTCGCCGGTGAAGATGGGGCGTGCATCGGCCTCGCGGATGGCCTCGGGCGTGGTCGCGCCGCCCTCGAACCAGGCGGGATAGCCGGCATAGGCATAGACGAAGCCGTTGAGATCAAGGCTCGGCTCCTCGCCCGGCGCGCCACGCATGGTCAGCGGATAGACATCGGTGATGCCGTCGGCCTCAAGGCCGGCCTTGATGGTCGTCAGCGCTTCTTCCAGTTCGGCCGTGGTCGCCGGAAACTCGGTGATGCCGTACTGGTCGAAGATGTCCTTGCGGTAGATGACGCCGGCGCCGAACGAATAGTAGGGCAGCGCCCAGAGCTGGCCGTTGACGCGGTTGGCGTCGAGGAACTGCGGATAAACCGCCTCGGGATCGAAATACTCGGTCGCGGTCGCCAGCAGATCGTCGAGCGGCTCAAGATAGCCGGCATAGGAGAAGGTCTGCACCGCGCCGTCCGACCCGAGCATCACAAGGTCATAGGTGCCGGTTCCGTTCACCAGATCGAGCAACACCTTCTGGCGCGCCGTGTCCTCATCGGCGAACTCGATGTTGATCGTGATGTCGTTGGCTTCTTCGAAGGCGCGCAGCTTGTCGGTCTTGTCGGTGCCCGAGGGGCCGAACATGTCGGCCCAGGCAAAGCCGGGCGCGAATGCGACGATGTTGATCTCGGTCTGCGCGTGGGCGGCGGCGGGCAGCGCCAGCGCGATGGCGGCAGCGCCCAACAGTTTGGCTGATTTGTTCATGGTCACCTCCAGTTCGATTTCGTCGCGGCCTGCCGGCGGCAACGCCGATGATCCCGTTCTTGTTGGCTCGCGCGGCCTGCGCCGCCTGGTGGCGTTGGCGGGATGCGTCGAGCCGATTGACAGCGAGCTAGCACATTTGTAATCTGCCAACAACAAAAATTGCAAGCCAGTCTCGCGAGGCCCCGTGTCGCTCTCTCCCGCCCCCCACGACACACCTGACAGTTTGGTGGACGGCCAGATCGCGGATCGCGAGCACGCGCTGATGCTGCGCGCTGCCTGGCTCTATTTCATCGAGGAGCAGACGCAGGCGAGCATTGCGGACGCGCTCGGTCTGTCCCGGTTCCGGATCAACCGCATGTTGGCCGAAGCGCGCGAACGCGGGCTCGTCCGGGTCGAGGTGACGGCACCGCTGGCATCGTGCGTCGAACTGGAGCGGCGGGCGATGACGGCCTTCGGGCTGCGCGATGCGGTGGTCGTGCCGAGCCCGGTGGAGCCGACGCGGACCCATGCGATGATCGGCGCCGGCCTTGCCCGCTACATGTCCGCGCAGATCGCCGATCCGGAGTTGAAGGTGTTCGGCTTCGGCTGGGGCCAGACCCTGCGCGAGATGCTGCGCTTCCTGCGGCCGACGGCGCGGCCCGAGGCGCGCATCGTCGCGCTGCTGGGCGCCCTGCCCCGCTCGTCTGAAGAAAACGCCATTGATATCATTGGCAAAATCGGCCGCCTGCTCAGCGCGGAGCGCTACTACATGACCGCGCCCATCTACACCGACACGCCCGAGGCGCGCTACGTGCTGACCGGTCAGCAGTTCTATGCCTCGGTGCTGGAGATGATCCTGCGCGCCGATGTCGCCTGCTTTGCCGCCGGCGACATGAGCGAGGCCTCGCTGTTGATCCGCCACGCGCTGCCGAAGGGCATCGCCGCGCAGGATTTGATCGCCGCCGGCGCCGTCGGCGACGTTTTGGGCACGTTCATCGACATCGACGGCGCGCCCATCGACCATCCGGTCAACCGCCAGTTGGTCGGTCCCGGACTGGGCGACCTGAAGACGATGAAATCGCTGGTGATGGCGTCGGGCGGCGCCGGCAAGGTCGACGTGATCACCGGCGCGCTGCGGACCGGCCTGATCCACGCGCTGGTCACCGACGAGGCGACCATGCGCGCGGTGCTCGCGCGGGCCGGCAGCGGAACGCCGGGCGCGGCGTAGAAACTGCACAATTGACTTGGTGAACGCACAAAGGTGCGAATGGAGATCGGACACGATGATTGAGTGGAAACGGCTGACCAACCACGAGGTCGACGCCCTGGACAGGCGACTGCCGGTGCTGATCCCGATCGGTCTGATCGAGGCGCACGGGCCGCACCTGTCGCTGAGCGTGGATATCGACACGGCGGAGTATTTCTCGCGCGCCATTGCCGGGCGCACGGGCGCGATCGTCGCGCCGGGTCTGCCCTACGGGTTTGCCGACGAGATGCGCGAATATCCCGGCACGATCGGCCTGACCACCGGCACCTTCACCACCGTGATCGCCGAACTGGGCGCAATGTTCTGCCGGCACGGGTTTGACCGGCTGATCTTCGTCAGCGGCCATGGCGCCAACAAAGCGGCGTGCGAGGCGGCGTTCTGGACGATCTGGGACACCTACCCCGATGCGCGGCTGGCCTGCTGGAACTGGTGGACCGAGGCGGGCATCGCCGGCATTCACCACGCCGACAAGGGCGAGACCGAGGTCGCCGCCGTCACCGGCGCGGTCTACCACCCCGAGCGCGCCGTCGATTTCAAGATCGACAAGCCCTGGTACAAGCTGCGCTCGCGCCACGCCATCCACCCCGATTCGGGCGGCATCAATGGCGAGCCGACCAAGGCCGATCTCGACCAGGGCCGCGCCAATCGCGACACGGTCATCGATGTCCTGTCGGAAAAAGTGGCGCAGATCATGCGCGATGACGGCCTGACGCCCATGCCGAGGGCAGCGGAGTGACCACGACCATGACCACCGAACTGAAGCGCTACCAGACCGGCAAGCGCATGAGCCAGATCGTCGAAGTTCCGGCCGGCGCGACCATGCTGCATTTCGCCGGCCAGATCTCCTCGGACCGGACGCTGGACCTTGAGGGCCAGACCCGCAACATTCTCGACAAGCTGGATGCGCTGCTGGCCGAGGCCGGTTCGGATCGCACGAAAATCGTCTCGGCGATGATCTGGCTGTCCGACATCCGCGACCGGCACACCATCAACCCGATCTGGGACGCGTGGGTGCCCGAGGGCGCGGCACCGGCGCGCGCCTGCGTGGAGGCGCGACTGGCCGAAGCGTCCGATCTGATCGAAATCCAGATCGTGGCCGTCAGATGAGCCGCGCCAAACGTTTCCGGGCGTCGCGCTGATGGTCGCGGTTACGCTTTCGGGCATCCACAAGAGCTTCGGCACGCTTGAGGTCCTCAAGGACATTTCGCTGGAAATCCCCGACAAGGCGTTCGTCGCCTTTGTCGGCCCGTCCGGTTGCGGCAAGTCGACGCTTCTGCGCGTGATCGCCGGCCTCGAAGCGGTGCACGCCGGTGAGCTGCGCTTCGGCGACAAGCGCATGAACGAAGTGCCGGCGCCGGACCGGGGCGCGGCGATGGTCTTTCAGTCCTACGCGCTCTATCCGCACATGAGCGTATGGGAAAACATGTCGTTCAGCCTGCGCCTGAAGGGCGCCGGCCGCGCCGAGCGCCGGCGCGAAGCGGAAAAGGTGGCGCGCACGTTGCAGCTTGACGCGCTTCTCGATCGCAAGCCCGGCCAGCTTTCGGGCGGGCAGCGCCAGCGCGTAGCGATCGGCCGGGCGCTGATGCGGGCGCCCGAGGTGTTCCTGTTCGACGAACCACTGTCCAATCTCGACGCCGCGCTGCGCACCGAGATGCGGGTCGAGTTGACGCGGCTGCATCAGGCGATCGGCAACACCATGATCTAAGTGACGCATGATCAGGTGGAGGCGATGACGATGGCCGACCAGATCGTCGTGCTCAACGAGGGCCGCGTGATGCAGGTCGGCGCGCCAATGGCGCTTTACAACGAGCCCGCCTCGCGGTTCGTCGCCGAATTCATCGGTGCGCCGAAGATCAATGTCTTTGACGGCACGGTCACCGATGAGCCGGGCGATGCGACCGGGGTCCGGCTGGCCAGCGGCACGACGCTCCACCTGCCGCCGCATGCGATCGCGCCCGGCACCCAGGTGTTCCTCGGCCTGCGGCCGGAGGCGCTCACGGTCGAGGCCGCGCCCACCGACGCCCTGCCCGACAATGCCATCGCCGCCACGGTTGACGTGGTTGAGCGTCTGGGCGCCGAAGCGCTGATCCACTGCAGCGCGCAAGGCCACATCGTGCCCATCCGGGCCAAGGCCGAGGGCACGACCACGCTTGCGCCCGGCGCGGCGGTGCAACTGACAATGGATGCCGAGGCGTTCCACCTCTTCGACACGACAGGCGATCGCGTGCCGCGCCGCGACGCCTGAGCGCGGTCTCACCGCACAGGCCGGCGAGAAGACACGGATGCGCGCGACGCCCGGCGCCAGATCGCCGGCGTTGCCCCTACCGCGTATAGTTAATGAACATCTAAGACAAGACCGACCTTTTTAAACGCGTCCCGTGCAGTTCCAACCACTGCATCATGGATATGGTCTTTCGCGTTTCATTCGAACACTCTGCAATCGACAAATCGTCAAGATTATCCATCCGGGGGCGCCGGGTGTGCAGGAGGTGGTCCAGTGTTCGGTACGCTAGTAAGACTTCATATCATGCGCAAAGCTTGGGCGCGATCTCGCGCTCGCCGCTTTCTGGCAGCCGAGAAGGACGGTGTTGCCGCCATCGAGTTCGCGATCGTACTGCCGATCTTCCTCGTGTTGACCTTTGGTCTGGTCAACTACGGCTATGCGATGTTCGCCAAGCACTCGATGCAGCGTGTTGCAGGGGAGACCTTGCGGGCGGTCACCTATGGCGAACTGTCGGCGTCTGACGCCGAAGCTTTCGCGACCGCCCAGATGGAAGCCACCTTTGGCACCTTTGAATCCGGGCAGTTGACCCCGTCGGTTCGCGTGACGCCGGCCGGCGACGAGTTCGTGGTCAGCATCCGTGTCGATGCCGACAGGTTCGATCTGGTGAAGTTCCCGCCGATCCAGGTGTCCCGGTATGCATCTCACATCAACGTGCAGAACACCGGCAAACTGATCACGCGGTTCAACCCGTCGATCTGAACAAGGCTGGAGGAAATGATGATGCCCATTGGCAAGAAAATCCGTGCGTTCAAGTCAAACATCCGCGCTTCAACGGCGATCATGTTCGCCATGGCGGCGCCGGCCCTGATCGGATTTGCGGCGTTCGCCGTTGACGTGGGTGCGGTCTACAGCACCGAGGCGGAACTCCAGAACGCGGCCGACGAAGTGGCGCTGGCTGCGCTTGTCAGAATTCGCGATACCAGAACAAGCTTCCGCGTCGGCTTCACGCAGGCCAAGCTGACCGAGGACATGGTCGCCTTTGCCAAAGCCAATGTCCCCGCGCTGGCGGGCGACAGATCCATCGAAGCAAGCGACATCGAATTCGGCATTTGGGACTTCGACACGGAAACATTCAATCCGATCTCGTCTCATCGGCTTGGCTGGACGGCCGTGAACGCCATTCGCGTGCAAGGTCACATGACCGAGGCGCGCGACAACGCGATGCCGACCTACTTCGGCGCGATCTTCAGGGACAGTTTCGACATCCGCGTTTCGTCGACCGCGGTCCTGCCGGTGCCGCCGAGTTTTCACGCGCTTTCGGAAGACGCTTCGCGGGCGGTTTACATGGCGAACAGCGACCTCGACATTGGCGATTTGGTCATCAACTCGAGCGCCAACGACGCCCTGACCACGCGCTACCACAACGGCAACCGCAACCGAGGCATGGGCGGCACCGAGATCGTAATCGCCGGCAATGCCAATGCCATCGGCGCAACGATGAACGGCTGGAGCAAGGTGTCAGCCGATCAGCATGGCGTGCGGGACTTCATGGAGGACCACCAGCAACCGACGGTCGGCGGCTGCGACTATCCCGTCAACTACCGGCCACGGCCGATCAACAACAGGATCGTGCTGAAGCCGGGCACCTATTGCGGGCTGGACCTCCAGTGGCGGGCAGACGAGATCGTTTTCGAGCCGGGCCAGTACAACTTCAAAGACTGGCCTTTGATCATCACCAATCAGCCCCGGGTCGATGCGCAAGACGTCAGCTTCTTCTTCACCGGTGCCAACGCCAACATGATTATCTTCCGCGTCGATCGCATGTTCATGCGAGCGCCTTCAACCGGCGAACAACGCGGCGTCGCCATCATGTCGGATCGAAATGAAAGAAGGGCGCCACTCGCCGTGTACATCAGTGACGGCTCGCAGTTCACGGTTTGGGGTCAGGTATACCTGCCAAAATCCCATCTCACGGTTCAGGACGTGCATTTCAATGGCAACTGTGTCGTCTACTGCGTCATCGCCGAGACAATGCACTTCGACTCAGTGCTCGCCAACTACTTTGGCGGCTACAACAACCTCAGAGCAACGGGCTGGAACCTGAGCGGTTTGCCGGAGGCGGTGCATCCGAAAGGACTTGACACCAGTTTCCGCCCCTACCTGATCGAAGAACAGGAACGGACCATCGGTCACGTGGACAGCTAGAGCCATCGTGACCCCGGCTTTCCCGATACCTGCCCGTCGAAAGGAGTGAACAAGCATCCATGCCCGCAAAGGGGGCGGATCGGCCGCCCTCAGAACGCCCACCCCAGCCGTTCTGCCCCCAAGGAAAACGCACCGAAGGCAACTTCGGTGCGTTTTCTGTCCTTTTGCTGCGGAATCCGGCCAGCGCCCATCCCGTTTGTCATGGCATTGAGTGGCCATCGAAATTACTGCAGGGGTGCTTTTGATGGATGCCACATTCAGTGCTCAGTTCGCCGGGTTTCTGGCCGAGAACAAGGAGAAGCTGCTTCCCACCAAGCTGATATCGGCTCTGGCGAGCATCGCCAGGTTCGATGCATGGCGGCTCATCGCCGTCGATGCGGACGGAACCGCGACCGTGATCGATTTCCGCAACACGCTGCCCACCGATGGCGACACGCGCGGGCGGGACATTGGGCCGGACCCGATCTGCCGGATCGCAGAGCAATGCATCGGCGACGGTTTCCACCGTTCGCACGAACTGGCGCCGCGCGGTCTGATGAAGACGGCATACTACAAGCAGGCGCGGCGGCACGGGCTTGTGCTGGTCGATCACGCCGGCTTCGTCGCAACGTTGGGCCACGGGAAGACGCTGTGCCTGTCAATCAGTCGATCCGACCTGTTCTCGATGTTCACCGAGGCCGAAAACGACAGACTGCGTGCGGTGTCTCCCCTGGTGGTTCACGGTTTGAAGACAATCGGATCTGAAATGGCCCCGATTGCCATTGAAGGGGCCCATCGGCCACCGGAGCCGGAGATCGACGTCCGCGACCTGATCGTGCAGGGCTTTGGCTCGGGCATTCTCAGCGCGCGCGAAAGCGATGTGGCGAAACTGCTCTTCGAGGGCCAGTCAGCCAAGGCCATCGCCAGGTCGCTGGGCATCAGCCCGGGTACCGTGCGCAATCACATCAAGCACATCTACCTCAAGCTCCGCCTGAACTCGCGCGGCGAGTTCTACAGCAGGTGTCTGGGAGAGCTGGCGCGCACCAGGGCCGCCTAGGCCCCAGGTATCACGTCGCCAGTCGCTGGATGGCATTTTGCGGTGCGCCGAAGGCCCATCACACCGCTCCGATCAAGACCGGGACAACAGACGAATGGACGCCGCTGCCGCCGCGCCTTCACTCGGCCGGCGCGATGCCGCGCTTGCCCGATGCGGCCAGGCGCAGCCATCGGGGTCGGCGATAGAGCGCACCCAGGCCCATCGGGCGCGCCAACCAATACATCACCAGCGCACCGGACACTCCGGCGAGGGTGACCAGCGCAGAGATCGTTCCGACATCGGCGACGATGCCCGATCGGATCAGCGCCAGCCGAGTTACGGCCATCGGCAGGAAGAAACCCAGATAGATGACGATCGAGTTCCGGCCGCAATATTGCAGCGGGCCGGACCAGCGGACCCGCGATATCAGCGCGGCAACACAGATGAGCGCGAACGCGCCGGCAAAGCCCAGTGCGAGGCTGACGAAGGGCCAATGCGCGCGATCCGTGCCCGCAAGCCACCCGTGCGCGAGCGCCCAAGCCGCAAGGCCCATCACGGTCGGCGCGGCGTTGGCCCGTGCCACGGCCGCCATGCGAAAGACCAGCGGCGCGAGCGCGTAGCCGGCAAGGAAATAGACGTAGCGTGCGGCAAACTCGTCGACCAGCAGGACGCCGATCCGAATGTCGGCAACCTCCAGCAACGCCGCAATCACCAGCACCAATGCGACCGGCACGCCGGCGACCAGCTTGGTCGCGACGAAGAAGATCGGCAGGATGTAGATGAACCAAAGCGTGCCGAAGGGGTCGACCAAGGCGTGCACATAAGTTCCGAAAACGCCGTGCCAGCCGATGTCGGCCGCCATGCCGGGCGCTTTGACGCCAATCTGGATGGTCAGCCAGATCACGTAGAAATAGGCGAAGTGGACGATCTTTCGGTCGAGGACATCCATCCACGGCCTTGAGATGGCGCGGGCGGCGAACAGCCCGGAAACCAGAAAGAACGCGGGAATGCGAAACGGCTCCGCCCATTGGACAACCATGCCCATCCAGCCGGTTTGTCCCAACGCCTCTTCCACGCCGAGCGTGGAATGCATCATGACCACCAGGATGATGCAAAGACCCTTGGCGCAGTCGACCCAGCCGATCCTGGACGATGGATTGACATGCGGCATCACATCACCGTCCCGGCCGGCGTCGGATCGATGGCGGCGGCGCCGCGCGGGTTCGTCTGCGGGATCGCCCGGTTGGATTTCCTCACCGGTCAGGTTCCCGTCTGGCGCGGCAGAAAGTGAAACCGGGCGTCCACGCATGTCGGATCGTCGAGCCATGTCTCGCGCATCTTCCGGGTCAGGTCATCGAGGAACATCGGCCGCGCAAGATAAAAGCCCTGTGCGACCTGAATGCCGGTCGCGGCCTGAAGGTAGAGCAGTTCGTCGGCCGTCTCGACGCCTTCGACAACGATATCGATGTTCAACGCCGCGGCGAGCGACTCGATCGCCTTGAGGATGCCCTGGTTCCGCCGCCGCTTGTGGATCGCGGAGATGAACGAACGGTCGACCTTGATCTCATCGACGGTGATGTCGGCGAGGGCGGAGAGCGAGGAATACCCGGTTCCAAAGTCATCGATGGAGACCTTGGCACCGATCTCGCGGATCATCGGCAGAATCTGCGTCTGGAAGCGACCGGTCGAGATGAACGCTTCCTCGGTCAGCTCCAGCATGAAACGAGGCGCGATTCCGGTGGCGTCGATCTTGTCGAGAAGCGCGCGCATGAAACCGGGTTCATCGGCCTGACGCGCCGCCACGTTGATGCTGATGGTCGCCTGATCGCCGAACGCATCGTTGATCTGATGCACGGCGGCAAAGGATTCGGTCAGCAGGTGGTGCGTGATCTCGTCCATGATGCCCAAGCTCGCGGCGGTGCGATTGAAGTCGCCCAGAGAATGAACCTTTCCGCCGGTATCGTGCCATCGCAACAGGACCTCGACGCCCGAAACGCCGCCCGACCGGAAGTTGACCTTGGGCTGGTAGGCGCAGCACATCTGGTTGTTGTTCAATGCGCGGCGCAGATCCTGCTCGGCCTTCATCGACGCGCCGGACGTTTCGCCCCCTCGCGAACTGTAGAACTGGAAACGGCCCTTGGTCTTGGCCTTGACACGGTACATGGCCGCATCGGCGTTCTGGCTCAACTCGCGGAACGATTTCCCGTCGGTCGGATGGAAGCTCACGCCGATCGATGCGGACGTGAAGACCTGGTTTCCGTCCAGCAGGAACGGCTCCTTGAAGCGCTCGATGCACCGGCGGATGATCTTGGACACGTCCTGCTTGCGCTCCATGGGCGACATGCACAAGACGAACTCGTCCCCGCCGACACGCGCCAGAAGATCGGTTTGCCGGACCTCGGCCCCGAGGCGCTTTGCGATCTCCACCAGCAGCGCGTCGCCCACGGTGTGGCCGTAGTAGTCGTTGACCTGCTTGAAGCCATCGAGATCGATGAAGGCCAGCGCGAACTGCGAATCGGTGCCGTCGATCAAGGCGTTGACGCGTTGCTCCAACAGGGCGCGGTTGGGCAGATCGGTCAGGACATCGTAGTAGGCGCGCTTGTAGAGGTCGCTTTCGCGCCGCTGCTGTTCGGCAACGTCGTGCGATACCGTGACGGCATAGGTGTGTGTGTCGATCGGCATGCGAAACGCATCGAAACGCAGGCCTGCGCCGGCACTGTCATCTTCCGAGCGCCGCTTGTGCGCCAGCCCGGCATTGTTTGCGTGGACGACGGCGCCCTGGTCGTCGCGCACCTCAATGCCGACCGGCAATGCGTTGACGATCTTGATCAGGTCCTCGGCGCCCAGATGGTGGGTTGCCGTCGTGTCCCGTGCCGCACCGTTCGCCTCCTGCGGCTGCGGAACCCGGTTCTGGCTGGAATGGGCGGTGGCCGACGACCGCCGGTCGCCCCGTCGAGCGCACATGTCCGGGTTGCCGTCAGGCAAGTATTGCTGAAGTTGTCGCGGTGTCATGGGCGCCCAATCTAGGGTCGGGCGCCTAAAGGAGGGGTGGAAAAGTGGCCTCAATCGCGCGTTCGACGCGGCCATGTTGAACCATCCCATTTGCGACATGCGCAGCGGTCAGGTGGGCGCGGGCCAACGGTGCCGGCGGGGCAAGGCCGGTTTCAGCGCATCGGAGAACGCGCCGGGGCAAGCACGGCGACGGCGCCGCGGCGGGTATCGGACGGCTTTTCGCCGAACTTCTCGGTATAGGCCCGTGCAAACCGGCCCAGGTTCGAAAAACCCCAGTTGAACGCGATCTGCGTGACCGAATCGATGTCGCGTTCCAGATCGCGCCGCGCGCCTTCAAGGCGGATGTCGCGCAGCACCATCATCGGGGTCTTGCCCCGAAACCTCCTGAAGCCATCGTGCAGCGCCCGTTCACCGCAGCCCGCGGCCCGGGCAAGATCCTCGACCGTGATCGGCATGTCGGCGTTCGCCCGCATGAAGTCCTCGGCCCGCCGGATCGTGCGCGGCATCGGGGTCGCGCAGGGTATCGCGCGGCCGTTGGCGGCGTTGTGATCGAGATTGGCGAGCAAGACCCCGCTGACCATGTCCCGCAGGTTCGCTTCGACAAGCTGGTTCTCATAGGTCGCGGGATTGGCGACGAGACCCTGGATCATGTATCTGGCCAGACCCTGCACCGCAGCACCGGCCGGCTGGTCCAGATCGATCAGCGGCGAGAACTCCAGGGGCTTGTCGTCGGGCCAATCGTAGAATGCCTGCGCCCGCTTGTGCAGCAGGTCAAGCGGCACCACCAGCGACAGGCTGGCATAGCCGGCGGGGATCGTGTTGGAATGGGCGACCGACCGGCGGCAGACGCGCGCCTGTGTCGGGCCCGGTTCGACCTCGCCAACGCCATCAAGGTGCATCCGGATCCGTCCCCGCAGGGGGAAGGCGATGAACAAAACGTCCTGACCGCCATCGGAGTGCGTGTCCATGCCCGCCTGCCACCGATAGGTGGCGAGCGAAATGCCGCCCACATTCTTGCGCGCAAACCGCGCAACGTCGCGATCGGCTGCAACGTGGGAGATGCCCGGTCGCCATGGACCGAAGTTGGTCTCCATCCAACCGGCGACATCCTCAAGCGTATCGGCACGCAAGACGGTGAAGCGGTCGTCGAAGGCCGTCAGTTCATCGTTGAAACTCGGCATGTCTTGCGTTCAGGCCCTGCAACCTCAACCAATTGCGTCGGTGTTCGCGCACGATCGGCAAACGGACGGGAGACGTGCGACCAGCCGATCCAGCACCAAGGGAATCGATCGGCTGGTGTGATCATAGATCGATCTCCTGCTTCAGTGCTTATCCGCAAGTGGTTTGTTCGATCAACGCTGATCACGAAATCGTTACCCAACTCACGACCGAATAATACATGATAGTTCTGATCATGAAATTGTGCTTCAATAGTCTTGTGCATTACTGCTACATGAAATCTGGTCGATTTTGTATTGTGATCTCACCCGCTTGGGACGCGGATTTGTCATTTCTGTTCTGGCTCATGCGGGCCTTATCGCGGCCCGGATGATCGCCCCGTCTGCGGTGACATCATGGCTGACAACCGCTCAGCGCGTTTCGGACGGTTTCTCGCCAAACCGTCGGGCATAGGCCTGGGCGAACCGGCCAAGGTTGGAAAACCCCCATTTGAGTGCGATCTGCGTCACCGAGTCGTTGTCCTGCTCCAGATCGCGCCGCGCACCATCAAGACGGATGTCACGCAGCGCCATCATCGGTGTCTTGCCGCGGAACTTCCTGAAGCCATCATGCAAGGCCCGTTCACCGCAACCGGCCGCCTGTGCCAGATCGGCCAGCGTGATCGGCTCGTGCGCATGTGCCCGCATGTAGTCTTCGGCGCGCCGGATCGTTCGCGGCAGCGGAGCGGCACCGGGCACCGGCGCACCATCGGCGGCGTTGTGGCTCAAATTGGCCAGAAGGACGCCGCTCACCATGTCGTGCAGGGCGGCCTGGATCAGCGCGTTGTCGTAGGCACCGGGATTGGCGACCAGGCCATGCATGATGTGCTTGGCGAGACCGAACACGGCGGCGCCTTGCGGCGTGTCCAGGTCAAGGAGCGGTGAGAAATCGATCGGCCTGTCGGGCGCCCATTCATAATAGCTTTGCGCGCGCTTCTGGATCAGACTGCTTGGCACCACCAGCGACAGATTGGCGTAGCCGGCTGCGATGACGGTCGAACTGGGCACCGGCCGGCGGTAGACCCGCGCCTGGTTGGGGCCAGGCTTCACGGTGCCGATGCCCTCGACATGCATCCACGCCTGACCCTGCAGCGGGAAGGCGACAAAGAGGACATCCTCGCCGGCATCGACCCTGGCTTCGATGCCGGCCTCCCAGCGGTAGGTGGCGAGTGAAATGCCGGCCGCGTCCTTGCGCGAAAACCGGGCAACGTCTTGATCTGCATTTACACACGCGATGTCCGGGCGCCATGGGCCGAAGTTGTTCCCCATCCAGGCCGCGACCTCTTCGATCGAATCGGCACGCAGGACCGCATAGCGATCTTCGAACGACTTCAGTTGATCATCGAAACCGGGCATGCGCTTTTTCCAGGCCGCGCAAGGCAAACCAAATCCGTCGCGCGGCGTGCGAGATATTTGATCGCCCAAGCAGTCGGAGCCGTGCCGGTCCACTACGCGGCGAATCAACCAATCGTTGCAATCATAAACGACCTGGTTGTTACAAGCGTTACCGCGACGCGGTGATTTGATCATTTGTGATCACGAAACGGTTACATGGCGCGATCGTGACATCACGCTGCCAATGCCCGTCAAAGCCGCACCGTCATGACCGGTCCCGCGAAGCCGTGCGAACGCTCACCCTTCCGATGCACCGAGCGGGCGAGCCCTATCGGTACCTGCTGCGGACGTTCAGGGTGAGGTTCTCTGCCCATGTGGCAGACCGCAACGACCTGATGACCTGACCATCCATGTGTCTGAATGCGAGCCAAACCCAGATCGACAAGCTGCAAAGACCGAACTGCCTCTCCGCAAGTCGCGACCGTGACGAGCTTGTCCTGTCAAGCCGTTGGTGCCAGAATTGCGTCGCAATGCACCAGCGTTAGCTAACACAGTGTGAGATCGGATCATGGAAACAGAGCTTGTCCGAGATCCGCCGCCGGCTGTCGGAGACCGTATCTGTGCATCTCAGTCCTTTCTCGCGGCATGGTCCGACGACTATGGCTGGTTCACAGATGGTGCGCATGTTTTGCCATTTTTCATTGTCGAGCGCTCCGGCTATCGGCAAATGGTCTTCACAATCGAAACGATCTTTGTCCACGACCCGACTCCCCTCGACGCCGAGCGCTCATTTCTTGAGCGTGTTGCGAGACTTGCCATGGACACTGACGCCGATTTCATTGCGCAGCCCCGGACCACATCGGTTTTTCGCACCGCGCCACGGGGGTCCATATCTGTTCCATGGGGGTCTTACCGTGTCGATCTCGCCCAGAGTGAAGAGGCGCTTTTTGCCAGTTTCCACCGGCACCATCGAAGGCTGGTCTGCAAGGCTGATCGCGCGGGATTAACTGTAGCAAGCGGTCGGGATTGTCTCGAAGAATGCTATGCATTGATCAGAGGCTTGCTCGAGCGTGAAGAAAAACCTTGCCTCCCCAAACGGCTGTTTGAAAGGTTTGCGACGGCACTGGGCAACGGGGTCGGCTTTCACCTAGCACTTGAAAACGGTCGGCCCGTCGCCTCTGCGCTGTTCCTAATCGACAAGGGTTCGTCATACTTCCTCGTTGGCGGACGCGAACCGGATGCACATCACGGTGCAACTGCGTTCTTACACTGGCAAGCAATGCGCGCTGCGAGAGCGCGAGGCGTAGGCACGTACGACTTTGTCGGTGGACGCGTTCATCCCGTCGCTGGATCGCGTCAAGAGGGGCTGCAAGTCTTCAAGTCTCGCTTCGGCGGATCTTTTCAAGAAGGTGTGCTCTGGAAGCTTGCGCTCCGCACGGACAGATTCACCGCATTTCGCCAGCGGACAAGAGCTGAAGACGCAGCGAACGGGACCCATTTCAATGAAGACATGATCGACAATGAGCTTCGCACAACTCACCTGCCGCGCAGCGACAGAATCTGACAGGTGAATCCTCGCTCTCGCTGACAGTGACAAAGGGTATAATCCATGCCCTAGTTTGAATCGCTCTATTCAAGATTGCCAAGAGCCTCAAACAATCCTGTATTCCAATATGGCGATTGCAATTTCCCGCAGTTCTTTCTCTTCGTACTGAAACCGTGTTCACCACGGTTTTACATAGCGCTACAACTACACATTCTGAAAATGCGCTCCCTTGAACTCATACTGTCGATCGTTCCCGGTTGTATTAACGCCTATTTCAAAAAACCAAAACTGAAGGAAAATTGTTATTGCTTGATCGCTTGATCTTCGGCCTGATGGACTTTTGTCTTGCTTGGCGTTACCGCGGCGAGAAACGCAAGTTGAGATTTCGAGCCAGGCCGTTTCCAGATGCGGACTTGAGCATTGCCGCCCCGAAAACAGCAAACTGCAAGTTCGTTTGGCGAAAAGTCTTCGACCATGATCCGCGATTCACAGTCGTCAGCGACAAGCTGGCTGCGAAGCAGTTTGTTGAGGAACTTGGAATTGGGGTAAAAGTGCCCGCCACACTCTGGGCCGGCTTGGCGAGAGACTTTCCAGCCAAGTACCTCCAAGCCGACGTCGCGATCAAGTCAAACCATGGTTGGAGAAACAGCCTCTTTCCGAAGCGAGACGGCCTTAGCATTCAAGAAGTCAACGACGGAATCGATGCCGCGATGGCGCAGAAGCATGGTCGAAAAACGAACGAGTGGGGATACTTTGGCATCAGGCCAATGATATTCGTCGAAGAACGTGTCGACATCGACGCGCCGCTATTGGACTTGAAGGTCTATACGTTCGGACCTCGTATTCTGCACGTGACGCAAATCAGAACCAACAAAAGCCAACAGCGCGTTGGCGCTGTCTGGTTCCCCGACGGGGGTGGGAGCTTTGTACGCTCTGATGTGCCGAGCCCCGTGAGCCCGGAAGAGGTTGATGACGCGCCACTTACTGAACGTATAGACGAGGCTTCGGCGGTTGCGACAGCCATCGGAACGTACTTCGACCACATGCGCATCGATTTCTTGATCTCGAACAACCAACTCTATCTTGGTGAGATCACGGTCTATAGCCTATCGGGCCATATTGCGGGCGGTTCCTCGGAATCCGCCGATTCCAGTGTCATATGGGATCTAAGGCGTAGCTGGTTTCTGAACACTGATCACAAGGGCTGGAAGAGACTGTATGCGCATTCGCTTCGCCGGTTCTGTGATCGCGAAGCAGAGAAGTTGCCTGATCTGAACGCCGCCGGTCCTTTGTCGCAGGAAGACTTTGCGAGAAGCATGGAGATCGCAGAGCGGTTATTGGCAGACGAGACCTTCACACAACCACATCAAGACACTGGAAACTGCGGAAAAAACTGATCAATCTCAAGTTCAGAGTTTCAATGGGACGATTGGTCATATCGAATGGGGCGCCTGTATTACTCTGGAGTATTCTGTTTCAGGAAGACGCAACAACACTGTCGCATTCAGCGATACAAGTTGGAAGATGGAATGGCAGCTCCGTCGGCATTGCGAACGATCCCGAAGTCCCAATGAATGCCAGCTATCCGCCCGTTTCAGCCAACGCGGTTCATGTACGAACGTCTCAAAGGTCCCGCAAGGCGGTCATCGAACCGGGGTCGCAAGACGCCGCGCAATCGGCGGGCAAT
>CAZSFA010000053.1:0-17044 GCA_964606055.1 uncultured Oceaniradius sp. | reverse complement strand
GCGCCCATCGGGCGCGGAGCGTCGTCGGCCTGGGCGCAGGCCGGTATCGCGGCAGCCGTTGCGCCGGGCGATACGATCGACGCCCATGTCGCCGACACGATCGCGGCCGGCGATGGCATCGTCGATGAGCAGATCGTACGCCTGATGGCGCGCGAGGCCGCCGACCGAATCCACGATCTTCTGGGGTTCGGCGTGCCATTCGACCGCGATCTTGAGGGCAAGCTCGCTGTCAGCCGCGAGGCCGCGCATACGCACCATCGCATCGTGCGCGTCAAAGGCGACATGGCTGGGCGAGCCATCATGCAGGCGCTGGTCGAGGCCGTACGAAAGGCATCCTGGATCCGCGTGCTGGAAGGCTATGTCGCCGAGGACCTGACCGTCGAGGCGGGTCGCGTGGTCGCCGTCGTCGCGCGCGACAGGGCGGGCCAGGGCGAGCGCCGTATCGTGCCGGGCAGCCATGTCATCATGGCGACGGGCGGGACGGGCCATCTCTATCAGGTGACGACCAATCCTGCCGAAGCCAGAGGCGGCGGTATCGGCATGGCCGCGCGCGCGGGCGCGCGTCTGGCCGACATGGAGTTCGTTCAGTTCCACCCCACGGCCATCGACGTGGGCAAGGATCCGGCACCTCTGGCGACCGAAGCCCTGCGCGGCCATGGTGCCACGCTGATCAACGGCAACGGCGAGCGCTTCATGGTGCCGCTGCATGTGGACGCGGAACTGGCGCCGCGCGACGATGTCGCGCGCGGCATCTTCGCCGAAGTCAAGGCCGGGCGCGGTGCGTTTCTCGACTGCACATCGGCGATCGACGACTTCGCCGCCGAGTTCCCGACGGTCTATGGCTATTGCACCGCGGCGGGCATTGATCCCGCAACGACACCGATCCCGGTCGTGCCCGCAGCGCACTACTTCATGGGCGGCATCTGGACCGACGCCGACGGCCGCACATCACTGCCCGGCTTCTTCGCGTGCGGCGAATGCTCCTCGACGGGCGCCCATGGCGCGAACCGGCTGGCATCAAACTCGCTGCTCGAAGCGGTGGTCTTTGCCGCCCGCATCGCCGAAGCCATCCGGGCCGATGTGCCAGGCGAGGCACCGGCCGATTGGTCGCAAGGGTCCATCGACGATCCCGACGCCACCGCCGAGGGTGACGGCCCGGCCATGGCACGCCTGCGCGCGACGATGAGCGCAAATCTCGGCGTCCTGCGCGATGCGGATGGCATGCGCCAGGCGCTGCGCGACATCATCGCCCTGGAGGACGCCAACACCGGCGGCGCGCGATTTGGCAACGTTCTGGCAACCGCCAAACTGATCGCCATTGCCGCGCTCAACCGGACCGAGAGCAGGGGCGGGCACTTCCGCACCGACTGTCCCGAGCCCGATCCGAAATGGCGGCGTCGCACGCTGCTCGTACTCGATCAGGCCGAGGCGGTGGTCGATGACCTGCTTGCCGGGTGAAAAGGCGCGCCGTCAGCCGCCTGAGGCAAGTGCATCGGCGACGACCTGTTTGAGCCGAATGCCCGGTACTTCGGCGAAGTCGAGATTTTCGGTTCCCAGATAGCTCTGCTGGTTGATTGCGGTCCAGCCATTGGCGGCGACCGTGTAGATCGCGCCAGGGTCGATGTCGAGCGCGCGCGCGTAGACGAAGTCCCCCGTACGCTGGTCGAGCGTGGTTGCCAGATGCTGGTTTGCGCGGTCCATGATCATCGCCAGTTGCGAACCCTGAATGGGCGCGGTGCGGATGTCGCCATCGAAGCGGATGTAGGCGTCGAAGTCATGGCGCGTGATGGGGCCGGCCTGCAGCCCGGAGCCGAAGGTGGTGTGACCGAGGAAAGCGACGTCCGCGCCCGTCGCTTCGCGCACCGCTTCGGTCGCAAACATGATCGACCGGGCCAGATCGAGCGTTTGGGCCGCTTCGCCGATGACGGCGCGGTCGTTGTCCGTCAGGTGTTCGTCCATCGCCGTGGCGATGGCCGCCGCAACTCTCTCGTCGGCCGGATCATCGGGCGCAACGGCAACGCTTGTCAGCGTCGTGTCGGCACCGCCTTCGGGGTTGAACGTCATCGACGCGACAGCAAACCCGTTGCCCCAGGAACCGGTGTGAACATAGGCAAGGTCATCGGTCTGATGGGTGAAGGCGAGATGATCGTGGCCGCCGATCAGCAATGCGCGCGACGGAATGGTGTCCAGCATCGCCTTGTCGGCCGCAACGCCGGCATGGCTGAGGATGATCGCGGCATCTGACTCGCGTGTCAGCCCGCCGATCAGGCTCCGCGCCCACGCGACCGGCCTCGGGATCGTCAGCGTCGGCCGGATCGACGGCCGATAGGTGAAGATGTTGTCGGTGCCGATGCCGGCCAGCGCGAGCCGGCGACCGCCCACCGATGTCGTCAGCGCCGCCGGAGCCAGGAGCTCTCCCGTTCGAGCGTCGATGATGTTGGACGTCACATGCACACCAAGCGCGGTCGCCTCGCGCGTGAAGATCGCCATGTCTTCAAGCACCGCCGTCTCATGGTTGCCGATGTTGAAGAAGACGGGCGCGATCTCGCCCAGCCTGGCCAGCGCGACCATGTCCGCGCTGACGCGGCTGCGCAACGCGACCCCATTGCCCCGCTCGAACATGTCTCCATTGATGATGATCAGAACCCTGCCGGCCGCTTCAGTCGCTGTCCGCTCGACGGCGGCCACCAGTTGTGCGAGCCGCCGATAGGGCGAATGCAGGTCGGAGAGGATGATGGCTGTGACGTCCGGCGCGTTTTGACCGAACGCCAAGCGCGGCGCGGCTGCGCTTGCGGCGAACGCAGCGCCGGCGCTCAGCACCAGTCGGCGGGAAACGGCGGCGGAAAGAACGGCCATGGCGGCACTCCTTGAGGCATGGGTGGTTGATTTGGCTCTTGGCACGTCGCGTTGACAGCCCTGTGACGGACCTGTTTTGTGCGCCGCGACCCCGAGGAGCACTATTGATGACCCAGACGATGGCGCCAAGCCTGCCGAGCGTGATGATCGAGGATGCCGTCCGTGCGGCGTTGGTCGAGGATCTGGGGCGCGCCGGTGACATCACCTCCAACGCCACGATCGCGCCCCAGGCCACCGCGCGTGCTGTTCTGGCAAGCCGGCAGGCCGGTGTCATCGCTGGCCTCGGCTTTGCGCAAAGCGCATTCGCGCAGATGACGCCGCCGCCGGCCTGCGCGCCCAGGCTGAGCGACGGCGATCGCGTCATGCCGGGCGACGTGATTGCCGAGGTCGCCGGCAATGCCCGTGCGATCCTCGCGGCCGAACGCGTGGCGCTGAACTTCCTGATGATGCTGTCCGGAATCGCCACGCACACCGATCGTTTTGTCCAGGCCGTTGCCGGGACCGGCTCGGCGGTCTGCGACACGCGCAAGACCGTGCCGGGCCATCGCGCGTTCGCCAAATACGCGGTGCGGTGCGGCGGCGGCGCCAACCATCGTTTCGGCCTCGATGACGCCGTGCTGATCAAGGACAACCACATCGCGGTCGCCGGCGGTGTGGCCAAGGCCGTGTCGCAGGCACGTGCCCATGTCGGCCACATGGTCCGGATCGAGATCGAAGTCGATACGCTCGACCAACTGCGCGAAGCGCTCGGTGCACGGCCGGACGCGATCCTGCTCGACAACATGACCAACGATCAGTTGCGCGACGCGGTGGCGATCAACCGCGCCGACAATGACGGGCAGGTCAAGTTGGAGGCTTCCGGCAATGTCGATCTCGACACCATTGCCGCGGTTGCCCAAACCGGCGTCGACTACATCTCGACCTCGAAGATCACGATGGCGGCGCCGACGCTCGATATCGGTCTGGACGTGATGATCGACAGTTAGTGCCAAGGTAAGACCGTCGCGTGGCTTTGCGACGACTGTGCTTTGACATTGACCTGTATCGACGGCAGTATTGACGTTAACGTCAACGTTAATGAGCCGTCTCGATGATTTTCGTCGCCACGACCGAGGATGGGGGAGAAGTACGCTACGTCGATCGCAAGCGATGGTTGTGGCTTTTGTCGGTTGCCACGCCATCGGTTCCGGCCATCGCGGCGCTGGTGATCCTGGCCGGGGGCAGCCCTTTGTGGGCCGTGCTTCCCGTCTTCGTCTACTACGTGCTTGCCCCGGTGATCGACATTGTGGTGGGCAGTGACCCGAACAACCCGCCCGAAGCGGTGGTCGAGGCACTGGCGAGCGACCAGTATTATCGCATCCTGCTGTTCGCGTCCGTTCCGGTCTTTTTTGCGAGCCTTTTGATCCCCACCGCGCTTGTCGCCAGCCAGCCCTTGCCATGGTGGGCATGGATTGCGCTGGTCTTCGGCGCTGGCGCATCGTCCGGTACCGGGCTGACCGTTGCCCATGAACTCGGTCACAAGTCCAACAGGTTGGATCAATGGGGCGGCAAGGTCATGTGCGCCCTGACCGGTTACGCCCATTTCTGCCTCGAGCACAATCGCGGACACCATGTGCGCGTGGCAACGCCGGAAGACCCGGCGTCGGCCAAGCTTGGCGAGAGTTTCCATGCCTTCGTTGCGCGCGAGATTCCGCACGTGCTGTTGGAGGGGTGGGCGCTTGAGCGTGAACGGTTGTCAAAGAAGGGTTTGCCGTTCTGGCATTGGCGCAATGATCTCTTGCAGGGCTACGCCATCACTCTGGCCATGGTCATCGCCATGTGGGCCTTCTTCGGTTGGATGGTCCTGCCGTTCATGCTCGCCGCCTTCGCCATCGGCTGGCTTCACCTGTCGCTTGCCAACTATGTCGAGCATTACGGGCTCAAGCGCGATCGCCGTCCCAACGGCCGCTTCGGCCCGTGCGAGCCGCGCCACTCGTGGAACACCAACCAGATTGTGTCCAACCTGATGCTGTTTCATCTCCAGCGGCATTCCGATCATCACGCCAACCCGCTGCGGCCCTATCAGGCACTGCGCAACTATGAGGATCTGCCGCAACTGCCAAGCGGCTATCCCGGCTCGTTCATCCTGACGGTGGTCCCGCCGCTGTGGCGCCGTGTGATGGACCCCAAAGTGTGTGCATGGGCCAGGGGCGACGTTGACAGATGCAACGTCAAACCCGGCCTTGAGGATGCCTATGCGGCCAAGTTTCAGAAGTGGTCCGCATAGTCATCATCCACCGGGAAGATGAAGGGCGCGCCCTCGAAGCAGTCTGCCCCCCGGCCGATGCCGTCGATGGCGGTGGTCATCCTGCCCTGCCGGTCGAGCAGTTCATCGGCGATCGCAACCAGCCTGCGGTTTGGGGACGCGGTCGGCGAACGAAGGCGCAGGTCATGTGCGGTTTGTGCCGCATCGCGCGCCGGATCGAGCGCCAGCGCGATCGCATAGGCGCTTGCGGTCGACCGCGAAACGCCGGCGAAGCAATGCACCAACAACGGCGCGGCGCGATCCCAGTCGCGGGCAAAATCCAGCATGGCGCTGACATGGCCGGCAGCCGGCGAGACGAGCCCGGGCACATCGGCGCCGATGTCGTTGAACGTCAGTTGCAGATGCGCGTCCGCATCAACGCCGGCGGGGCGTGAAACGGGCGTCGGTTCGCTCAGAATGCTCAGCATGCGCGCCGGCCGGTGCTTGCGCGCCACATCTTCCACGCGCGCCAGCGAACACACCACAAGAAAGGGCATCACGCGCGCCCATTGGGTTTGGCGGCATCGGGTTCAAGGGCGGCAAAACGGGCCAGAAACGCAGCCTCGGTTTCGGCCGGTGGCCGTGGTTCGAGCGGCAGGCCGTCGGGCGTGATGCCGCGCGGGCGGCCGAAATAGGTGCCCGCTTCGCGCACCGAAAAGCCCGCCAGTTCGGTCGCCTCGTAAAAGGCTGCGATCTGGTCTGCACGCTTGATCAGCGACTTGATGGACTTGGGCGTTTCGGCTGGCAGCGAAAAGCGCAGGTGGATCGCGGCCATCAAACGATGCTCGACCGCTCGGTAGTCGCCGCCCATCACCTGCTTGAACGGCGAAATCATGTCGCCGATGACGTATTCGGGGGCATCGTGCAGCAGCGCGAAGACGCGCGTGCGGTGATCGGCCTCCGGCCGCAGCCGGGCCACGATCTGCTCGACCAGCAGGCTGTGCTGCGCGACCGAGAACGCATGCGCGCCGCGCGTTTGCCCGTTCCAGCGCGCCACACGGGCCAGCCCATGGGCGATGTCGGTGATTTCGATGTCGAGCGGGGAGGGATCCAGAAGGTCGAGCCGCCGCCCGGACAGCATGCGCTGCCAGGCGCGCCCGGGCGCCCCGGCGCGGTCAGGCACCTTTGGCCTCGGGCCAGCCATAGGGCGCGCCGGCCGGCAGATCGATCCGCACCGGCTGCTCGCCGGCAAGGATCGGCGTCTGCTTGTCCCTGGCGCCTTGAATGCGGTCGAGCCGCACGATGGCCAGCGCGCGCGTGCCGACGACGGTGCCCAACTCGCCGGCCGGCTTGCCGCCGGCGGTGATCTCCGTTCCCTGATCGGGCAGGGCCGCATCGCTTGAGACGATGACGATGCGGCGCCGCGCCGTTCCCCGGTGCTGCATGCGGCTGACCACTTCCTGACCGACAAAGCAGCCCTTGGCGAAGTCGATTCCGCCGTTGTGATCGTAGGAGATGTCATGCCCGAACGCGTCGCCCAACGGGAAATCGGCGCCGCCCTCGGCGACGCCGTGGTCGATCCGCAAGCCATGCCAGTCAGCGAGCGGCGCCTGATCGGCCAATGTCGCATCGCCGGACAACAGATGTCGCCTCACATCGATGCCGGCAAAGCGGGTGTCTTTGAGCGACAAGGACGAAACGCCATCGGCAATCGATGAATCATCGTCCCAGGAAACGCCCACAACCCGTTCGTCGCGCTTGGAGAACTCGGCCTTGGAGCGCAGCTTGTAGAGCATCATGCGTTTGAGGAAGCCATCGGCGGCCGCCGCATCGATGTCGATCACGAACCCGTCGCCGTCCCGGGCCACGAGGAAGTCGAACAGCACCTTTCCCTGCGGCGTCAGCAGCGCGCAGGCGCGCCACTCATCGTCACCGAGTCTTTCGATATCGGCGGTCAGCACATTGTGCAGAAGGTGCTCGGCATCGGGGCCATGAACGGCGATCGGCACCCGGTTGGGCACGATGCAAATGGGCATGTCGAGTTTCCTTGCAAAGGCGATGATCGCTACGTAAGCCAAGTTTACCTAAGTCCAAGTCATGGACGCGACAAGATGGGTGATCGGCTATGTCAGAGACGTTCGACACGGTGTTCAAGGGCGGCATCGTGGTCAATCATGATGGAGCCGGCGCGCGCGATATCGGCGTTCGCGACGGACGCATCGAGGCGATCGGAACCATTGATGCCGGGCTCGCCGGCGAGGTCATAGACTGCGCCGGTCTGCACGTTCTGCCCGGTGTGATCGACAGCCAGGTGCACTTCCGTGAACCGGGGCTCGAACACAAGGAAGACCTTGAAAGCGGTTCGCGCGCGGCGGTTCTTGGCGGTGTGACGACGGTCTTCGAGATGCCCAACACCAATCCGCTGACGACCGACGCCGATCGGCTGGCCGACAAGATCGCGCGCGGCACGAACCGCATGCATTGCGATTTCGCGTTCTGGGTGGGCGGCACGCACGAAAATGCCGGCGAGGTCGGCGATCTGGAGCGCCTGCCCGGGGCAGCCGGCATCAAGGTGTTCATGGGGTCTTCGACCGGAGACCTGCTGGTCGAGGACGATGAAGGCGTGGCCGCCATCCTGCGCAACACGCGCCGGCGCGCCGCCTTCCATTCCGAGGATGAATACCGGCTGCGCGAGCGCCTGGACGAACGCGTCCAGGGCGATCCCTCCAGCCACCCGGTCTGGCGCGACGTCGAGACGGCGATGCGCTCGACGCAGCGCCTGGTGCGGATTGCGCGTCAGAACAAGGCCCGCATTCACGTCCTGCACATCTCGACCGCCGAGGAGATCGCGTTCCTGGCCCAGAACAAGGACGTTGCGTCCTGCGAGGCGCTGCCCAACCATCTGACGTTCACCGCCGATGACTATGCGACCCGCGGCACCTTCATCCAGATGAATCCGCCGATCCGCGAGGCCTATCACCGCGCCGGCATCTGGCGCGGCATTCAGCAGGGCGTGATCGACGTCCTCGGCTCCGATCACGCCCCGCATACGCTTGAGGAAAAGCAGCAGCCCTATCCGGCTTCGCCCTCGGGCATGCCTGGCGTTCAATACCTCGTGCCTGTGATGCTCAACCATGTCGCCGAAGGACGGTTGACGCTGGAGCGCCTGGTCGATCTGACCGCGCACGGCCAGCAGCGCCTGTTCGGCATCGCCCGCAAGGGACGGATCGCCAAGGGCTACGACGCCGACCTGACCATCGTCGACCTCAAGCGGCGCGAGACGATCACCAATGCGGGCGCCGCCTCGCGCGCCGGCTGGACCGCATTTGACGGGATGACCGTGACCGGTTGGCCTGTCGGCACCGTCGTCCGTGGACGGCGTGTGATGTGGGATGGCGATCTGGTCACGCCTTCGGGCGGTCAGGCCGTGATGTTCGATGAAAGCCTGATGGGATAGGGCCCATCGGGGCAGGGGCCAAAAGCGCTAGTCTCCGGCGACGAAGAACAGCCAGCGGCCCTCGGGCGTGATGCCCGCGCGGAAGAAGATGTAGGCGCCGTAGGACAGCATGTCCTCGAAGTCGCCGGCCGTCACCAGTTTGAACAGTTCGACCTTCTGCGCGTTGGTCAACTCGTGCAGCGGCAGGGCATAGAAATGCGGCCACACATAGAGTTCGTTCTCTGAGTCGGCGTCAAAACGCACATAACCCGCCTCGAACACATCGAGCATGATCGCCATCATCTCCAGCCCCTCGGCGTCGCCGGAGATGGATTGCAGATAGGCGATCGGGTCGTCTTCGGGTTCGCCAAAGGACAGGCGTGTCGCGCCGGCGCCCGACCCGAGCAGCGGCCGCAATTGTTCCAGGTCGCCGGAACGGGCCGCCTGCATGATGCGCGCGCGCATCCGGCGCACCGGTTCGGGCAGGATGTCGATGTCCTTTGAGATGAAGATGCCGTCTTCGCCGTCACCGGCGCCCGTCTGGCTGCGCGCAGGGTCGTTGATCACCGGCGAGGGAGCGGCGGGCGGCGGCTCCAGCGGGTTGTCTGGATCGGCGGTCGGCAGGCCCGGCAATGGCACGATACCGGACGGCGGCGGCGCGATCAGGTCGTCGATCTGCGCGTGTGCAGGCGCCAACGCCAGAAGACATACCCCAGCAAATGCCGCAAGGGCCGTTGGTTTCATCGAAGATGAGAGTTTGCGGCCACCCATCGGCCGCGCACTACTGAAGCGTGCGCAGACGTGTGAACTCGCCGGCAACGATCCGCTGGCGCATGTCGTCGATCGCCGCAAGCGCCGCGTCTTCGCCGCCTGCCGTGATCAGCTCTTCGAGCGCGGTCGCCATGGCCGCATCGGCAAGGATGTCTGTTTCGATGCCTTCGAGCACGCCATCGGCCCAGATCTCCGACTGCATCTCGCGCGCGGCCTGCCGTTTCTCGTTGGCAATCGCCGCTTCGAGATCGCTCAGTTTCGTTTCCGCTTCCATAACCAATATGGTCCCTTCGTCGGCCGTGGACCTTCGATCGGTGTCGGTCGCCGCACGATAACGCTGTGTCGGCGCTACCTTACCAGTATGATTGCCAAAATAAACCGCCAATGACCCCGAGCGTTAACGCCGCGTTATGGATTTGCCGGCCCCGATCACTGCTGTCCGTATGTGTTGACGAGTTCGCGCGATAGCGTACGCGCTTCCTCAAGATATGTGTCGACGATGACGCGCGCCTGCGGTGTGCAGGTCACATAGACACTGTCGAACGTCCGGTATCCACGATTGAAGCTCGATATCAGCTTGGCGCGGCGGGGCGGTTCGGGCTTTTCGACATCAAGCAGCCGTGTCATCTGCGTGCGCATCTCGTTGGTGGGTTCCGAGCACAGATTGCGCAGATAATGGATGGCGCCCAGACGCTCGGCCAGTGCATTGAGCTTGCCGTCATAGGGCGTGGCGCGCGCCTCGCCCTGCGCCGCGCCTGACATGACCGAAGCCGCCGTCATCGCCGCCGCGCAAACCATCGCGCGCAAGCCCAATCCCGACCGTCGCCGTGTCGAAAGCATCAAAACGGACCAGTTCCCCATGCCGACACGCTGATTCCATCCAATTGCGGCGCAAACAAGCCCTTACGGCGTCGCCCGATCATTGCCGACGATCTCGACGCCGGGATGGAAGGCGTGCGCGACGAAGGCGAATGTGATGTCGTAAGCGACATCGGCACCGTCGCGTTGCACCAGCACGGTACCGACATCGCGGCCCTGATCGATGCGCCGCGTGTCGAGCGCTGAAGCCTGGCCCGCATTCCATGTGAACACCAGTCCATGCGTTTCGATGCCCTCCATGTCCGAGTCCGAGATGTGCGCCATGCGCACCAGAACCGGATCGTCATCGCCGCGCGGCACGATAACGACGCGTTCCATCGGGTCGATGTGCTCGGGCAACTGCCCGTCATAAAGGAAGGGGCGCGAGGTGTCGTAGCTGACATAGGGGTTGATGCCATAGGCGCGCATGCCACGGTTCTGCGGCACCAGCACGCGGCCATTGGGGTTTTCAGCGGCGAACTCGCCATAGGACTGCAGCCGCGCCGGCACGAACGCGAGCCGCTCGCCGACCATCTCGCCAACGATCGCATCGCCGGTGAACTGTTGCCACCAGGTCTCGGTCTGCCTGTCATACATGATCAGGTTGGAATCCTTGAGCTTGCCCGACACGCCGAACTCGAGGACGCGACCGTCGACCGTCCGCTCGAATACGGGCGCCGAGTTGCACAACGGGCAATAGGTGACGGCCACGGGAACGCCGCCGACGACATCGTTGACGATCTCGTGCCAGGTCAGGATGCGCAACGGGTAGGCGCGGGCATCACCGTCGATGGTCAGGCCGACGATAGGCTCATTGTCGGCCAGGTCCACGTGATCGGGCACGAACTCGAATACCGGGTTCTCGATGGACGGGATGCCATCGCGCGCAGGTCCGCCGGACTTGATGCGGGCAAGGTCGACGGCCGTCTTGTCGAAGTCGGTCGTCCATCCTTCCCGCTTCCAGCGTTGCGTGTCGGCCAGAGATTCGGTGGTCATGATGGAAGCGGCGAAGGCCAACAGGGCCATCAGGCCAAGCACGCCGGCAATGCGCGCCACGGCGCGGTCGGGTTGGGTCATGGCAACCTCCCTTTGTGAACGGCTTTGATGATCACATAGGCCCTGGCGCCGGGCGGCCAAAGTCAACACGGGTCACGATTGCGTGGGTGTTCAGGTGCCGCGCGCCAGCCTTGTCGCCGTCGCCAGCGTCGTCGCGGTCATCGCCATCTCCGCCATTTGCTCGATGGTGACCATGCGCACCTCGTCCGCATCGTCGCCGGCCAGCGGGGTGCCGCGTGCGGTGGCCGAGAACACCGTCAGCACGTAGTGATGGTCGGGCTCCCCGCCGGTCTCATCGCCGATCAGGTCCACCACCTCGACGACGGCGAGCGAAGCTGCGTCGAGTTCGAGCTGCGTTTCCTCACGCAGTTCGCGCGCTGCGGCGTGATGCACGGTTTCGCCCCACCGGACACGCCCGCCGGGAAACGCCCACAGTCCCCTTGCGGGCGGGCGGCCGCGCCGGACCAGCAGAAACGCACCGCTGGCCGCGTTGCGGATCACCACGGAAACGGCAGCCTGGGGATGGCGTTTCGGTGTCATGGCAAAGCTCCCGGGGTCTGGTGTCACGGTCTGCGGGATCGGTTGGCGGAAGGCATGTGCCACGGCCGCGCGGGCTTGGCCAGCGGGCGGGCGCGTCTCTTGGCCGACGGTTCTTCCCCATCGCCCGATCGGACGCTATCAAGCCGCAACCGCGATAGACGGAACGGGTGGCATGTGCGGACGATTCACGCTCAGTGACGAGCGCCAGAGGGTGGAGCATGTCTTTGGTGTTGCCGACATCGACCCTTATCCGCCGCGTTACAACATCGCGCCGACACAGCCGGTCCTGGTGATCCATCCCGCGCCGCCTCGGCCGGAAGGTTCCAATCTTCCCGATCGCATGGCGACGTTGATGCGCTGGGGCTTGCTGCCGTCATGGGTCAAGGACCCCGGCGGTTTTCCGCTCCTGATCAACGCGCGATCGGAAACGGCGGCGGGCAAGGCCTCCTTCCGTGCCGCAATGCGCCACCGGCGCTGCATCATTCCGGCCAACGGCTTCTACGAATGGCGCCGCGACAAGGCGACCAGGCAGTCGCAAGCCTATTGGGCGAGGCCACGCGATGATCAACTGGTCGGGTTCGCCGGACTTTGGGAAACCTGGAGCGGACCTGACGGCAGCGAGGTCGACACCTGCGCCATCCTGACGACTGATGCCGGCCCGGACCTCGCATTCATCCATGACCGGGTGCCGGTAACCTTGAGCGCCGAAGACTACGCGCAATGGCTCGACTGCCGTGACAACGCCCCGGCCGATGTCGCGCACCTTATGGCCGCGCGCGAGCCGGGCTTCTACGAGCCCGTGCCGATCTCGGACCGGGTCAACAAGGTCGCAAACGACGATCCGGCCGTCCGCGAGCGCGTCGAGCCCAGGGTCTTTGATGGCGGCCGCGCCGCCGCCGGGTCGTACGCCGACCGGGACACGGACGGCGACGCAGACCAGCCGACGTTGCTCTGATGACGGCATTGGTAGGCCCGGCCTTTTCGGGCTTCGTGCTCGGCGCAACGCTGATCATCGCCATCGGCGCCCAGAACGCGTTCATCCTGCGCCAGGGTCTGATGCGCAGCCATGTCTTCGTGTTGTGCCTCATCTGCGCATTGTCGGATGCGGCGCTGATCGGTGCCGGCGTCGCCGGCGTCGGCACGTTCATTGCGTCCAATCCCGGCCTCATTGGCGCGGTCACGATCGGCGGTGCCGCTTTCCTGTTCACCTATGCCGCATTTGCCCTCAGGCGCGCCCTGCGCCCGACGGCGATGCTTGCCAAGGCTCCGGGCGGCGCTCCGCTGCCGCTCAAGGCGGCGATCCTGACTTGTCTGGCCTTCACCTTCTTGAACCCGCATGTCTATCTCGACACCGTGGTGCTGCTTGGCAGCCTGTCCGGCCGGCACGAAGGCGCCGCGCGCATTGCGTTCGGCGCCGGCGCGATGACGGCGAGCTTCGCCTGGTTTTTCTCGCTTGGGTATGGCGCGCGGCTGCTCGCGCCCTTCTTTGCGCGCCCGTCGGCCTGGCGGGTTCTGGATCTGATCATCGCCGCCGTGATGGTCGCGCTCGGCATGGGCCTGCTGGTGGGAATCGGCAAATGATGTGGGCGCGCGTGCATCATCGGGACGGCCGCGCCGGTGGGCCGCAATTGACATCGGTGCATCGACCGACATCGCGCCGCTTGGCCCCTTCCGCGCAAGGCGCCAGGCATCTGCCACTTGCCACTCCTGGTCCGAGAGGGACAAATGGCCGAGCACAGTGGAAGATGGGGCGCAAACTCCACCGCGAGATACCCGGCTCCGCCTTGCGCAGAGGGTTTGCACATTACCCCGCGTCCACGCCACTTGAACAGGTCATTTTTCGGGGAAAAGACCAATTGTTGCATGGTCTTGGTGAAATCTACCCGCAGCGGTTGGCCGGGCTTGCCTTTGCTCGTTCAGTGGTTGTTTCGACCGTGCTGGTCGAATGCGACATAAGCGCTCACCTTGGGGTTGCGCGGGGCGAGCCGATGGCGCACATCGGCGCCGACGATCTCGACGGGAAGAACGGTCATGCCGGCCTCAGGTGAAAGCACGTCGCCCTTGCGACTCTACAACACGATGATCCGCGCCAAGCAGGACTTCGTGCCGATCGATCCTGACAACGTGCGCATGTACGTCTGCGGTCCGACCGTCTATGACTTCGCCCATATCGGCAATGCCCGCCCGGTCGTCGTCTTCGACATGCTGTTTCGCCTGTTGCGGCGCATCTACGGCGCCGAGCACGTTACCTATGTGCGCAACATCACCGACGTCGAGGACAAGATCAACGCGCGGGCGCGGCGCGATCACCCCGATCTGCCGCTCAACGATGCAATTTCGGCAGTGACCGGGAAGACGACCGCGCAATACCATGCCGATATGGCCGCGCTTGGTTGCTTGCCGCCGACCCACGAGCCGCGGGCAACCGCGCATATTGGCGGGATGGTTGCGATGATCGCCGACCTGATCGAGAAAGGACACGCCTATGTCGCCGAAGGCGACGAGGGCGCCGAAGTCCTGTTCGATGTCGGCACCATGCCCGACTACGGCGGGCTATCGGGGCGCAATCTCGACGAGCAACAGGCCGGCGCCCGCGTCGCCATTGCCGCCCACAAGCGAAACCCGGCCGACTTCGTCCTGTGGAAACAGAGCAATGCGGACGAGCCGGGCTGGGATGCCGGTTTCGGCGGACGCACCGTTCGCGGGCGACCCGGCTGGCACATCGAATGCTCGGCGATGAGCGCGGCGCTCCTCGGCCAGACGTTCGACATCCATGGCGGCGGCATCGACCTGGTGTTTCCGCACCATGAAAACGAGCTTGCCCAGAGCCGCTGCGCCCATGGCACCGGTTTCATGGCCAACGTCTGGATGCACAACGGGTACGTGAACATCGAAGGTCGGAAGATGTCGAAGTCGCTCGACAACTTCTTCACCGTGCACGATCTGCTGGAGACAGAACGGCTGGGCGGCCGACGGTGGTCGGGCGAGGTGCTGCGGCTGGGGATGCTGATGACCCACTACCGCGAGCCGATCGACTTCACCGTCCGGCGTCTGGAGGAGGCCGACAATGTGCTGGTCCGCCTGTGGCGCCGCGCCGGTGAGGCGGTCGATCACGGCTCGGTGGAAGCGGTGGTCGATGCGTTGCGGGACGATCTGAACACGGTCGATGCGGTTCACGCGCTTTCGGCGCTGTCCGGCGCGCCGTTGCGGCAGGCGCTTGCCTTTCTGGGTCTGCCGGAATCGGCGCCGGTCGGCGATGTCGATGCCGTTCGGGTCCAGGCTGCGATCACCGAGCGGCTCGGCTACATCGCGGCAAAGGATTGGGCGTCGGCCGACCGGATTCGCGATGATCTGTTGTCTCAAGGCGTCCGGCTAAAGGATTCAAAGGATTCCGAAACCGGCGATCGCGTCACCACCTGGGAGATCGCCCGATGACCGAACGCAGCCCGCAAGTGCAGATGCCGCGATGGCTGCTCTATGGTTTGATCGCCAAGGGCGTCCTCGTCGTTGCGGTGATCGCGGCGGTGCTCTACTACGCAGGCGTTTTCTGAGCACGGCCCGAGCCATGACCGACCGGCTATACCTCTTCGACACCACATTGCGAGATGGCCAGCAGACGCCGGGCATCGACTTTTCGCTCGACGACAAGATCGAGATCGCGGCGATGCTCGACGCATTCGGGTTCGACTATGTCGAGGGCGGCTATCCGGGCGCCAACCCGACCGATACCGCCCTGTTCGAGCACCGCCGCACGCGCGCGGCGGCATTCGTCGCCTTCGGTATGACCAAGCGTGTCGGTGTCTCGGTCGACAACGATCCCGGGCTCGCCAGCCTGACGGGCAGCGCGGCCGATGCGATCTGCTTTGTCGCCAAGAGTTGGGATTTCCACGTCGAACTCGCGCTCGGCTGCACGCTCGACGAGAACCTTGATGCCATCAGTCAGTCGGTCGAGGCGGCGGTGGCATCGGGCCGCGAGGCGCTCGTCGACTGCGAGCATTTCTTCGACGGCTATGCGGCCAACCCGGACTACGCGCTGGCCTGCGCCAAGGCGGCACATGACGCCGGCGCGCGCTGGATTGTCCTGTGCGACACCAATGGCGGCACGCAGCCCGAAGCTGTCCGCCGGGCGACTGCGGCTGTCATCGAGGCCGGCATTGCCGGCGACCGGATCGGCATCCATGCCCACAACGACACCGGCCAGGCCGTCGCCAACTCGCTGGCCGCGGTTGCGGCCGGCGCCCGGCAGATACAAGGCACGCTCAACGGCATTGGCGAGCGCTGCGGCAACGCCGACATGGTGACGATCGCCGCAACGCTCGGCCTCAAAAAGCCCTGGGTCGAGCGGTTTCACACCGGAATCTCCGCCGATAGCCTGACCGGACTGACACGCCTGTCGCGCACCTTCGATGAACTGCTCAACCGGGCGCCAAACCCGCAAGCACCCTATGTCGGCGGGTCCGCCTTCGCCACCAAGGCGGGCATCCATGCCTCGGCCTTGCGCAAGGACCCGCGCACCTATGAGCATGTGCCGGCCGAGAGCGTGGGCAACATGCGCCGGGTGATGGTCTCCGACCAGGGCGGCCGTTCCAACTTCATCGATGAACTCAAGCGACGCGGCATCGTCGTGCCATCCGACGATCCGCGCCTGGATTCGCTGATCGCGATCGTCAAGCAACGCGAAGCGGACGGCTATGCCTATGAGGCGGCCGACGCCAGTTTCGAACTGCTGGCACGGCGCACCCTGGGCACGGTACCCGATTTCTTCGACGTTGAGTCCTTTCGCTGCGTCATCGAGCGTCGTCACAATGCGCGCGGCGACCTCATCACGCTGTCCGAGGCCGTCGTGAAAGTGACCGTGGATGGCCGTCAGCACATGTCGGTTGCCGAGGGGCAGGGCCCCGTCAACGCGCTCGATCTGGCGCTGCGCAAGGATCTGGGCAAGTACCAGGCGGAGATCGCCGATCTCGAACTGGTCGACTACAAGGTGCGCATCCTCAATGGCGGAACCGAAGCGGTCACGCGGGTTCTCATCGAGTCCACCGACGTCGGCGGGACGCGCTGGCGCACCGTCGGCGTTTCGGACAACATCATCGACGCGTCGTTCCAGGCGCTGATGGATTCCATCACCTTCAAACTGATGAAGAACAGGGGCACGGCCGGCCAATTGGCGGCCGAATGAGCCGGGACACGGGGCCGCAACCGGCCAACCCATCCGAACCGCTCGCCGGTTTTGCATTTGCCCTTGGCGCTTTCGTCATGTGGGGCGTTTTGCCGTTCTACCTGAAGGCCGTTGCGCACATTCC
>CAZSFA010000052.1:10470-17160 GCA_964606055.1 uncultured Oceaniradius sp. | reverse complement strand
CTGCGCTCGTGGAGCCTTGTGAAGATGGGCACGACCGCCAACCAGAAGCGGCTGTTCTTCAACCTGCGCAAGGCCAAGAGCCGCATTCAGGCGCTCGGCGATTCCGACCTCAATGCCGATCAGGTCAAGAAGATCGCAACCGATCTGCAGGTCTCCGAGGAAGATGTGCGCTCGATGAACCAGCGCCTGTCGGGCGATGCTTCGCTCAACGCGCCGGTGCGCGCCACCGAGGGCGAAAGCGGCCAGTGGCAGGACTGGCTGGTCGATGAAAGCGCCAGCCAGGAACAGATGCTGATCGAGGAAGACGAACTCGACCACCGCCGCGAGATGCTGCGTGAGGCGATGGACGTGCTCAACGACCGCGAAAAGCGCATCTTCACGGCGCGGCGCTTGTCCGAGGACCCGCTGACACTCGAACAGCTTTCAGGCGAGTTCGACATTTCGCGCGAGCGCGTGCGCCAGATCGAGGTGCGTGCGTTCGAGAAGGTGCAGGCCGCAATGGTATCGGCGGCGGCAAAGCTGGCCGCCGGCCCCGCCCAGCTCGAACACGCCCGCTGACGGCGCATCGGCCGGGCCGCTTTTCGGCCCGGCCTCCCGACCCTAGTCGTCCTGATGCGCCGGCGCGGCAAACCCCGCGCCGACCATCGCCGACGACAGGTCCGCAATGCTGACGTCCGCCAGCCGCTCGACAAGCCGCTCCTCGGCATCGGCCAGCGCATCGGTCATCGCCGATTGCAAGGTCCGCTCGACGAGACAGGCAATGTCTGCCGGCGCCACGTCAGGCGAACGATCGAAATACCGCTCGCCGATCGCGGCATAGACATCGGCCATCGTGATCGCCCAAGCCGGCCGCGCCAGCCGCCAGCCACCCGCATGACCGCGCGCCGACTGCACGATTCCCGCCCGTCGCAACTGCCCCAAAACCCGTCTGACCACCACCGCGTTGGTGCTGTTGTGTGCCGCAATGTCCTCGGACCGCTGCGGCTGTTCGGGCGCCAACGCCATATGGCCCAGCGCGTGCAGCGCCAGTGAGAGCTTGCTATTTCGTTTCATGTAACTATCTTGGTTACGAAATGACGATTGACGAGGTCTATCATGTCGCAACGCCCGACGCACACCCATGACGTCGCCATCATCGGCGGCAGTTTCGCCGGTCTCAGCGCCGCGCTCTATCTGGCCCGCGCGCGCCGCACCGTCGCCATTTTCGATCATGGCCGCACGCGCAACCGGTTCTCGCCCAATGGCCACGGCTTTCTGGGCATGGACGGGCTGTCGCCCGACGAGATGCGCCAGCGCGGAAGGCGGGACGTGACCGCCTACCCGACCGTCGATCTGCGCGAGCAAGCCGTTGAGGCGGTGGCCAAGACCAATCAGGGCTTCGTCGTTTCAGCGCGCGACGGCGCCACCGTCTCGGCGCGCCGGCTGATCCTGGCCTGCGGCATGCGCGACACGCTGCCGCCCATTGGCGGGATCGACGCCTGTTGGGGCAGGACGGTCGTGCACTGCCCCTACTGCCACGGCTATGAACTGGCCGACCGCCCGACCGGCGTGCTGATGACCGGCGAGGGCGCGCTGCATCAGGTGGGGATGCTCGGCGACTGGACCGACACGCTGACGCTGTTCAGCAACGGCCATCGGGTGACCGACGAAACGCGCCGCGAGCTCGTCGAAAGCAACATCGCTCTCGTCGAGGGCCCGGTTGCCGCGCTGCACCACCGGGACGGCGCGCTTGGCGCGGTTGTCCTGCGCGATGGAACGCGCGTGCCGGTCTCGGTGCTCTACGTGCAGCCCCACGGTGAACCCGCCTGCCCGTTTGCCCAGGCGCTGGGCTGCGCGGTCGAAGAGCAAGCGTCGGGAACCATGGTCTCCGTCGACGATACGCTCCAGACCAGCGTCAAGGGCGTGTTCGCGGCCGGCGATCTGGTGCGGCCGATGTTCAACGCCGTGTTTGCCGCCGCAGACGGCGCGCTTGCCGGCGTCGCCTGCCACCGCTCGCTTCTGGATGGATGAGCGTCAGCCGCCGCCGGACTGCGCCGTGCCCAGCGGCGCCGACGCCCACGCGTCGAACACCTGCGCGAACACGCGATCGCCGGCAATACCCTTTTCCAGCGTGATCAGCGCGCGCCGGCCGGTCACATACTGCATCGGAATGTCGATCCAGCCCTGGCTGCGCATCAGCGCGACATTGGTGTCGACCGCCGTCTGCGCGTCGGTCAGCGCGATCAGGAAGATGTTGGTGTCGAGCGGCGCGGGCACGGCGATCAGCGCGCTGCCGGTGTCCTGCTCGGTATCCTTGAACGTGATCCGCTGCACATCGGCGATGCCCCGCCCCTCGAACGTGGCGGGCGTGGTGAAGAACAACTCGACAATGTGGCTCGCCGGGAAGGTCGGATCGCCATTGCGGCGGATCGTCAGTTCCATGTTCATGCCAAGATCGGGGATCGACGCCTGTGCGCGGATCGCCGGCTCGAGCGGCAGGCCGGCGCCCGGCGATTCCTCGACCACCGACCAGATCGTCGCGCCCTGCACGGCCGTGCCCGGCTGCGTGCCGGTGCGTTCCTCGTAGAAAATGGTGCGCTGACCGACGGGAATGGTCGCTTCGCCCGTCGCGCCCGGCTGATCGCCATTGGCCTGGCCGGGATCGAGCAGCGCGGTCTGGTCGGCGACCGAACTGCCCTCGTCATCGGTGATCGTTCCCGCGGCGGGGCCGGCATCGATCTCGCGGCCGTCCTCGGTCAGACGCTGGGTGAACTTGTCGACATCCTCGCCATTGCCGCCGGCATCGACCACGGTGTCGGCCGGTTCGACCGTGCGCACATTGCCCGCGTCGGCCGGCTCGCCGGTCACCGTCGCCGCGACCGTGCCAGACTGGTTGTCGAGATAGACGTAGTAGCCGCCACCCAGCGCCACGATCAGCGCGATCACGCCGACGGTCGGCCACAGCCAGCGCGATCCGCCGCCGGTGTCTTCAAGCTCCGGTTCGCCTTCGGTGGCGCCGTGCCCCTCACCGCCCACGCTCAGGCTGGGCGGACCCGAAAGGTCGGCCGCAACCGGCGGGTCGACATAGAGCGGTGCCGGCCCGGCCGATGGCGCCGCGTCGAACAGCGCGTCCGCCGCACCCTGGCGGTCGTCATCGCCAAATCCGTCGTCGGCGAACCCGTCCTGCGCGTCGTCGAAATCGTCTTCGTCGGCCTCGACCTCCGCATAACGCGCTTCGGTGGCCGCGATCGCTTCATCGAGCCGGGCAAGTTGCCGATCGACCGTGCTCTGTGGCGGCGTGGGGTCCATCGATTCGATCTGCCGCCGCACCGTCATGCGCGCCTTGTCATAGACCTTGGCGCGGGTCTCCGGTGTCGTTTCGCCCATCCTGTCGAGCGTCTTTTGCAGAATCGCAGCAAAATCTGCCATGAATTCAACCCATTATGCGCATCACGCTGTGTGTCGAAACTAGTCTTGAAACGGATCGGTCACAAGTATGGTGTCATCGCGTTCGGGAGACGTGGACAAAAGCGCCACCGGCGCGCCGATCAGTTCTTCGATATGGCGAACATATTTGACCGCGCTTGCGGGCAACTCGTTCCATGTTCTCGCCCCGGCGGTCGTCTCCTTCCAGCCTTCAAGAACCTCGTAGACCGGCTTCAGCCGCGCCTGCGCACCCTGGCTGGCCGGCAGGTAGTCGATGGGGCTGCCGTCGAGTTCATAGCCGACACAGACCCTGACTTCGTCCATGCCGTCCAGAACGTCGAGCTTGGTCAGCGCGATCCCGGTGATGCCGTTGACCGCCACCGCCTGGCGCACCATCACCGCGTCGAACCAGCCGCACCGCCGCCGCCGGCCGGTGACGACGCCGAACTCATGGCCGCGCGTGCCCAGATGCTCGCCAACCGCATTGTCCTGCTCGGTGGGAAACGGACCCTCGCCGACGCGCGTCGTATAGGCCTTGGTGATGCCCAGAACGTAGCCGATCGCGTCCGGCCCCAGACCCGAACCCGTGGCGGCCTGCCCGGCAATCGTGTTCGACGAGGTCACGAACGGATAGGTGCCGTGATCAATATCGAGGAAGGTGCCCTGCGCGCCCTCGAACAGGATGCGCGCGCCGGCGCGGCGCCGGTCGTTCAGCAGTTTCCACACCTTGTCGACAAACGGCAGGATGGACTGTGCGACGCTGGTCAACTCCTCCATCACCGCCGCATGGCTCACTTCGGGCTGATTGAGCCCCCGTCGCAGCGCGTTGTGATGGGTCAGGAGGCGGTCGACCTTCGCCGGCAGCGTTTCCATGTTGGCAAGGTCCATCACGCGAACCGCGCGGCGCCCCACCTTGTCCTCATAGGCCGGGCCGATGCCGCGGCGCGTCGTGCCGATCTTGGTGCCCGAGTTGGAGGCAGCGTCCTCGCGCAGCGCATCCAGTTCCCGATGCACAGACAGGATCAGCGCGGTGTTCTCGGCGATTCGCAGCCGCTCGGGCGTTACCTCGACGCCCTGCTCGCGCAAGCGTCCCAGTTCGGCCACGAAGGCATGCGGATCGAACACGACGCCGTTGCCGATCACGCTCAGCTTGCCTGGGCGCACCACGCCCGACGGCAGCAGCGACAGCTTGTAGGTGGCGCCGTCCACCACCAGCGTGTGGCCCGCATTGTGGCCACCCTGGAAGCGCACGATCACATCGGCGCGTTCGGACAGCCAGTCGACGATTTTGCCCTTGCCCTCATCGCCCCATTGCGACCCAACCACGACTACATTGGCCATGCACTGCTTCTCCCCGGCAGCCGCGTATTCGCAGCTCCATCCAAACCCGTTGCCGCAAAGGCGCGTTGACATGACCCGAAATCGGTCAGCCAAATGCCCCGGCCCGCGACAATTCCGACCGGTCTATAGCGATCCTGCGGCAAAAGTGCGATAGCAACACGGCCAAGGGCGCGCGAGCACACGGCTTTTTCTTGGCAAGACTATGCCGGTGGCGACCGGCGGCTCCCAACCACATCCGGACATGAACAGCCCTTCGCACCCAACCACACCGCACCTTGCCTACCTGCTGCTCGTTCTGACCGCCCTGTTGTGGGCGGGCAATTCGATCGCGGGCAAGCTGGCTGTCGGCCACATTTCGCCGATGACGCTGACCGCGCTGCGCTGGGCGATGGCGCTGGGCGTGCTGCTGGCGATCGGCGGCCGGCAGTTCTGGCGCGACCGGCATCAGGTGCGCCGACACCTGCCGATCCTGTTCCTGTTCGGCGCGACCGGGTTTGCCGGTTTCAACATCACGCTCTATTCGGCCCTGAACCACACATCGGCCATCAACGTCGCGATCGAACAGGCAGCCATTCCCGCGCTGATCCTGCTGGGCAACTTCATCCTGTTTCGCACGCCCGTTGCCGGTGCGCAGATCCTGGGCTTCGCGATGACGATGGCGGGCGTTGCGGTGGTCGCCTCCAACGGCAGCCTGGAACGGCTTCTGGCGCTGGAGATCAATCGCGGCGATGCGCTGATGGCGTTTGCCGGGCTTCTCTATGCGACCTACTCGATCGCGCTGCGCTACAAACCGGACCTGCACTGGAAGACGATCATGATCGCCATGGCCTTTTCGGCGATGCTGATCGCGATCCCGTTCGCCGTGTTCGAACTGAACGGGCCGGCCGGCATCTGGCCAGACAGGCGCGGATGGCTGGTCGTGCTCTACGCCGCCGTCTTTCCGGCCATCGTCGCGCAGGTCTTTTTCATCGTCGCCGTCGGCATGATCGGCGCGAACCGGGCCGGCCTGTTCATCAACCTGATCCCGATCATGGGCACGGTGCTTGCGGTGCTGATACTGGGCGAGGTGTTCGGCCTGCACCACGCCATCGCCATGGCGCTGGTCATCGGCGGCATCTGGCTCGCCGAGCGCTACGCGCCCGACGCGCGCTGAGAGGCAGGTGCGTCCTCAGGCCGGCTCGGCCACGATCCTCAGCCCAAGCGCCTTCATGACGCCGACGAACGTCGTCAGCCGCGGATCGCCCTGTTCGGTCAGCGCCTTGTAGAGCGTGTCCCGGCTGACACCGGCATTGCGCGCAACTTCATCGAGACCCCGAGCCTCCGCAACACTAGCAAGTGCCAAGGCGATCAGTTCGGGATCACCGTCTTCAAAAGCAGCTTCCAGATAGGCCGCAATGTGCTCGGCCGAATCCAGATTGTCTGCCACATTCCATGGAGCAGTCTCGACAGCCATCTACACCTCCAGCGCCAAGGTACGCGCCTTGGCAATATCGCGCCTTTGCGAACCCTTGTCACCTCCGCACAGAAGGATGATCACCATGCGCCTCCTACGAACAAAGTAAATCCGGTAGCCGGGTCCATGGTGAACACGGGCTTCCATCACGCCCGCTCCGACCGGCTTGACGTCTCCAAGGTTGCCAAGCGTTATCCGGTCGATGCGGCTGTCAATTCTCGCCTTGCCCCTTACATCGCCTAAACTGTCATACCAGTCCTGAAAGACCGATGTTCGCAGAACCTCAAACATCGTTTCAGTCTGGGCTCGGGTCCGACGAACACAAGCCGAACATCCTGCGTCGATGTCAGCGCCATTACAATCGGACCAATGTGCGACGGCGCGGCCTACACCTCAAACTCCAGCGGTTTGGCCGACGTGATCTCGGGCTTGGTGCGCAGTTCCTCGAGCACACGCGCGGGCAGTGGCGCGTCCAGATACAAAAGCGCACT
>CAZSFA010000052.1:9255-10460 GCA_964606055.1 uncultured Oceaniradius sp. | reverse complement strand
CGGCGCCCTGCCGGCTGACCGAACGGCCAGCCGACGGAGACTGGCTCAAACGTCGAACTTGAGCGGTTTCGCCGAAAGGATTTCCGGCGCCGCGCGCAGTTCGGCAATCATCGCCTCGGGCGGCGGTCCGTCGAGATACAGAAGCGCGATCGCATCGCCGCCGGGCCGGTTCCGGCCAAGCTGGAAGTTGGCGATGTTCACAGCATGTTTGGCAAGCGTCATGCCGAGCAAGCCGATGATGCCAGGCGCGTCGGTGTTGGTCGTATACAGCATGTTGCGGCCGATCTCGGCATCAAGGTTGATGCCCTTGATCTGGATGAAGCGCGGCTTGCCGTCGGCGAAGATCGTGCCCGCGACCGAGCGCGTCTGGTTGGCCGATTTCACCGTCAGTTGCATGAAACCGTCAAAGACCCGGCTCTTGTCGCGCTTGACCTCGGAGACGATCACGCCGCGTTCCTTCACCATCACCGGTGCCGAGACCATGTTGACGCCGTTGACCTGCGGCTTGATCAGCCCGGCCAGCGCGGCGCTGGTCAGCGCGGTGGTGTTGAGGTCCGCGACATCGCCGTCATAGAGGATTTCGACCTCCAGGATCGCCGATTCGGTCACCTGTCCGACGAACGCGCCGAGCACGTCCGCCAGTTTGACGTAAGGGGTCAGAACCGGCGCTTCCTCGGCGCTGATCGAGGGCATGTTGATGGCGTTGGTCACCGCGCCCTTGAGCAGATAGTCGCTCATCTGCTCGGCCACCTGCAGGGCGACGTTCTCCTGCGCTTCGGAGGTCGACGCGCCCAGATGCGGCGTGCACACCACATTGGGGATGTCGAAGAGCACATTGTCGGTGGCCGGCTCGGTCTCGAACACATCGATGCCGGCACCGGCGACCTTGCCGGCCTTGAGCCCGTCGGCCAGCGCCGCCTCGTCGACCAGACCGCCGCGCGCGCAGTTGATGATGCGCACGCCATCCTTCATCGCCGCGATCGCCTCGGCATCGATGATGTTACGCGTCTTGTCGGTCAGCGGTGTGTGCAGCGTGATGAAATCGGCCTGCGCGAACAGCGTGTCGAGTTCGACCTTCTCGACGCCCAGTTCGTTGGCACGGTCCTGCGACAGGAACGGGTCGAACGCGATCACCCGCATCTTCAGCCCCAGCGCGCGCGTCGCGACCACCGAGCCGATGTTGCCGCAGCCGATCACGCCCAGCG